>JALYJW010000056.1 GCA_030775085.1 Acidobacteriota bacterium | reverse complement strand
CGATGTCATTCAGCGTGTAGTGGTCGAGACGCTCCACGAGCGGATCGACGGCGCGCTTCAGATCCGCAAAATCGATCACCCAGCCGAGGTGCGGATCGATCGGGCCGCGTACCGCCACCTCGCCGCGGAACGAATGGCCATGGACGCGCCGGCACTTGTGGCTCGCCGGAACATTGGGCAGCCAATGCGCCGCCTCGAAGCGAAAGTCTTTCACCAGTTCGACTACATCGGACATCGCGGGGAGTGTACATCGGCATCCGAGGGCCGAGGGAAGAGCGCTCAGCGCTCTAATTCGATACACTGCGCCACTCTCTGGTAACGCTCTTGCTCAACGGAGTAGACATGAGCAATTACACGGCAACCGAACGCGAGCGATCGCTCGGCACCATCTTCAAAGAGCTCACGTCCGATCTCTCGAACCTGTTTCGCAGCGAGATCGCACTGCTGAAGCTCGAATTGCAGGAATCGGCGTCCAAGCTGGGCGGGGGCGCTGCTTTGCTGGCAGCGGCGTTGTTCCTCAGTCTGATCGGTCTGGCTTTTCTCTTCGTGACCATCACCCTGGGATTGGTGGCGATGGGCGTCCCGGCGTGGCTTTCGTCGCTGATCGTCACGCTCGTGTTGTTCGCGGCTGCCGCCGTGCTGGCGATGATGGGCAAGAAGAAACTGGAGAGCGTGAACTTCGTTCCCACCGACTCGATCGATCACATTCGCGGCGATCTCGATGCGCTCAAGGCGGACGTGGCGCGGGTGAGGAGTCGCTGATGGCGGGGAACGATCAGAAGCAGAACATCGAGCAGGCCATCGTGCGCGCGCGCGATGGAGTGGGCGACCGCATCGACGAGCTGGATCGCCATCTGCGCACCAACCTCGACCCGAAAACGCTGGCCAGCACCTACGCCCCGCAGCTCGTCGCGGGCGGCGCGGTGCTCGGCATCATCCTGGGCTTCGGAATGCCGAAGGTCTTTCGCCGGCTCGTCACGTGGGGCGTGCCGCTGGCGGTCGTGGCCGTGACGATCAAGAACGCGAAAGAGCGCAGCGACCTGACCGGCCTGTCCTGAACGCGTTCCTGATCGCAGAGCTACTCGACGCGGAATTCCCGTTTGAGAGTGTGGCTCTCGCCCGTCACGGAGTCGTCGAGCATGACGGTCAATCTGTAACGTCCGGCCGTCAATTTCGCGATGGGCACCATTCCCTGCAGGACGTAGCAACCCGGCAGCGTGGTCATCCGCTCCGGCTTCGCGTCCTTCTCGCGGGTGATGCGCTCGCTCGATGGACCGTCGAGTGGACCACTGATCCCCAGCAAGAATTTCATCTTCGGTACTTCTGCTTTGGCCGAGCAGTACTGAACAGCCCACGGGATATCGGCGCCCGGCTGGAAAGCGGTTTCGGATTGGACCGCGAATGGGTCGCCGGTGGAGCGTGCTTCGATCGCTCCGCGTGCGAGTAGCGTGAGCCGCGACGCACCGGGCGCATTGCTGGCAACGGCTGGTCCTTCGTCCACAATCGCCCGGGGCGCCGGCGTCGTGACAGGGGGTGCAGAGGGCACTGGAAGAACGTCCGCGATGGCGATCATATGGGCCACCGGGTTCAACCCGCCCCTCAGCGCCCAATCCGGTACCGCCGTCATGTCGGGATTCACGATCGCTTTCTTGATGGCCACCGTACCGGCCAGACCGAAGTCCGTGCGTTGCGGATCCCGCCGTTTGCTGCGCGAGGTTGCGTCTTCGATGAAGACCACTTCGATTCTTCCCATGTCGAACTTCCGAGCGTCGGCCTGCTCCCAGATCCATACGTCGCGCTCGCCCATCTGACGGTTGCCGGATGGATCAATGTTTCCGCCCCCGCTCTTGACACCCTGCTGAGAGTTGTTTCCGCGCATCGCACCGGCCATGCTCGTGGCGGCGCCCAGAACGATGTAAACGCGGCCGCGGTCGGTCAACGATCCGCGCTTGATGCGCCTCTCGACGAACGTTCTGTCGGAAAACGCCACGCGCGAAAGGAACTCATTTCTGAACTCGTTGACCGCGGTGCCGAGGGAGGGATCGCGACGGGCCCAGAAGAGGTCGATGAAGTTGATGGCGTCGCCGTCCGTGGCGATGTTGCGCCAGGCGCGCTGCTCCTCCGACGTCATGATCCACTTTGCCGGTCCGGAGCCCCACTCTTCGAGGTCCGGCGAAAGCCCGGCGAACGCTGGGATTGCCGTGAGACAGAACATCATGAAACCGAGAACTTTGTTCATGCGCCGGCTTTGGGATCTCACCATGGTTTCCTCGCGTGGGTTGGACTGGTCTGTGTGACGGCTGAAGTCAGGTCATGGTAACGCAGGGTCGAGGAGCATCCCTTCCGCGAGCTGCAAACAGTTTGGAGCACATCACCGCACCCGCACATATCTCGCTCCCGGCAGCGCGCGGATCCAGCCACCGAGCTCGAGTTGCAGCAGCGCCTCGGCGACTGCCGCGGGCGTGCGGCCGAGGCGCGCGGCAACGGCGTCGATGTGCGCTCCCTCGTCGCGGCTGAATGTGGCCAGTACTTCCGCGAGCGGAGACTCCGGCGGCGCGACCTCGGCCGGCGCTGTTTGCAGAAGGGCCAGCACGTCACGCGGAAGCTCGTCCAGCACGTCCTGCGCGTCGTGAACGAGCTTCGCTCCGTACTGGATGAGGCGGTGCGGGCCTTCCGACCCCGGCGAGAAGATCGAGCCGGGGACGGCGAACACTTCGCGGCCTTGTTCCGCCGCCATCCGCGCTGTGATGAGTGATCCGCTGCGCGACGTCGCTTCCACGATGACCGTGCCGTGCGAGAGTCCGGAGATGATGCGGTTGCGGATCGGAAAGTGTTCCGGCCGCGGCGGCGAGCCCGGCGGAAACTCGGTGACGATCAGCCCGCGCTCGGCGATGCGCTGGAACAGACCGCGGTTCGCGCGCGGATAGATCACATCGATGCCCGTGCCGAGAACCGCGATGGTCGTGCCGCCGGAATCGAGCGCCGCGGTGTGCGATGCGCAGTCGACGCCGAGAGCCAGTCCGGAAACGATGGTGATCCCGGTCGGTGCGAGCTGCCGCGCCAGAAGCTCTGCGACATTGATCGCGTACACCGACGCGCGGCGCGAGCCGACGATTGCCAGGCCCGGTCGTCCCAGCAGCGACAAATCTCCGCGGTAAAACAGTGTCAGCGGCGGATCGGCGATGTTGCGCAAGAGATGCGGATACGCGTCGTCCGCGAGCGTCACGGTCTCCTTGCGCAGCGCGGCCACGCGATCGCGATTCTGGTTTGTTAACGGATTCCTCACCTGCGCAGCCTGCTCCGGCGTTACGCTCAAAATCCCTTCGAGCAGCCTCGGAGGAGCGGTGAGAATCCTGGAGACAGGATCAAAAGCCTCGAGCAGCAGGCGTGTCCGGTTCGGTGTGAGAAATGGAAGCAGCGAGAGCGCGATCAACAGATCGCGCACGGGGGCGACATTCATGAGTGTGTTGGTGCCGGCGGAAGGAAGCGTCGCGCAGACCCGTGGCAACGGTCGGTGGGAACGCCCCAAGTATACTGCGCGCAGAAGGGAGTCTCGATGAAGCGCGCTTTCTCCACGTCTTCACTGATCCTCATTGCACTTCTCGTTCTTCCGCTCGGAGTCGCATGCGCGTCCAGCGGCGGCGATCTCTCCGACGCCAGCACGCAGCGCCGTTTCGGCGTCCGGATGGCGAAGATGAACCTCTGGCGCGAAGCGATGTTCCGCTTCCGCCGCGCCACGCAGATCGAGCCCGACAATGCCATGGCCCGCAACAATCTCGCAGTGGCCTATGAAGCGACGGGTGATTTCGACGCAGCGGCCCGGGAGTATCGCGAAGCTCTTCGCCTCGATCGTTCCAACGAGCACATCCAGAAAAATTACAGCCGGTTCATCGAGTTCATCCAACGCGGCAAGAAGCGCGAAGCGAAACCGGCAGTAGCCGCGCCTGCGACGACGACGACGGCGCCTACTCCTCCGCCGATCACTCCGCCCGTCACCGATACCACCACGACGAATCCGCCGCACGAAGGGACACGATGAAACGCATCGCCTTTGCTCTTGCCCTGCTGCTCCCGCTCTCGGCCGCCGCGGATGTCATGGAAGTGAAGCTGAAGCTGCCGGTCAAACCGAAGTTGCAAATCAGCGGCGATGAGAAGCTGGCGCTCGCTCCTTTCGTGATCGCCTCGAAAGGGGAGAAGCGCGGCGACCGTGCGGCCAAGGTCGACGTGCAGTCGGAGTTCCACCGCTACATGCGCAAGCAGATCGCCAAGTCGACGAAGCTCAAGCTCGTCGACGTGCCGGCCACACGTCTGCCCGGCACCGAGATCAAGTCACTGAAAGCAGCCCGCGATTACTGGAAAGAGATGGGCGCGCGCACCGGCGCGGACTTCATCGTCTCCGGCGTCGTCGATTTCGACATCAACGATCGCGCCGGATACAAGTCCGAGGACTACGTTTCGCCGGCCGACGGGCGCGTCTACCAGCGGCAGGTGCTCGTCGAGGCCACCGGGTTCGTGTTCGACATCGACCTGGCGGTCTTCGACGGCGATACGGGAGAGCTGGTCCTCGAAGAGAACTTCCGCGACTTCAAGGAGTTCGACCAGCGCAATTACGACGAAATCCTCGGCTTGTTCGAGAATCTCCGCGCGCTGGAGTCCCAGCTCATCGGCATCTTCGTAGCCCAGGAGACCTCGGGAACTCGGTACGTATTCACCAACTAGTCGCTGCGTGAGTTTCTTAAGGAGGCTTTCTTGAAGAGAGTCGTCGTCCTCCTCATCCTTGTCGTTCTTGCGGCCGTGCCCGCTTACCCGTTCGGTCAGAACAAGATCGTCTATGACGAGTTCAAATGGAGCGTCTATCACTCCACGCACTTCGACGTGTATTTCTACGAAGAGGAGCGCCCTTCACTGCAGCGCGTCGTCGACGCCGCGGAAAGCGCATACCTCGATCTCTCGAAGAAGTTCAACTTCCAGGTCTCCAAGAAAATCCCGCTGATCTTCTACGCCACGCACTCGGCGTTCGAGCAGTCGAACGTCATGCTCAACTTCATCCCCGAGGGGGTTGGCGCGTTCGCGGAGCCCGCGAAAAACCGCATGGTGCTGCCGATCGACATGCCGGACGGCGAGCTGCTCGAGCTCATCACGCATGAGCTCACGCACATTTTCGAGTACGAGATTTTCTTCCAGGGCAAGTTCGGGAAGAACCTCACCTCCAGTCCGCCACTCTGGCTGATGGAAGGACTGGCGTCGTACATGGCCGCGGATGAAGACTCGCGCGACCGCATGGTCCTGCGCGACGCGGTCGTCAACGATCGCATCCCGCGCATCAGCCTGAATCCCCAGGGCTATTTCGCCTATCGCTTCGGCCACGCCGTCTTCCAGTACATGCAGGAGCAGTACGGGTGGGACGGCTTGCGCGACTTCATCTACGAGTACCGCAACACGCTCGGCAGCAGCATCGACCGCGCGCTCAAACGCGCCTTCAATCTCACCCCCGACGAATTCGACAGCCGTTTCCGCACCTGGCTGCGCAAGCAATACCTTCCCGCGCTGGTCGCGAAAGGCGAGCCGCAGGAGTATGGCGAGCCGTTCAAGATCAAAGCGGACGATCCCAGCAACGAGATCTCACCGGTCCCTTCGCCCTCGGGCGATCTTCTGGTCGGCTTCACGACCTACAAGGAAGAAGTCGACTTGGCGCTGCTCAACATCCCCGAGCGAAAACTGCTCAAGAACCTCACCGCCGGCTACACGAGCCGTTATGAGTATCCGATCGTGCAGTCCTTCACCGCCGCGCCGGAGATGGGCCGCGATGTGGCCTTCGCGCCGAACGGCGATCAGGTTGCGCTCTTCGTGAAGAAGGAGCGAGGTCGCAACCTGCTGCTCATCAACCCGCTCACGGGCGAGATCGAGCGCTCCATCCCCATGCCGGTCGAACAGCAGCTCTCTCCGACGTACTCGCACGACGGGAAGAGCATTGCCTTCTCCGGAATCCAGGGAAATCAGTCCGACATCTTTGTCTACGATCTCGAGAGCGGCGATCTGAAAAACCTCACCGCCGATTCGTTCTACGACGGCGCGCCGGTCTACTCGCCGGACGGCAAGTGGCTGATCTACTCATCCGTCGGAGAACAGTACGCGAAGCTCTACCGCCTCAACCTCGCCAATCCCGAGGAACGGTTCCAGCTCACGTCGGGCGACTGGAATGACATCGACGCCTACTTCAGTCCCGATGGCAAGCGCCTCTTCTTCGCCTCCGACAAACAGACCGGCCGCAATGTCGAGGCAGCCGTGAACATCCTCGAAGAGGCGGAGAATGCCGCTCTGCCCGACGGCGGGACGCCGAAGCCTGATCTGATGAACTTCGCGGCCTACAACATTTACTCGCTCGACCTCGAGACCGGCGACCTGCTCCAGTTCACCGACGTGGTGGGCGGTTGTTTCACTCCGGTCGTCTTTACCGGCGAAAGCAACAAAGAGCGGATGGTTTTCTCGTCGTACTACAAAGGCCAGTGGCGGCTCTACTCCACGACGACGGACAAACCGCTGCATGCCGCGGAGAAGACCACGCTCCCGTCCGCGCCGATCAAACCGGAAGAGCGCTCCGTGTTCCGCTCGCAGTCCGAGTTCTTCCTCGACGAGGAAAAAATCGAAAAAACGGGCGGCTTCAAACTGTTCGTCGAAGACGTTTCGGTGAATGCCGGCGTGACCACCGATCAGCTCTTCGTTTCGCGGACCACGATCTTCATGAGCGACATGCTTGGCGGGCGCCGCTTCATCGCCTCGCTCGACTCCGTGGCCTCGTTCTCGAACTTCGACTTTCTCTATCTTGATATGCGCCGCCGCACGAGCTGGGGCGCGCGGCTTTTCGACAACCGCTCCTTCTTCGTCACCCAGAACATCGAGACCGGCAGCTTGAACAGCCGGCAGACCTATCGCGAGACCGGTGCCATGGGCATCGTGAGCTATCCGTTCAACCGCTATCACCGCATCGACGGAGGGCTCGGTTATCTCAGCCGCGACTACTACTATCCGCGCTTCTTCCCCGATCCGCTGGGCGGACCCGATCTCGTCGCTTATGAACAGCGCGAAGACAACTTCCCGGTCATCAGTACGACCTTCACCGGAGACAGCGCGGTGTGGAAGTTCTTCGGGCCGGTGTCGGGCCGGCGCTATGAGATCAGCGCCTCGTATGCACCCGACATGACGGATGGCGGCTTGCTCAGCGCCGATGTGTCCGTCGACTGGCGCGAGTACTTCCAGATCAGCTCCCGTACACTGCTGGCCACGCGTTTCTACGGCAACTGGTCGGAGGGGAACGCGCCGAACTTCGCATACTTCGGCGGCCTGAATACGCTGCGTGGCTACGAGTTCCGCACGCTCGTCGGACAACACGCCGGCTTTGCAAACGTGGAGCTCCGTTTCCCGCTGATCGACGTGCTGGCCACGCCGGTCCTCGTGCTCCAGCAGATTCGCGGTGCGCTCTTCTTCGACATCGGCGCGGCCCGCTTCGAGGATCGTCCCTTCACCTTCCAGCGCGACGGCCGCCTCGCCGACGCCAAGGCTTCCGTCGGGCTGGGCGTCTCGTTCAACTTCCTCGGCATGCAGCTCAACTGGGACTTCGCGCGACGCACCGATCTCAAGCAGCTCGAGAAGGGATACCGCACCAGTTTCTGGATTGGGCAGACGTTCTAAGTCTCTGTATCGCGAGAGCCGCCCCTCACCCTGACCCTCTCCCCGCCGTTGCGGGGAGAGGGGCCTGAGTTTTCGCGAGCTTCAAGTCCCCTCGAACGCGATCGCCTTCGATCCGCAATCGTCTCGCGCAGAAATTTGAGCAGCGCGCGTTCTTCGATCGACAGCCCTACGCGCACGACGGGACTGCCTTTGCGCGTCTTGCGGAGCGTCTCGAACGGTTTGCCTTCCATGTACTCGTCGAGAAGGCGCGGGCAGATGTAGGAGGAGCGGCACACCGGCGGGGTGTTGCCGAGCTGGTCGGCCGTGGCGGCGATGGCGTTGCGCACGCGGCGTTTTCGATCGGTCTTGCTCGTTCCCTGTCCCTGCATGGCCAGGGCGATGGAGCAGAGGAGCGTGCCGGCCCAGGTGCGAAAGTCTTTGGCCGTGAAGTCTTTGCCGATGATCGATTGGATGTAGTCGTTCACGTGACGGTCTTTCACGTCGACGATCCGCCCGTTCTGCGTGAACCGGAACAACTCGCCCTCTTTGCCGGATGCTTTCTTCAAACGCGTCACGATGGCCGCGACTTCGCGGTCGGCGACGGCTCTTTGCTGTTGCTTTTTCCACTTGCCGACGTAGTCGAAACGAACGACCGGGCTTTTGACGCGCACGTGCGAGGCGCGGATCGTGGAGAGGCCGAACGTCGATTCCGCCTCGGCGCTCTTGTCGTTGCCGATGCGGAAAAAGCCCTGGTCGATCAGGCGCACCATGGCGGCCAGCACACGCTGCCGCTCCAGCGAATCGTGCTGGCTGCGCTCGAGATCGGCACGGACGCGTCGTCGCAGCGCGGGAAGCGATTCGCCGAACTCGACCACGCGCTTGAACTTGGCTTCTTCGCGTTGAGCGCGGAAGCGCGCATGGTAGAGATACTGAGTGCGCCCTTTCTTGTCGACGCCTACCGCCTGCAGCGGCGATGCGTCTCCTCGGGCGATGCGCACGTTCTGCCAGGCCGGCGGGATGCGCAGCTTCGCAATGCGCGCCAGCATCTTCTCATCATCGAGGGCCGTGCCGCTGGCCAGACGGTAAGTGAACCCCGTGGTCTTGCTGCCCTCGCGCCGGATCCCGTGCAGATCGAGACTCCCACGGCGTCGCACTCCTTTGGCCGCCATCGATGCGCATTTTGCGAGAATGGTGCCTTGGGAGAATGGGAACCGCATTAAGCTCCGGACCGATGTCCGCTGAGCGTAAAGAGCGCCTGACTGTGTTGACGCTGACCGTCATGGTCGGCGTGACGCGATTCATTCCTCTGTCGCGCGGTCCGTGGGATTGGGACGAGGTCCTCTTCTGCCTGGCGCTCGGCGACTACGATCTGGGTGCGCATCAGCCGCATCCGGCCGGTTTCCCGTTGTTCATCCTGCTCGGTAAGTTTGCGCGGCTGTTTGCGAGCTCCGACTTTCACGCGCTGCAGGCGGTCAATGTCGTGGCGTCGTGGCTCGTCTTTCCGGCGATGTTTGCCGTGGCGCGGGCGTTTCGTCTGGATTTCTTCGCGTCGATCTCGGCGGCCCTCGTCTTTTCCTTCTTCACGAACGTCTGGTTTTACGGCGGTACCGCCTTCAGCGATCCGCTCGGAATGTTGCTGTACCTCGGCGCGATCGCCGGCTATCTCGCCGCCACCGGCACACGTGGCTATGTTGCGGCTTCGGTCGCGCTCGCGGCGGGAGTGCTGGTGCGGCCGCAGAACGCGATCGTGGCCGTTTTTCCGTGGACGCTGGCCACGGTGCGATTGCTGCGCGCCCGGCGTTTCCGCGCGGTCGTCGCGGGCTCGCTCGCGCTGCTGCTCCTCGCCGGCATCGGCTATGGCATCGTTGCCTACGTCACAGGATTCGAGAAGTACATCAACGTACTGAGCGCGCATTCGCAGTACGTGGCGCGCGCCGATAGTGTGAACAGCATTGCTCGTCCTCCACTCTCGGAAGTGTTGATGGTGCATCTCGATCCGTTCGACGCCGGCAAGGTCATGCTTCTGATCAATCTGCTCGCACTCGTGGCCATCGTCGCGGGGCGGCGTCACGTCGTGGCGGAGGTACTGCTGACGTTCGTGCCGTTTCTGCTGGTCTCGATGCTGGCGGCGAACCCGGCCGGCTCGAGCCGGTTCTCGCTGAACTATCTGGCCGGCCCGGCGATTCTGGCGATCGAAGGGACGGACGTGTTGGCGCGACTCTTCGCGAAGCTGTTCGCTGCGAGCCGCGAACGGACTGTGCGCCTGGCCGTCCTGTCGATTGTGGTGGCGGTGCTCCTCGGGCGATTGATCACCTGGGGCCTTCCGGCGTTCGAGACGCCGCGCAACACCATCGCTCCACCGACGGCCGCGGCTGCATGGCTCAACGAGCATGTCCCGGCCACGTCGACACTCTTTGTCGATGGAAGCGCACAGCCGTGGGTGAAGTACTTCGCGCCGCGCCATCCACGGGTGGTCGTCGGGACGACGGCGGAGATGCTCTCTCATCGGTCGGCCTTGAACGGCTGGTACATCGAACTGGCGCCGCCGCCGCCCGATGGAGTGGTGACGTTCGTTCGCCCGCGCAACAGAACCTGGAACATCGTCACGAAACGGGCATTCGAGGCGTTCGTGCAGCCCGCAAGCGAAGTGTTGGGCTTTGGCGACGGATGGTACAACCTCGAAGATGACGGTGTGCAGAGGTGGCGGTGGTCGGCGCAGCGCGCGGTCATCCGCTTCGGACCGGCGCGGAGTGATCGCGAGTTGCACCTGCAGTTCCTTGTGCCGGTCCACGTTCATCGGAAACCGGTGCGCGTGACGTTCACGCTCGACGGCGAAACGCTCGACTCCATTGTGGCGAAGGCGGACAACGAGGTTCGTTTCGTCATCCACGGAAACGGCAAGGCCAGAGATCTCGTCATTCAACTGAGCGATGTCTTCGTCCCCGCGCAAAGTGGGGAGAGTGGCGATCAACGCCGGCTCGGTCTGATGCTGCGCTCATGGACGTGGCGGCGGATCGATACGGCGGCGATGTCACGGGAAGCGGCGCAGTGACGCAACGACGCATCGTGCTGTGGCTGGCGATCGTCATCGGGCTGACGCGTTTTCTGGCCATCGCGCGGACGATGTTCGATTGGGACGAAGGTCTCTTTGCCCTCGGCGTCCGGGACTACGACGTCAACAACCATCAGCCGCACCCACCCGGTTATCCGCTGTTCATTGCGGCGGCGAAAGTCATCGCGCTCACCGGCCTCGATGCATTCCGTTGTCTGCAGGTCGTCGTGCTGCTCGGCGCGGTGTTTCTCTTTCCGGCGCTGTATTGGCTCGCGCGCGAGATCGGGTTCGAGTTTCGCACCGCGGTGGCCGGGGCTGCCGTTTATGCGTTTCTGCCGAATGTCTGGATCTATGGCGGAACGGGATTCAGCGACGTGCCGGCCACGACGATCGTCTTCGTCGCCTGCGCGTTGTTGTTGCGCGGCCGGCATGATGCGCGCGCGCTCATCGCCGGTGCGGCGGTGCTCGGGATCGCCGCCGGCATCCGGCCCGCCAATCTGATCATCGGCGCGGTGCCGGCGCTCATGGCCACCTGGTCCCAGATCCGCGCGAAGTCTTACCGCGCGGTGGCCGCGGCGATGTTCCTCGGCGCCGTCATCGTGGGCGGAAGCTATCTCGGCGCGGCGCTGGCCTCGCGCGGATTGGACGCCTTCATCGACATCGTCCGCGCGCAGAGCAAGTACGTGCGTGAGATCGACTCGTGGCGCAACCCCATCCGGCCGTCGCTGTATCAGGCGGCGAAGAGGTTTCTGCTCTGGCCCTTCTGGCATGAGGATGTGTTGAATGGCATCGCCGTCGCGGGTGCGCTCTCCACGATTGCGGCCATCGTGCGCCGCCGCCTCGCGCCGTTGCTGACGCTCGCGATGTTCATGCCGCTGGCGCTCATATCGTGGCTGAATTTCGACATCGAGGCAGCGGGGAGATATTCGATCGCTTATCTGGCCGCTTACTCACTTCTGGCCGCGGATGGTTTTCTGCTCTTCGGCAGGAAGGCGCAGATCGTTTTCTGCGCGGCCATCGTGGTGATCCTGAGCATCTGGACCTGGCCGGCGCTGCAATCGCAGCGCACTCGGGAAGCGCCTCCCGTCGCGGCGTTGCGTTGGGTGCGCAGCAGTGTGACGCCTTCGGCGACGCTCTTCGTCCACGGACTTTTCGGACCGCTGTCGGACTACGTGCTCGACGATCGCAAGCCGCAGTTCTTCGAAGAGCCGGAGGACATCCCGGAAGCGATGGGAGAGGCGTGGGTGGTGGACTGGCGCGTTCATGAGGGAGGGCAGAGCTTCGTCAGTCCGCACGAAAGGCTGTGGCGGATCATCCGGCGCCGCAATTTCGAAGCCTCGGTGATCCGCGCCGAGGGGCTCGTCCGCTACATTCGCGGCTGGCATGGACCGGAAGCCATGCGTGCGCACCTGTGGCGGTGGTCGAAGAAAGAAGGGACGGTACTGCTGCCGGCCCTCCGCGGCTCCGGAATCGTGTCGCTCCGACTCTTCGTGCCGATCGCCTGGCTGTCGTCGGCGCCGGCGGTGGATATCTATTGGAACGGCCAGGTCATCGACCACTTTGTGGCCACGTCGGAAAACGTCGAGCGCTCATGGACCTTGCCATCGCGAGCCGGCGCTGCAAATGAGCTGCGCCTCGTCACCAGCGCAACGGTAATCCCGGCTCGCCGCGGGAAGTCCACCGATACACGCGAGCTCGGTCTGAGGCTCGATCGGTTGTCATGGATGCCTGCGCAGTGATGTTCGCTCGGGCGCCGGAGCCGCTGACGCGCGATGAGCGTATCGCCGCGTGGCTGCTGACGCTCTTCGTGGCCGTATCGAGATGGCCGGCGCTGTCGCTGACATTGTGGGACTGGGACGAAGCGCTCTTTGCTTTGGCGGTGCGCGACTATGACGTCGTTGCGCATCACCCGCATCCGCCGGGTTTTCCGCTCTTCATCGCGCTCGCGAAAGCACTGACGGAATGGACGCCGCTCGATGCGTTTCATGCGCTGCAAGGCATCGCCTTCGCGTCGGCGCTCTTTCTTTTTCCGGCGATGTTTTTTCTGGCGCGCGAGATGCGCGTTCCGACATTCACCGCCTTCGCATCTGCGCTGCTGCTGGCGTTCTTTCCCAACGTCTGGTTCTACGGCGGGACGGCATTCAGCGATGTGCCGTCGCTCGTGCTCGCGCTCGCCGCGGCGGCGCTGCTGCTGCGCGGCTGCCGCAGCGATCGAGCGTTGCTCGCAGGAGCCGTGGTCCTCGGCATCGCTGCAGGCTTCCGTCCGCAGAATCTGCTGATCGGCTTTGTGCCGCTGCTGCTGGCGTTTTTGTACCGGCGGCGGACCGCGGTGATCGGAGCAGCAATCATCGCGTTGATCGTGATGACGAGCTACGGGACGGCGGCGTCGTTCAGCGGAGGCTGGGATGCGTATCGTGCGGCGCTCGTGAGACACGAGCGCTACATCCGTGAGGTCGATTCGTTTCTCAGCGCGACACGTCCCGGCCTGATTCAGGTTGCGGACGATTTCTTCATCCGTCCCTATCGTGCGCCGATTCTGAATGTCGTGATCGCAATCCTCAGCGTCCTCGGATTGCACGCTCTCTGGCGGCGTCGCGACTGGCTGCCGCTGCTCGTGTTCGGACCGTTTCTTCTCTTCGCCTGGCTCTATCTCGATTTCAACAGCTCCAGCCGGTTCTCCATCGGATACATGCCGCTTTGCGCGCTGCTCGCCGCGTACGGCATCCCTCGCCGAGGACGCAACGTGACACTGACCGCCACGGCCGCGCTGCTGATGGTCTGGACGTGGCCCGCGCTACGAATCGCGCATACGACCGTGTCGCCTCCCGTCGCCGCGATCGAGTCCATCCGCGCGGAGTACGCGCCCGAGTCGAAGAACATCTACGTCGACGAAACGCTCGCCGCTCACGCCCATTTGCTGATGCCGGAGTACGCGTTGAAGATCGTCCGCGTCGTGCCGCCGCTCATCGCCGATCCGAGCGCAGTGCTTCTCCGGGAAGGAGCGAACGTCGCCCCGGGCGCGCGAGCCTACATCCGCGAGCGCAACCGTTTGGACGGCATCGCCCGCAAGCGCTACTTCGAAGTATCGGTTGTGATTGGTCGGAGACCGGCGGAGTAGAGGGCAGAGCGCGAGGCACTCTGCCCTCTGGATCAGTTCGTCTTGAACTCGAACGACTGCGGGAACCAGGTGCGCACGCGCTTGCCGTCTTTCATCGGTGATGAGAAGCGCGTCGCTCTCATGGCGCGGATTGCTGCGTCGTTGAGACCGAAGCGAGGCTCGCCGCGCAGCACGCGCACGTCCAGCACGTCGCCGGTCTCGCTCACCAGGACCGTGAGGACGATGGTGGCCTCGATTTTCTGGCGCATCGCCATCGGCGGATAGACCGGCTTGGCGGCGCGGACGATGCGCGGCACGACGTCGAGATCGCCGACCGCGACGACGTCGCCTTCACGAACGGCGCTCACCGGCGCCGGCGCGGGTGCTGCCGCGGTCACGGCGGGCTGGGGTGCTGCGGTCTGCGTCGGAACAGGCGCCTGCGTGGCTGTGCGCGTTGTTTCGGCGGCCTGCTCCGCGCGGCGTTGCTGATCGAGTTGTGCGGCGCTTGGGGCACGCTCTTCGGCGGCGGATGTTTGCGGCGCCGATTCCTGCCCGGATGGTGCCGTGGCTACTGGCGCATTCCTGGCCTGCTTTTTCTGCAAGTCGGCCGTGAAAGCGTCCTGCAGCTTCATCATCTCCGCCTGCATCCTTGCGGCGACTGCGTCTTCGAATGCTTTCTTCTGCGCTTCGGTATCCGTCGTGGCGGTCGTGGTAGCTCCGGCGGTGCCGGTACCGTCCGGCGTCACGGCGATCGGCTGCGAGATGATCCGCGGCGGCGGTTTCGGCGCGGGGATCGTCTGTGCGCTCGCCACCTGCGCCGGCTCGGCCTGCGTGGGCGACTTACCCAGCATCATGAAAGCGCCTACGCCGATCGCAGCCAGAACGACTCCTGCAGCGATCGCCATCGGAAGCTTGCTCTTCTTCTTCGGCTCGAGATCCGCGCCGAGCATGAACGGCGGCGGTTCCATCTCCGAGGAGCGCGAAGGATCGGCGGCGGGAGCGGGTGTGAGCCGTGGCGTCTCGACGTACGGCGCGATGTTGACCTTCGACTCCTTCTCGCGGTCCGCGGCCTCGCTCTCCATTTCCTTCTTCAGCAGGCTGCTCAGATAGAAGGCGAGGTTGAAGGTCGTGGCGGAGTACTTGCCGCCGTTCGCCAATGCCGAAATGGCCTGCTTCATATCGCCCACCGAGGCGAAGCGCATCGACGGATCGAGGTTGAAGGACTTGTCGAGAATCACGCGGATGTCGTCGGGAATGGGTGCGCCGGTCATGGTGCGCGCCGCGCGCGTCGCAGCCGAGAACGCGCTGGCGGTGGCGGCGTCGGGCGGCTCCTGACCGGTGACGAGAAGGAACACGATCGCGCCCAGTGAATAGACGTCGGTATTCTTCTGCACCTGGCCGGAGCTGCGGTACTCGGGAGAGAAATAGCGGCCGATGTCGGCGCCGAGTTTTGGATCGCCGAGGGACGCCACCAGACCGGGACCGAGCTGTTGCCCGCCGATGCGGATCTCTCCGTCGTCACTGATCCAGATGAACTGTGGGATGAGAGCGCCGTGACTCAGGCGCGTCCCCGCGGCATCACGAAGGTCGGCCATCGTGGCCAGCGACAGCGCGGTTTTTTCAGCGATGACGATGGCCTGGTCGAGAGGCAACGGATTCGGCTGCTGCTCCTTGCCGCCGCGCGCGCGATCGATGATGTGTCGCAGCGAACGGCCGCCGGCGTACTCCCAGGCCACGAACGGCACACCGTCGATGACTCCCGAGTGTTGCCCGCGCGCGAAGGAAGTGCCGTTGATGCGCGGCAGGATCGGCTCGATCGCCAACGCATTCGCGGCCATGGCCTCGCGCGAGCCGCCGCTGAGCCGTCGCAACGCCACGGTCGCGCCAAGCTGCGTCCCGTCGATACGCCCGGCACGCCATGAATCGCCGAGGGCATCCGCCTCGAGCTTCTTGAAAAGGATGTACGGACCGAACTGATCGTACGGCTTGTTCCGCGCTGCCATGATTCGTGGACCCCCGGGTTATTTGGTGGAGGGGAAGGATAGCATCGAAAACTGGGGGGAGTCTCAAAGTCTCAAAGTCGCAAAGTCTCAAAGGACCGGGGGCACGGGATCTACCCTTTGAGACTTTGCGACTTTGAGACTTTGAGACTCTATCGTGCTGCCTCCGCCTTCCGCTTGTCCCGAAAGTATTGGCGCTGGTACTTCTCCACGTTGCGGTTGTGCTCTTCGTTGGTGGTGGAGAAGACGTGCGAGCCGTCGTTGCGGGCCACGAAGTAAAGGTATGGCGTGGTGGCGGGTGCGGCGGCGGCGCGGAGCGAGGCCAGGCCGGGATTGGCGATGGGGCCGGGTGGGAGGCCGGGCTTTCTGTACGTGTTGTAGGGCGAGTCGATCTGCAGGTCGGCTTTGCGGATGTTGCCGTTCCAGCGGCCGGCCAGCTTGAGCGCGTAGATCACCGTCGGGTCGGCGCCGAGCAGCATGCGTCGCCGCACGCGGTTGATGTAGACGGATGCCACGACGGGGCGTTCCTGCGGCAGTTGCGCCTCGGTCTCGACGATGGAGGCGAGCGTCACGGTCTGGTGCGCATCGAGGCTGGTGGTGATGAGCGCGATCTCGTTCCCCCAATGCTTGCGGAAGTTCGCCACCATCTGCCGCACGATCGTCGTCGCTGGCGTGCCGGGATCGAACTTGTATGTGTCCGGGAAGAGATAGCCCTCCAGCGATTGTGCTTCGGGAGCAAGGTCGCGAATGAGATCGATGTCGCGCGTGGCCGCGTCCCAATCCTTCTCGGTGCCGAGACCTTCGTCGGCGAAGAGTTTGGCCACGGCGAAACGATCCAGCCCTTCACGCACCGTGATGGTCTTGATCACGACGTCGCCGCTCACCAGCTTGTCGATCACTTCGACGGGGGAGAGCGGTTTGTCGAATTCGTAGACGCCGGCCTTGAGCGAGTCGCGGCCGCGGAGAAGTTTCAGGTAGACGAGCGGGATCCACTCGTCGCGCAGCACACCGTGCCGCTGCAGGTTCTTGAGGATGGCCGCCGTCGCCTGTCCGCGCCGCACTTCGACGCGGGTCTTCGGTTCCGTATAGCCCTTGTGTGGTGTGCGCAGCGCACGCCAGAAGAACCAACCGCCGCCGATGCCGAGGAGCACGGCAAAGATGGCGATGGTGAAGAGCGTCTGCAGGAGCTTTCGGCATCCGCGCGGTTGCTTGCGAGCTATGACTTCCTCCCTCGGTCGTTGACCTCGTCGAGATACGACTGCAGGATGACGGCCGCTGCGTGCATATCGATGTCTTTCTGCGCCTCACGCCGATTGTGCCCGCTCGCGCGCAGCCGTTCCGACGCTTCCACGGTGGACAGACTCTCGTCCCAGAGCACGACCTGTTTGCACGTTCTCTGCCGCAGCGCCTCCGCGAAATCGACGTACTTCCGGTCGTTCGCGCTGGCGTGTGTCCGCCGCGGGGTGCCGACGACGAACATCTCCGCCTCGAGCTCCATCGCGAGGTGAGCGAGCTTCCCGACGACGTCGCCTTCGTTGCGCATCACCGAATGCGGCGTGGCCATGACTCCGGAGTCGCTGAGCGCGATGCCGATGCGCCGCGAGCCGAGGTCGATGGCCAGGATGGACACGGGCGGATTGTATCGGCTCAGCCGATAGGGCGCGATGTGCTCACTGACATTACAATGCGCGGCGAGGCGCTATGAAGAATTTCAATCTCGACGCCATCCTCGAGGCGATGCTGAAGGTTTCCGATCGTGTGTCGGACCTCAACTTCTCTGTGGGACGTCCGCCGCAGGTGGAGGTCGACGGGCAGCTGGTGGCAGTGACGTTTCCCGGTCTGCCGCGGCTGACGCCGTTCCAGACGGAGATCATCGCCATGCACATGCTGCGCAGCGACCGCGAGCTGACGCGCACGCTTCTGGCCAACGGCTCGGTCGATCTCTCGTACTCGATTCCTCAGAAGACGCGTTTTCGCGTGAACATCTTCTCGCAGCGCGGCACGTACGCGATCGTCCTGCGCGTGATCCCCGAGGGCATTCCGACGCTGGCGTCGCTAAAAATGCCGGCCGAGTTGAGCAATGTCGTGTCTCTCAAGAACGGCGTGGTGCTGGTGACGGGGCCGACCGGCTCGGGCAAGTCGACGACGCTGGCGGCGATCATCAACCAGATCAACCACGAGCAGGCGTATCACATCATCACCATCGAGGACCCGGTCGAGTACATGCATCGCCATGTGAAGTCGACCGTGAATCAGCGCGAGCTCGGCTCGGATACGAAGACCTTCTCCCTGGCGTTGCGCGCCGCGCTGCGGCAGGCGCCGAAGGTCATTCTCATCGGCGAGATGCGCGACGTCGAAACGATCGAGATTGCCATGGAAGCTGCCGAGACGGGGCATCTCGTGTTGTCGACGCTGCACACCATCGACGCGGCCAAGACGGTCGACCGCATCATCGGCGTCTTTCCGAAAGATCAGGAGCCGCAGATTCGCACGCGGTTGTCCCAGTCGTTCCGCTACATCATCTCGCAGCGTCTTCTGCCGAAAATCGGCGGCGGACGCGTGGCCGCGCTGGAGATCCTGAAGTCGACGATGCGCACTCGCGACTACGTCGTCAAAGGCGAGTCGGATGGCCGCTCGCTCACCGACGCCATGCACGATGGCTCGGTGGACGGAATGCAGACCTTCGACGATGAGATCGAGAAACTGTGGAACGGACGGGTCATCTCGCGCGAGACGGCTCTTGCCTATGCCACGAACCCGACCAACCTCGCCCTGCGCATGACCGACGAGCCGGAATCGAAGGACGGCGGCGATTCGATGCTGTCGATGCTGGAGTAGCAACGATGATCAGGATCACCTGCACGAATTGCCAGAAACCGCTGTCGCTCGACGAGACCAAGCTGCCGATGCGCGAGGTGGCGTTTCCGTGTCCGGTCTGCAAGGCCAAGCTGACGGTCGACCGCCGGACGCTGGAGGGCCCGGCCGCTCCGGCTCCCGTGCCCGTAGCGCCGCAAGTCGCGTCGATTCCTCACGGGAATCCCGACGATGACGATCACGAGAACGAGCTCGGCTCGAAAGCCCTCATCGTCGGAGCCGATCACCCGGCCATTCGTCAGGCGGCCAAGCTGATCGGCTTCCTGCCGGTGCATCACGCGGAGCCCGTGAAGGCGCGCGACTTTTTCAATCAGGAACTGCCGCAGGTGGTCTTCCTGAATCCTCCGCAGATGGGGCCTCCGCCGCTGGATGCGATGGGACCGATCATGTCGGTCATCCCGGTGGAGCGACGGCGGTCGTTCTTCGTGCTGGTGGCCGACAACCTCCGCACGCTGGATGGGAACGCCGCGTTTCTTTACGGCGTGAACCTAGTCGTGGCCACGAAGGATCTTGGACAGTTTCCGCAGATCTTCCGGGATGCTCATGCCGTACATGAGCGTCTGTACGCGAGCATGAATGCCGTGATGCGCGAGAAGCAACTGACGTAGCGGAACGGGCAGGGGCTGGCAGAGCAATCAAACAAAACGGGCGCCCTCAGGCGCCCGCTCAATTCGGACCCGTGCTTCGGTGTGTTACTGCGACTGCGCGCCTTCCGGATACAGAACGAAATAGCCATTCGACAGAATGATGTCGCAGTCGAATTTGTCTGTTGCCATTCGCGAGGCGGCAGAGGTGACGGTCGTGCTCTCCATCTGGTCGGCGCCAAAAGACTTGACGGTGTAGTCAAATTCGACGTCGTCGGAAACGCGGAACTCCTCGTTCCAGCCGTCATAGGCGGGGAGCTTTTTGACATAAGTGGGAGTCAGCATCGTGAAGAGCGTCGTCACCGATACTTCGGCGGCCGGCCAGGACACGCCTGCGCCTGCGGCGCTGTACGAATTTACATCAGCGGCGCGCGCTTCCCATGCTGTTGCGATCGTGCGCATATCGGCCATCGTGCGTTTTTGACGCGTTCGCTGCAACGCCGCCAATAGGTTCGGGACGGCGATGGCGGCGAGGATGCCGATGATTGCCACGACGATCAGCAACTCGATCAGGGTGAACCCTCTTTGTTTCGTCGTCATTCAGCAAGTTCCTTGGACGGTGTCTCATCCTCGAGAAGCAGCAAGTGTGCTGGACGATCGGCCGACAGAAAAAACAGGCGCCTTCCGGCGCCCGTTTCCTAGCTTTGGACTGATGCCGGGTGAAAACTACTGGGACTGGACGCCTTCCGGGTACATCACGAAGGTACCGTCGGAGTAGATGATGTCGCAGTCGAAGTTCCCCGTGGTCATGGTAGAACCCGCGACGGACGTCCCAGTAAAAGAGTCGACCTTGTCAGCGCCCTTCGACCTGATCCCGTAGGAATTGTTGTCACCGGAAATGCCGGTCAGGAATGGCTCGCTCCAACCGTCATAGACCGGAACGATCTTCACGTATGTCGGCTCGAAGATGCCCCGGATATCAAGGATGCTCTCGTCCGCGGCCGGAAAGCTGGCTCCCGCGGCGGCGTACGAATTCACATCCGTCGCGCGAGCTTCCCATGCCGTGGCGATGGTGCGCATGTCCGCCATCGTCCGCTTCTGACGCGAACGCTGCATCGCGGTCAGAAGGTTGGGAATGGCAATGGCAGCGAGAATGCCGATGATCGCCACGACGATCAGCAGCTCGATGAGGGTGAAGCCCTTTTGTTTCCTGTTCATTCAGATCTCCTTTTACGGACCCGGCAAGCGCAATCGAGATACCACTTCCCGGGAGTGGATGACGCTCGTGTTTTCAGCAGGTTAGCCGCGGCTGCGGCTTTCGGAACGAGAGGCCGTGACACTTTGTTGACCGCGTTCGTGACAATTAGTGTCAGCGATCCTCCTGGGTGCGCGACGCGCTACTTCGCCGCTGCCCATGCGCCGACGACTTTGCGCATGTACTCGATTCCTTCCATGAAGAAATCGAGACGGATCCGTTCATTGGGACCGTGAATTGACAGCGATTGGAAATAGTCGACGGGATACGGCGAGACGCCATAGCACACGATGCCCCGTGGGCGGAGGAATCGTGCATCGGTAGCCGAGCGATACAAGAGCTGCAATCCGGCCTGGACTTCGTAGCGCTGCCGGGCCTCCCGCACGAGGATGCGGAACAGCGGCGTATCGTCGGATGACACAGGCGCGAGGCTTTGCTTCTGGAGGACTTTGCCGATACCCAAACCATAGGGTTTCACGATGGCTTCCACCCAGGCGATGCGATCGTCCGGACGCTCATCCGGGAGATTTGCCTGCGTGACGGTCATCGACCACCGGTCGCCGGCTTTCGCGGGCGCGGTGATCCAGAGTGAGTTCTGAGTGTGGTCCCGATACGACGCCGGAAGACGCCAGAACTGGCCCTGGTCGATGGCCGTGTCGATGTCCGCAAGGAGGGGCTCGAAAGCGATGCGAGTCGGTGCGAGGTCGCGGAAGAAGCGCCGTACCACCGGCAGAACGCGCTCCGGCTCGCGAGTGAACATGTATGGCTCGAGCGCGAAGCGCGCTTTCTGCATCGATTCGAGGTCATTGCCCACGACCGTGAACACGACCTGTTGCTTCCCTCCGACTTCGATGCCGAAGTAGGTCATCCGCTCCGTCATCATTTCGGTGATGCCGCCCTCGGTGATCCCGAATCGGACGCCGTCCAGCACGTCCGGCCGATGGGCGATGATCCATTGCATTCCGTACACGCTGCCCGTCTCCTCGTCCGCGGTGGCCAGGAAGACGAGATCGTGCGCGGGAGGGCGTCCGCTGCGTGCGATGTCGAGAAACGCCATGATCTGACAGAGCGTCAGCGCCTTCATGTCCAACGCCCCTCGCCCGTGCAGCATGTTGGCGGCGATGGTTCCGCTGAATGGAGGCACTTCCCATCCCGGCCCCGCAGGGACGACATCGATGTGGTTGAAGAGGAGCAGACCTTCTCCGCGCTCCCTGCCGCGGATGCGCGCGTAGACGTTCAGCCTTTCGGGCGCGGACTCGATGATCTCGGCGGCCACGCCGTTCCTGCGGAGATACTCCGCGATCCATCGCGCGCCGGCGGCGGCGCCCTTTGGATTGGAAGTATCGATGCGTACGAGCTCCTGCAGGAGCTCGACCTCAGGGGTGATCTTCACGACCTTGGGGATGTAGCGCCGATCGCTCTTCAGAGATTCGCCCGCGACATGGGACCACCAGAGAATGCCTCCCGTGATCGCGGTGACTACGAAGATGACGATCACCGCGACGATCCGTTCGTTGCGATGCCGGCGCTTGCGAGCCAGTTCGGGCGAGTCGGGATTCGTCATGCCGCCGATTTTCGGCGCGGTACCAGCGCCGCTCCCAGCAGCAGAATCGCAGCGGCGATGGAGACCTTGGCGCCGCCGGCCGCGAGCGGATTGCGATAGGTCATGGTCACGCGATGCCTGCCGGCGGGCACGCTGATGCCCTGGAAACCGATGTTCGTCACCACGGCATCGACAGGCTTTCCGTCGAGAGCGATGCGCCAGTACTTGTGGGGCGTCACGCTCATCACGAGGAAGCCTCGCCCGCCGAGGCTCTCCACGTCCAGAGTGGCAGTGTTGGCGGTCTCGCGCCAGGAATGGACGACGCCGCGTGCCGGAACGAACGATGGTGCGGACACGAAGGCGACGTTGTTGCTGAAACTCCCTGTCGTGAGTCGGCGAACGAAGTCGCGGCGGTCGGTGACGGTCAGCACCTGATCGGCGAAGTAGTAACGGGGATGATGCGCGGTCTCGATGAACTGAATCGGCTCGGCCTTGTCCATGTGACCGCCCACACGTTTCTTTTCCTCATCGAATGATCGATAGACGCCGCGATACCAGGCGTTGGACATGGCCATCATCGGCGCCCACCAGTCGGCGCGGCCGGAGCGTTTTACGTCCCAGACCGAATCGATGAAGTCCAGCGTCGGCACGAGCGCCGTCTTGTCGTAATCACGCTCGATGACCATGTTCAGGTCGTGAGCGACGGGAGTCATCGGAAAGACGCCGTTGCGCACGATCCAGTAAACCGAGGCGCCGGTGGAGAAGTATTTCCTGGCGGGATCTTCCTGCCCGTACCAATCGGCTTCGTGGAAGATGCGGAACGGCTTGCGATCGGCCGGAAAGACGCGCAGGGCAGTCGGTGGCTCGGTGAAAAAGCGCGACGGCATGCGCGGGTTCAATTCGCGGGAGAGAGGTGCGAGATCGGCGATGACGAACAGCGCCAGTAATGTGAGCCAGACTGGCCGGCGCAGGCGCGGCAAAAACCAGAGCAGCGCAAATAGCAGTGCTCCGCGCGCCAGCGCGACGATCCAGCCGCGGTACGAGATCGCAAGGATCTTGCTCGATGCGCTTTGCTTCAGTCCCCAGATCCAGGAGAAGGTTTCGTCGTAATACGGCGTCAGTCCCGCCAGCGCGACGATGCCTGCCACGAGGGTCGTGGCGGCGACGAATCCGAGCGCGGCCTGGCGGATGGCGTCGTCACCCTGCAGCATCCGGTCGAGCAGTTGCGACGCCAGAAGGATGGCGGCGAAGATCGCGATCATCACGAATTTCTCGGGATAGCGGATGGAGGTGGCGATTCCTGCCTCATAGAGCAGTTTCAGGATCGGCGTGTGGCCGCCCAGCGCGATCACAATGGAGAACGCGCTCACGATCAGGACGAAACGGCCGCCGCGCGGCCGCACGAAGAACGCGGCCACGGTGAGCGCGGTCACGAGAAGGCCGCAATAGATGCTGAAGATGAACGGCGAGCCCATGCCGGGATAGAGGCCGCCGCCCCAATACCAGGTGACCTGGTCGATGGACAGGTGACCGAGGACGTTCGGATAGATCGGCTCCGCGAACTTTGCCCATGGCATGCTCCAGGCGCTGACGAGCGAAAAGTCGAACGTGCGCGAGCGTGCCGAGTCGCCGACATGATCGATGGCCGAGATCATCTGTGCGGCGCCGACTGCGAACGCCGCGATCGAGATCAGCGCGATGAAGGCTACGCGCGAGAGCATCTCCGGAACGGCGTACTTCCACGGCAGTTCATGGTCGCGCGCGGCGTACCAGCCGCGATAGAGCGCGTACATGCCGATGAGAAATCCCGTCTGCATCACGGTGGTCGGCTCACCGACGAGGAACTGCATCCCCAGAAACAGCGAAGCCAGCGCGAAGTCGCGCAATCGTGGTGCGAGCAAAAAACGTCGCACGAAGAGACAGGTCAGCGGCAGCCAGGCCGCGCAGAAAAGGATCGGCAGGAGATTGATGTACGAGAGATACAGTCCGCCCAGACCGAACGACAACGCGCCGGCGAATGCGGCAGGCGCGCGGATGACCATCGATCGCAACAGCGCGTACATGCCGAACAGGCCGATGTAGATGTGTACGAGGATGTGCAGGCGGTAGCCGAAGTCGTAGCTGGGAAGAAAGATCAGCCATGTCAGCGGATAGAAAACCTCGTGCTCGGGATTCGCGGCGATGGGCTGTCCGGCGGCGAAGTTGCGGTTCCAATAGGGAAACTCGCCGCCCATCACGATGTCGCGAATGACCTGCTTGGCGGGGTAGTAGTAGCGGGACAGATCGCGGATGTAGAAGTTATGCGTCCCGCTCAGAACGTCGAAAAAGAGGATGGTGGCCAGGAGGCCGAGGATGGCGAT
Organism: Acidobacteriota bacterium; assembly: GCA_030775085.1. Classification (GTDB taxonomy): domain Bacteria; phylum Acidobacteriota; class Thermoanaerobaculia; order Gp7-AA8; family Gp7-AA8; genus QHVT01. The sequence continues at coordinate 11,266 of JALYJW010000056.1, read as the reverse complement.
GGCGATCGCGTCGTGGCGCCTTGCTTCAGTCACAGGCCGTGCATTCTACAGAACACCCCTCACGCCACCGCGGACGCGCCCGTCGCCGCGGAGACCCGGTCGCGAAAGATCGGATGGGACCAGATCTTCTTCTTGTGCAGTTTGTAGAAAATCATCGTCTTCAGGATGGCCAGCCCGTAACGGACGCCGCGCCAGAAGCCGACCTGCGATGCTTCGTCGAAGTAGCGCGTCCGGATCGGGACTTCGGTGATGCGCAGACCCTTGGCCACGGCCTGGGCGATGATCTCGGTGTCGAAGACGAAGTCGTCCGAGTTCGCATCGTAGTTCACCGTTTCCAGGAAGCGCTTCGTGTACGCGCGGAAGCCGGAGTGGTACTCCGACAGATAAACGTAGAACGTCGCATTCTCCACCATGGTCAGGAAGAGATTGGCGAAGTACTTCCACTTCGGCATGCCGCCCTCGATGGGCCGGCCGCCGAGCATGCGCGAGCCGAAGACCGCATCGGCATCTCCGCGCAGGAGCGGTTTCACGAGCTCGGGGATGATGGTGGGGTCGTATTGGTGATCGGGATGGACCATGACCATGATCTCGCCGCCCATCTCTTCCATGGCCGTGCGATAGCAGGTCTTCTGATTGCCGCCGTAACCGCGGTTTTTCTTGTGCTCGACCGTGCGGATGCCGAGCTCGCGCGAGATCGCGACCGTGCGGTCGCGGGAACAGTCATCGACCAGCAGGATCTCGTCGACCCAATCCTTCGGAATGTCGTCATACGTCGCCTGCAGCGTTCGCTCGGCGTTGTATGCGGGAAGGACAGCGATGACTTTCTTCTCGTGCAGGGGCATGGCGGGCGGCGGGAGGATAGCATGGGGATCAGTAGGCAGTTTGCAGTAGGCGTTAGGCAGGAGAACCCCCGCGCGCCGCCCTCGCCGACCCGATTACTGCCGACCGCCGACTGCCGACCGCCGACTGGTCTCAAGGCCGGATCGCCGCCGCTTCGCGGAGCGCCTCCTGCGCCTCCTCATGTCTTCCGACGCGCTCCATGTACTCCGCTTCATCGCGCAGGAGGCCGATGGTGTCGCGGGCGGCGGCGGAGGTGAGCTCGCCGCGCGCGTGTCGGGCGAGAATGAGTCGGGCGACGTCGTCGTAGCGCGGGTGGAATCCGCACCATGCATAGAAGACGGACATGGCCAGCAGGTACACGGTTGCCGCGATCGTTCCGGCTTTGCGGCCGATGAGAAAGATCAGCGCGGCGGCGACCGTGGCCACGAGCGCTGCCATCAACACCGTTCCGCGCAAAGGCTGTGGCGTGAACCCGAGGAACGAGCGCCAGGCGGGATCGGCGAGCGCGCTCTGAAACGCGACCAGCAACTGCTCGGGCGTCTGGAAGCGATTGAGATTGAGACGCGTCGCCGCGACGAAGAGTGCCATCGTCCACGAACAGGCCGCGATGGTCATCAACGCGCCGAGCCACTTCGGCAATCGGTGCAGCACGGCGGCCAGTCCAAGAATGAAGAAGATCGTGCAACTGTCGAAACGGCGCTGTCCGAACGATGCTCCGCCCCAGAACCATCGCTCCAGGATCGAGAGGAGCATCCATTGCGCGGTGAACGTGGCCAGGCCGGCGCGCGCCAAACCGCGGTCGTGGCGATACAGCAGCGCCAGACCGCCGATGGCGATGATGACGAGCGGCGTCCACGGCGCCATGCCGTGATACCAGGAGAAGATCGTCTCCAGTGGCCGGAAGCGCGCGAACATTTGCCATGAATGCGCGCGGCCTCCGATGTTCACAAAAACCAGCGGTCCGCCCCAGATCACCGTGCTGACGATGAGCTGCGGCAGCGCGGCGATCAGGCCGCCGAGGAACAACGCGTGGATGTGGCGGAGGAGAGGACGAACGTCGGCGACGAACAGCGGCACGAGCGCGATGGCGATGTTCTGAGGCCGGACTGCACAGGCAAACCCGATGGCCAGTCCGACCGCGAAGACGCGCGACAGCGTGACCTTTTCGCGCAAACGCAATGAGAGCAGGACCACGCCCGCGCAGACGGCTGCGCTGAGCGCGTGCGACATCGACGCGTGGCGGAGTGAGTACCAGGCCAGCGGCGAGCCGAACCAGATCGCGATCGTTGCGCTCGCAGCGATGCCGTCGCCGAAGTAGCGGCGCGTCAACCAGAGCCCCGCGATCAGCACGAACAGTCCCGCCAGGGCACTCGTGAACGTGACCGCCGCGACGTAAGTCGGCGCGAGGCCGTCGTGGGCCGGGCGGTCCGCCATGCGTATGAGCACGTCGGCTGCGACGAAGGCCGGATACCACGCCAGCGATGTTCCGGCCGTCCAGTGGTTGCTGAGATGGTTGGTCTCGGTCACGTCCTTGAAGAGGAGCTGGATGTCGTTCTGGCTATGGCGGATCAGGCCGGCCTGCGCCCATTCGTCGAAAAAGAGCAGGTCGCGATCGAACCAGGTCGAGGCCAGGTAGGCGAAGTTGCCGACGCCGTCGGGACGGTTGAGGCCGGGGGTGAGCCAGAGCAGGGCGGACAGCAGCCAGACGGCGACGACCAGGGATGTTGCTCGGTGCGCTGCGCCTGGCGCACGCCAGCTCACCTCGCGTCGAGCTCCTGCCGCACGCGCTCGCTCACCGGCACGCCCGCGGTTTCACAGGCGCGCGCGATCGTCTCGAACGCTTCGCGCCGCCTGCCGCTGCGCAGCATTTCCAGGATCCCTTCGGCGATGATGCCGTCGAAGAAGCGTTTGCGGTCGACGTCTGTCGGCAGCGTTTTCTTTGCGCCCGCGCGCAGCGTGCCCATGACTTCGTTCACCTCGGCATATTCGGGGCCGATGAACTTCTTCAAGTCTTCCTTCAGCGTGCGCGCGAGCGCGGGGGACTTGCCGCCCGTGGAGATGGCGATCTGGATCGATCCCACTTCGACGATGGCCGGGACGATGAACTCGCAGAGGTGCGTCACGTCGACCACGTTGACCGGAATCTTCCGGCGCCGGCAATCGCGCGCGATCCGTGCGTTGACGCATGGATCGTCGGTGGAGGCGATGACGATCGAGGCGCCCTCGAGATCGGATTCGTCGTAGAGCTTGCGGTGCAGGACCACGCGACCTTCGACCGCCCATTGCTCGATCTCATCCGTGAATGCCGGCGAGGCGATGGTGACGCGCCCGCCGTACTTCATCATCGTCTCAGCCTTGCGCGCGCACACTTCCCCGCCCCCGATGATCAGGACGGCGCGGTCCTCGATGTCGAGGTAGATCGGGTAGTAGGGGAAGTTTTTCTTCACGGCATTAGTAGATCGGAAAACGATCGCACAGTTCCTTGACGTCGCGCTTCACGCCGTCGATGACGCCGGCGTCACCGTTGGAGTCGAGCACGCGCGCGATCAGGTTGGCGATCGTCTTCATGTCCTCTTCGCCGAGGCCGCGCGTCGTCACGGCAGGGGAGCCCATGCGAACGCCGGAGGCCACCATCGGCTTGTTCTGATCGAAAGGAATGGTGTTCTTGTTGACGGTGATGTTCGCCGCCTCGAGCATGTTCTGGGCGTCCTTGCCGGTGATCCCTTTCGAGAACACGTCGGCCATGAAGAGATGGTTGTCGGTACCGCCGGAAACGATGCGGAAGCCGGTGTCTTTCACGGCGGCGGCGAGAGCCTTGGCGTTCTTCACGACCTGGCCCTGGTACGTTTTGAAATCGGGGGAGAGCGCTTCTTTGAAGGCCACCGCTTTCGCAGCCACGATGTGGACGAGCGGCCCGCCCTGAATGCCGGGGAAGACCGAGCGGTCGATGTCTTTGGCGTGTTTTTCCTTGCACAGAATCAGGCCGGCGCGCGGGCCGCGCAGCGTTTTGTGCGTGGTGGTGGTGACGAAGTCGGCATACGGAACCGGCGACGGGTGATGGCCGGTGACGACGAGGCCGGCGATGTGGGCGATGTCGGCCATCATTAAGGCACCGGCTTTGTCCGCGATGGCGCGGATGCGCTGGAAGTCGATCACGCGCGAATACGCGGACGCGCCGCAGATGATCATCCGCGGTTTCGATTCCTCGGCGATCCTTTCCATTTCGTCGTAATCGATCAACTCATCGTCCTTGCGCACGCCGTACGCGACGACTTTGAAATCGCGGCCGCTGTACGACAGCGGATGCCCGTGCGTGAGATGTCCGCCGTGCGAGAGGTCCATGCCCATGATCGTGTCGCCGGGTTTGAGCATCGCGAAGTAGACGCCCATGTTGGCCTGCGATCCGGAGTGTGGCTGCACGTTGGCGTGCTCGGCGCCGAAGAGCTCCTTGGCGCGGGCGATGGCGATGTTCTCGACGATGTCGGTGGGGCCGCAGCCGCCGTAATAACGCTTGCCGGGATAGCCTTCCGCGTATTTGTTCGTGAAGACCGAGCCCATGGCCGTGAGCACCGCGTGCGAGACGTGGTTCTCGGAGGCGATCAGTTCGAGCGTGTCGTTTTGCCGCTGCGTTTCGAGGCGGATCGCATCGGCGATCTCGGGATCGACGGCTTCGATCCCGCGATGAAGAAATTCGTGTCCGGTCGCTGTCATAGTCGCGGGATCTTATCGAAAAACGCGATGGCCGCGCCCGCGAGATAAAGCGAGCCGGTGATGACGACGGAAGGTTCCGGCGCATCGAGCGCGGCGCGGAACGCTTCATCGGGATCGGGGATGGCCATTGCGCCGCGGAATGTTTCGGCACGAACGGATCGCGGCGGGAAGGGCTCGGTGGCGATGATGCGGTCGAAGAGGGGAAAGAGGCGCGTCGTGACGGCGCCGACGTCTTTATCGCTCATCATGCCGAACACGAGCAGGCGCGGGTGCGGAACGTGCGCGTCGAAAAATCGCGAAGTCTCGGCGATGGCGTGCGCGTTGTGGCCGCCGTCGATCCAGATGTCCTTGCCGCGGACCTGGAGATGCTCGAGTCGCCCGCGCCATCGCGTGTTCCTCACGCCGCGCGCGATCGTTTCCTCGGTGATGAGAGGAAGCGATGTTTTCGCGAGCTCACGCGCCGCACGGACCGCCAATCCTGCGTTGCGCCGTTGAAACGGTCCGATGAGCGGCGTGTCGTGCTCTTCGGTGACGTGGACGAAGCGGTTCCCGAACTGCGCGGCGCGTTTCCGGATGACCTCGAGAACGACCGGATCGTCGTTCGACGTCAGCGCGATCGTCCCGCGATGGATGACGCCCGCCTTCTCCGCGGCGATTTTCCGGATCGTGTTGCCGAGGTACTCGGTGTGATCGATCCCGATCGGCGTGATCACCGCGGTCAGGGGCTTGACGACGTTCGTGGCATCGAGACGTCCGCCCATGCCGACTTCCAGAACCGCGATGTCGCACTTCGCGCGCGCGAAGGCAAGAAAGGCGATGAGGGTCAGAGCCTCGAAGTACGTCGGAGTGATGTCGCTCTCGAGCGTCTGTAGCGCGACGATGCATTCGTCGAGCAGCGCAGCGTCGATGTTCTCACCGGCAATGGTCCATCGTTCGCGCAGATCGACGAGATGCGGCGATGTGTAATGGCCGGTGCGATATCCGCTCGCGTTCAGAATCGACGCCAGCATTGCCGACGTCGAGCCCTTGCCGTTCGTCCCCGCAACGATGATGGCGGGAACCGCGCGATGTGGATTGCCAAGCGCCCGAAGGAGCGCACGCATGCGCGCAAGACCGGGACGGATGCCGCTGCCCTGGAGCGAATCGAGCCACATCAGGGGCGTTGCGTTATCGAATGGCTGGACCATGGTGCGCTGGTTCGTTGTCGTGACGTGGGGTTGACGGTAGCATCGTCGCAGTGAGAGATCGTCTGGCGCTTACCGGCATCGCGGCCCTTTTCATCGCCATTCGCATGCCTCTTCTCTTCGATGGAGCCTTACCACTCGGCTGGAACAGTGAGTCCGCCATTCTCGGGTTGATGGCCATGGACATCGCCAGCGGCCGTGACTATCCGCTCTTCTTCTGGGGGCAGAGCTACCTCGGAGCGATGACTGCCTACGTCGCGGCACCTCTGATCTGGATGATGAATCCGATGCGGGCACTACGCATCGGCGTATCGTTGCAGGTGCTGGCCGGGATCGTCTTCTACTGGATGGCCTTCCGGCGTTCGTTCAACCCCCGCGTCGCGAACGTGACCGCTCTGTGGCTGGCCATCGGTCCCGCATACATGGTCTTCTTCTCGGTGGCCACCCTCGGAATCGAGCAGATGTTCCTCATCGGTGCGGTCGTCTACTGGTTCGCGACGCTCACCGGGATGGCGCGTCCGCGCGACTGGTTCGTCCTCGGTCTTCTGGCCGGATTCGGATGGTGGATTCATCAGGGAACCGTCTTCACCGCCGGCCCGGTGATCGTCACGGCCATTCTGAGGTCGCAGTGGTGGAACCGCGTGCGCCGGGCGCCATGGAATCGGAGGCCGGGTACCGTTGCCATCGCGATCGCTGCGCTGCTGTTCGCCGGCCTCATTTTCGGCGTGTTGCGATATTCCGGAATCAACGCGCCGGCGTTCTTTCTCTTTCGACCCATCATCGAACCGCTCGTGGCGCTGTTCCTGCTGGCCATCATCGTCAACCGAACGGCGCTGCGCACGTTGTTGCCCATCGAGCGCTCGGATTCCAAGGCCGTGGCGCTCTTTGCGGCCGGCGCACTGGCAGGCCATTCACCTGTGTTGATCGGCAGGATGGCGGGGTTCGTTCAAGGGTATGGCCGGAACGATCCTCTCGTCGGCTTGCGAGGGATCGCGGCGCATGCAGTCACGTTCCTGCAGGCCGACCTGTGGCTGTTCGTCGGTGTCGTGGCTTCGATCATCGTCGTGCCCTGTTTCGTTGTCGCCGTGATCCGCCGGCGCCGCTTCGACATGGAGTTGATGACGATCGTCCTCTGCGTGGTTTTCTACGTTTTCATGGAGCGCGCCCGCCCCGGTTCGGTCCGCTACATCGTCTCGGCGTTGCCGATGGTCTACGCTTTTTCGGCCGAGACGATGCTGCGCCTTCGGATTCGGTGGCTGCTGGTGACGCTGGTCGCGCTCGCGCTTCTCGTTCCGGCAATCGGATTGGTGCGCGATGTCTCAGGGGGACGTGCGGAATCGTACGCCGGCACGCCCATCGACCTCGATCCTCGGCCGATCCTGCGTGCGATCGAGGAAGAGGGCTACACCATTTGCTACGCGGACTACTGGATCGCCTACAAGTTGCAATGGGTCAGCGCAGAGCGCGTTCGCTTCATCCCGTGGCGGAGCCTCGACAGAAACCGCGCGATGTCGCGCGAGCTCATGGCGGCGCCCGGCCCGAAGTGCATCGTCGACGCCGGCGGGCGTGTACGAGCCGTGGCGAACGAGGATCTCGACCATCCGGTCGCGCGGCGGGCGCGCGAAAACCTCCGGCGCCGTAGAATCTCGAACGAGCTCACTTCCCCATGAAGATGCGCAGGAAGCGTCCGATGGCGGGTTTCATCTCCGCGCGGGGCGTGATGAGGTCGACCATTCCGTGCTCGACGAGGAACTCGCTGCGCTGGAATCCTTCGGGAAGGGTCTGGCGGATGGTCTGCTCGATCACGCGCGGCCCGGCGAATCCGATGAGTGCTTTCGGCTCGGCGATGTTGAGGTCGCCCAGCATGGCGTAGGACGCCGTCACGCCACCGGTGGTCGGATCGGTGAGGACGGAGATGTACGGCAATCCCGCCGCCGCGAGCCGCGAGAGCGCCGCGGAGATCTTGGCCATCTGCATCAGCGAGAGGATGCCTTCCTGCATGCGCGCGCCGCCGGAGCAGGAGACGATGATGAGGGGATGTTTCTTGTCGAGGGCGCGCTCGACGGCGATGGTGATCTTTTCGCCGACGACCGATCCCATCGAGCCGCCCATGAAGGCGTACTCCATGGCGCAGATGACGACTGCCATCCCTTCGAGCTTTCCCTCGGCGCAGAGGACGGCGTCGCCGGAGCCGACGCGGGTCTGGTACACCTTCAGGCGGTCGGCGTAGCGCTTCGTGTCGCGGAAGCCGAGGGGATCGCTCGAACGAATGTCCGTGGCGAACTCCTTGTACTTGTTGTCGTCGAACAGGATCTCGAAACGCTCGCTCGCCGTGAGGCGGAAGTGATACGCGCATTTCGGACAGGTGTTGAGGTTGGCCTCCACTTCCTTCCGATAGACGATCTCCTTGCAGTCGTCGCATTTGACCCATAGACCCTCAGGGATCGCGACCTGCTTTTCAACCGCCTCTTTGGGCTTCTTTTCCTTCCTGAACCACGCCATCGGGGCGGGACTCTAGCACACGGCGGCAGCCTCACGAGGAAGGGTCAGCCGCGAGGCTGCGGAGGGGCGATCGCGCCGCTGCGGCGGCGATGAGCAGGCAGCAAAGGGGAGTCATGAAGACGCGCGGCCCAGAGGCGGCAATCCACAAAGCCGGGTCCGGCGAGTGGATGTAAAAGAACACGGTGGCGCCGGTGGTTAGAATGGCTACGGCGATCGGAAACGCGGCGCGACGCGGACTTCCCAGCGCGATCAGCGCGATCGCGGCGAGCCAGGGCAGCCAGTAAATGCCGTACGCGGCCACCTTCACCATTTCGAGGATCGTCCGCGGAAGGACCTCAATGTAGATCGGCATGGCGCCGGCGTGATAGACGACGCTGATGCCGTTCGACTTGACGAAGATCAGCCACCCAACGACGACCAGTGCGGCAGGCGCGCCGGCGAATAGCGCGCGTTTCACGTCGCGCTTCACGATCAGGATCGCCAGGACCACGGCGATGGCGAACGTCGCGCCTTCGATCTTCGTCGCCGCCGCTCCGGCCAGACTGAGCGCCGCCAGGATGGTCCGGGTCCGTTCGTCGTCGATGAATGTCAACGCACAGAGCGCGATCGTCTCGAAGAGAAGAAGAACCGGCTCCGCGCCGCCCGGGACACAACCCTTCGCCGCGGTGTAACCAAGGGCCGCAGCCATGAACACGGCCACCGCGTCTTCGCCGCTGGCGGATCGCACCACGGCCACGCTGCCGAACAGGAAAATGCCGGAGGCCAGAAGCGCTCCCCAGAAAGAGAACTGGCGCGCAACGGTGATCGACCAGACGTTCACCAGCGGCACCAGCAGCGGATAGTCGGGGTTCATGTACGCATGGACCGTGCTCTTCAGAGAGGCCAGAGTTACGCCGCCGGTGTGGAAGTAAAGGATCGCTTTGGGACCCCAGAAGAAGTGGAGATCGCCGGCAGTCATTCGCGCGGTGAGAAGTCCATAGATGATCACGACGGCGATGACGCAGATTGCGGCGAGTGCGGCTCGACTGGCGCGCACTCGCGGCGGAGATGCTTTTCCTCGGATGGCCACGAAGCTCGTTGCGGCGACGATGCCCAGCGCGGCGAAGACGGAAGCGCGGCTCCACTCCACACCGGCGATCGTGAGGCTCGCCAGCACGATCGGGACGATGATGGCGCCCGCTGCAGCGGCGATGGCGATGCGCGCTCCAAGATCGAGGCGGCGCACTCCTTCGAGACGCCAGACCGCGAGGCCGAACAACGGCAGAAGGAAATAGGCGGAAAATCCGAGGAGGGCGGTCGTCGTCAGCGGATCACCTCGTAGAGCTTTCCTTCCGGCCATGAGGCGACCACGCGGTAGGCCTCGTGAGCGAGATCGTCGCGCACTGCCAGGACATATTGCGGAAGCGCATTCCGATCGACGTCCAGTTTCGGCGGGAGATGCTTTTGATGAGGCAGCATGCCGGCGGCAGTGAGGAAGTGCGTGACGTCATAGCTCGGCGCCAGCGATGGCTGAATGGCCGTGATGGTTGCGTTACGGGGAAGGATCGCTGCGGCATGCCGCGCCAGCACGATCACGTCGCGACTGGCAAAGGTGTGTGGCCATACGTGATCCTGCACGGTCTCGGGGAACGTGAAGTACGGGCCGCCGAGCCACGCGTAGTGCCGGATCAGTCCAATCGTCAGGACGGCCGCAGCGCACCAGGCAATGGCGGTTCGCACGGACGTTCGCGTGAAGCGCATGATTGGAACAGTAATGCGAACTGCCTGGGATCTCCCGGAAAATGTACGGTCGCAGTACGTCGAGATCCTCCTCGAGCTTCTTTAGCTGAAGGGTTTGGTGGCAATTTGACAAGGGCGCGGTATGGTTGCATCGTTAACGACATGGCAAAACCGGCGGAAACGTCCCGGGATCCGGAGGCGGTCGAGAGAGCCCGACAAGAATTGGCGGCGCTACCGGAAGGTAAGATGCTGACGTGGGGCGAGGTGTCGTCGTATGTCCGCCGCCTGGGGATTACGATGCCACCGGGATGGACATCTGCCGATGACATTCGAGAGTTGCGTGGACCGCTTCCTGAAGACGACCCCGATTTCGTGAATGTCGATCGTCGTTGATGCTTCGGTTCTGATTGACGCGCTGCTTGGCGATACGACAGCCGAGGCGGCAGTCGCAGGCCATCCGATCCACGCGCCCGTTACGATAGATGCGGAAGTCCTTCATGCGTTGCGCAGGCGGTGGCTCGCGGGGGTCCTGCTCGACAAGAACGCGTCCGATGTCATCGCACTCTTTCGGCACACTCCGATCGCGCGCCATTCCGTACAACCATTCATCGATCGCATCTGGTCGCTCCGTCGGAACATCACCGCCTACGACGCGGGCTACGTGGCGCTCGCCGAGTCGTTGAACGTGCCTCTTCTCACGCGCGACTGGCGACTCGCACACTCCGCCGGCCACACAGCCCGCATCGAATACATCGCGTAGAATCCCCCGCCCATGGCCACCAAGCCCCAGACGGGCGAGAAGCTGATCGCGTCGAACAAGAAGGCGCTGCACGAGTACTTCGTCGTGCAGAAGATCGAGGCCGGCGTCGTTCTGACCGGCACCGAGGTCAAGGCGCTGCGCGACGGAAAGGCCAACCTCAAGGACTCGTACGTCATCTTCAAGAACGGTGAGGCCTGGCTGTTCGGCCTGCACATCTCGGCGTATTCGCACGGCAACATCCAGAACCACGAGCCGGACAGGACTCGCAAGCTGCTCCTGCACAAGCGGGAGCTCGAGAAGCTCCACGGTCAGACCGCCGAGAAGGGACTGACGGTGGTTCCGCTCAGGCTCTATTTCAAAGGCGCGCGCGTGAAGGCCGAGATCGCGGTCGTGCGCGGAAAGAGACAGTACGACAAGCGCGATACCGAGCGCACCCGCGAGCTGGATCGCGAAGCCGCCGCCGCGATGAAAGAGCGGCACCGGTAGAGAACGAGTCGGCCGTGGGCAGTCGGCGGTCGGCAGTAGAAACGACTGCTTTTCAGCGTGATGC
>JALYJW010000055.1 GCA_030775085.1 Acidobacteriota bacterium | reverse complement strand
GTTCTACTGCCCACCGCCGACTGCCGACCGCCGACTGCATTTGGTATAGTCCCCGCGCCATGCCGGTCGACCAGGAACTGCTCGAGATTCTAGCTTGCCCCATCTGTAAGGAGGAGGTGAAGCTCGTATCGCTCGACGAGACTCGCCGTGCCTCCGTACGCGATAAGTTTCGGGAGAAGTTCCGCGGCGAGGAGCCGGTCGTGGAGCAGGGGCTGCAGTGCGTGAAGTGCCGCCGCATCTATCCGATCGTGAGCGACATTCCGGTCATGCTGGTTGAAGAAGCCTTCGAAGAGGGATGACGCCGCAGGCCGCAGGATGACTCGGCAGCGGCGCGGCCTCGCCTCCTTCATCGACTTCTCTTCGTTCGTCGCTCATCCTTCGGCGCTGGTGACCACGTCGGCGGTCATCTACATTCTCCACATTCTCTTCCAGGGCAAGATCGCGCCGCTGGAGCTCTGCGCGTTCTGGTCGCTCTTTCTTCTGGGCTGGGCGATTGCCCGCGGCGATGCGAGTTTTTCGTGGCACATCCTCTACTTCCCTCTCATCGTCTACGGCGTCGTTTCGACCACCTCCGCCGCCATGGCCGACCGTCGAATCCACCAGCTTTTCGAGGGCATTCTCTGGTTCAAGATGGTGATCTTCCCGTGCGGGGTGATCCTCTTCCGGACCTTGCCGCGCATGCGCGAGCTGACGGTCTACGCCCACGCGACGTTCGTCACGATCCTCTCGTCGTGGGGACTCTTCGAGTTCTTCTTCCAGGACCGGCGCGACCTGGAGCATCGCATCGACGGTCCGTCGACGCATGTGATGACCTTCTCGGGGTTGATTCTGCCGATCTCGCTCATGTTGCTGGTTCTCTGGTTTTATGAACGGAAGTGGTGGCAGTTGACGGCAGGCTCGCTGGCTACGCTGACGCTCCTCCTGACGTTCACGCGCAGCGTCTGGCTCGGATGGATCGTGGCGGCCTTCGTCGTGTTACTGGCCTCGCGCGCGCGTCTCGTTTTCTATGCGTTGCCGGTGTTGATCCTGTTCGTGACGTTTCTGCCGATGAACCTGTTCAGCCGGCTGGTCTCCACGTTCGACATGAAGCAGGAATCGAACTTCGACCGGATCCGCATGCTCGAGGCCGGCGTAGAAATGATTCACGACTTCCCTCTTCTCGGCGTCGGGCCGGCGAACGTCAAGGAGGTCTACTCGATCTACCGCAAGCAGGACTCGCCGCGGGCCCGTCCTCCCCACCTCCACAACAACGTCGTCCAGCTCTGGGCCGAGCGCGGAATCCTCGGCCTCGGCGCCTACATCCTGCTCCTGGGTCTGTTCCTCCGCGAGTGCCTCCGCGGCCGCCACGGACCGAATCGCAAGTGGTCCGACGTTGGCGTGGTGGTGGTGGTCAGCCTCACCGTGGCCGGCCTTTTCGAGTTCAACTTCGGCGACACCGAGGTCTTCTATTTGCTGCTGAACCTCTTCGCACTCGTGGTCGTGTCGCTCGAGCAGAGTCCGCCGGAGGCGAATGCGACGGTCGCTGAGCTTGTTCCAGCCGGGACATGAGGAATCCGGACCGGGGAGTCGCAAAGTCTCACAGTCTCAAAGTCGCAAAGAGTATGGCCGCCACATCCTTTGAGACTTTGAGACTTTGCGACTTTGCGACTCCCCCGCGTCGCGGCTCCGAAACCTTTCCAACATGACAGCGTCCAAAGGCACAGAAAGCGGGGAGATGAAGCACCTGAACGATCAGGAGTTGATGCGAATCGTTCAGTCGGGCGACTTCTCTCCGGCGTCTGAGATTTATGACCGCTACAGCGGCCGGATCTACAACTTCGCGTTTCGGTTTCTGAAGAACTCCGAAGCGGCCGAGGATGCGACGCAGGAAGTCTTTGTCAAGATGCTGAAACACGCGAATCAGTTCCACGGAGACGCAAAACTCTCCACCTGGCTCTTCTCGATCACGGCCAACTGGTGCCGTGATTTTCTGAGGAAGGCCGACAACAAGTCGAAGGAATCGGAAGACGTGCTGATCTCCCTGCCGGCGCCGAGCGAGCTCGCTCCGGACCGGAACCTGGAGAGGCGGGAAAGCGAGCGTCGCGTCCAGCGCGCCCTGCAATCACTCACCGCCGAGCAGCGCGAAGCCATTCTGCTGTCGCGGTATCAGGGGTTGTCATACGCGGAGATCGCACAGATCGCCGGATGTTCGGAAGGTGCCGTCAAGACGCGCGTCTTCCGGGCCATGGAAACGCTCAAGAAGATTCTCACCGGAGATGCGAGCGGAGGAGACCGATGTCTGAATGTAGTGCAGTGACCGAACGCATGCCGCTGCTGCTCACCGAGTCGCTCGATGCGACGCGGCGCGAGCTGACGCACCAGCACATCGAGAGCTGCGATCTCTGTGGCGCGGAGTGGTCCGCTTACAAACAGACCTGGCTGGTGATGGGCGATCTGCCCGAAGTGACCGTGCCCGCTCGCGTGAAGGAGCGCTTCCTCGCCGTGTCCGGCATCGGCACGGACATCGGCACCAACATCATTCTCCCTGGCAATGACGAGCAGCGGACCACCAACGTCGTTCCTTTCCGCCGTCGTCCCGCGGTCAAGTGGGTCGCGCAGGCGGCAGCGGTCGCGGTCCTCGTTGGCGGCGGATATTTCGCAGGCAATCGCAACGCCGAGCCGGCGGTTGCGATCACACCCACCATCGTCAGTCAGGGCACGCCGTTCACGCGTCCGGCCTCGCCATTCGAGCAGATGTCCCTCGCGGAAACGCGGACGATGGATGCCGAGGCGCTGAGCCCGGAGATCCTGGGAAGCCCCAACATCGCCAATGTGCAGTTCGTCGACAGCAACCCGTCCGACGATGAGATCGGCGTCTCGTTCGACGTGACCTCGCGCTGGACCGTCACCGGCAACCCGAAAGACCGGAGCATGGTGCGTCTGCTGTCGTACATGCTGGAGAACGAGGAGTCGATGACGCCTCGCTCCTCGGCCATGGAGTGGGTGCGCCGCACGTACTCCGACCCCGCGTACGCCGATCCCGAAATCGCCAACGCGCTGGCCAAGGTGTTGCGCGACGACACCCACGAGGGCGTGCGTATCCGCGCCGTCGAGACTCTGACGACGCTGCCTCCCGCGGTAGCCACGCAGACGCGCGACGCGCTGATCGACGCGCTCAAGAGCGATCCCAACCCCGCCGTGCGGCTCAAGGCGGTCGAGGCGCTCATCGAGATGGCCCGCAGCGGCGAGGTGCTGGACGCCGCCATGGTCGACACGCTGCGGCAGAAGGCCGGGCAGGATGACGAGAACCTCTATGTCCGCGTCAAAGCGGCCGAGGCATTGAGCCAGATCAAACCGACACCGACACCATGATGAAACGCGCCCTCATCGGCTTCGTACTCTTCTCCGTAGTCGGAACCGCGGATGCGGCCTCCGTTCTGCGGAAGCAGATGCGGGCCGAGCAGAAATTCTCGCTGGATGCCGGAGGCACGTTCCAACTCGACAACCCGGTCGGGGACGTCGACATCATCGGAGCCGACGTGACGGAAGTGCAGGCCACCATCATCACGACGATCACGGCGGCGAACGAGGCGGCATTCCAGGAGGGGCAGAAGCAATCCGGTCTGCTCGTTGGCGGCGATACGAAGAAGCGCATCGTGAAGACGGCGGCCGTCGCGCCGATCTACCGGCAGACGCCATGGTCGATCTCGGTGCGCTGGAGCATCCGCGTGCCGAGGTCCGCGAGCGTGCGCGTCCTCTCGTACTCCAGCACCGTCATTCGCATCTCCAACCTGCTCGGCAACGTGACCGTCAACAATTTCAACGGGAACCTGATCCTGACCAACCTCCACGCCGCCACCTCCGCGGAGAGCGTGAACGGCTCCATCATTTACAGCACGCCTCAGCCGGGCGGTAAAGTCATTCTGGCGACGGTCAACGGCTCGGTCACAGCAACCGTGGCCAGCGGCGCCGACGTGCGTTGGGTGGCCAAGACCGTGAAGGGCGACATTCGCACGAACCTCCCGGCGCGCGGCACGCTCTTCGGCACGACCTTCCGCGGAAGCGTGAATGCACCGGGCGGCCCGATCGTCACCACCACCTCTCTGATGGGCGATGTCGGTCTGTTCGCCGTAGGCGCGCCGGCCGCGAGCACCCAGTCGATCCGGAACGTTCCGACGGTCGTGCAATCGCCCGTCATTGCTCCCGGGCAACAGACTTCGGCCTCGGGGCGTGGCGGCTTCGTTCGCGGAACGGTGATCAAGTCGGTCAAGTACGCCACGAATCTCGGCGACGTGCGGGTGAGCCGTATCCGCGGAGATGCCGACGTTTTCACGGGCGCGGGACAGGTGCAACTCGGTGAGGTGACGGGAGTCTCCACGGTCCGCTCGCTGGGCGGCCCGTTGCATCTCGGCGAAATGATGGGCGTCCTCACGGCCAGCACGCGCGCCGGCGACATTCTGGTCGACAGCACGCGCCGTGGCGGAACGATCTCCACCGAAGGCGGCACGATCAGTCTTCTCTACACGAGTGGACCGACCCGGCTGACGTCCGGCGGCGGAGACATCACGGTGCGGCAGGCCGCGGCTCCGGTGACCGCGGAGACCTCCTCGGGCGATATCGCCATCACCGTCGATCCGCAGTCGAAGACGGAGACCATCGCGGCGCAGACCGGCAAAGGCAACGTGATCCTCAACGTGCCGCCGATGTTCCGCGCCGACATCGAAGCGACGATCATGACGAACGATCCCGCCGGAGACACGATTCTCTCGGACATCCCGGGACTGTCGGTCACCCGCGAGCAGGTCGGTGGCACGACGCGCGTCTACGCCGTCGGCAAGTTCAACGGCGGCGGGGAGAAGGTCGTGCTGAAGGCGACCGGAGGCGACATTCGCATTTCCTCGGGTCGCGCCGGCCCCACCGTCGTCAAGCCGCGGTGAGATTAGTCGGCGGTCGGCAGTCGGCGGTCGGCAGTAGAGAAAAGCACGATGCCGAACGCCACGATAGCCGGCGGTTTTCTACTGCCGACCGCCGACCGCCGACTGCCGACTACTTTCATCGCGTGCTAGGATTCGCCGCCTGAAACCATGGAGGGTAACGATTTGAAACGAATTTTTCTTGGCCTTCTGATGTCCGTTGCGTTGACTGCCTGTGCTCAGAGCGGCGAGTCTGCCAACGGCACGACCGACACCGCCACGACTACATCCGCGACCGAGACCACCAGCAGTGCCGCCACCGAGACGACGACGTCCGATGCGCCGCCAGCAGAGCAGGAGAAATCAATGAGCCAGTACGAGAACAAGGTCGCCGAGATCCACACCAGCGCCGGCCAGATCGACATCCGCTTCTATCCGGACGTTGCTCCGAACCATGTGAAGAACTTCATCGACCTCGCCGAGAAAGGCTTCTACAACGGCACGAAGTTCCATCGAATCATCCCCGGCTTCATGATTCAGGGCGGCGATCCGAACACGAAGTCGGGTGACCCGAGCATGTGGGGCACCGGCGGGGCGGGAACGAACGTCAAGGGCGAGTTCAGCACGGTCAAGCACGTCCGCGGGATCGTTTCGATGGCCCGCTCGCAGAGCCGCGACAGCGCCTCGTCGCAGTTCTTCATCATGGTGGCCGACTATCCGTCGCTGGACGGCGAGTACTCGGTCTTCGGCCAGGTCACCAAAGGCATGGACGTCGCCGACAAAATCGTCTCCGCACAGAAGGGCCCGAACGATCGCCCGAACAACCCGACCTCGATCGACAAGATCGTCATCCGCGACGCACGCGCGGATGAGCAGGGTCCGGCACCGAAGTAGGATCGAAGTCTCAGAGTCTCAGAGTCGCAGAGTCTCAAAGGAGAACCCGCCAGCCCGGCATCCTCTTTGAGACTTTGCGACTTTGAGACTCTGAGACTCTCCCCGTGACTCTTCCCTCGGAAGCAGCCGCCCTTCTCGACCAATGGATCGGCCCCGGCTGGACGGTGCGGCCGCTGGCGGGCGATGCCTCGGTTCGTGCGTACTATCGCGTTTCCGCGGCCGATGGACGTACGCACATGCTGGCCTACTATCCCGAGGAGGTGCGCCATCAGTTGGTCCGCTTCCTCGGCGCGTACGAGGCCGTCGCCGCGCATGTGCGCGTCCCGGAAGTGTTGCAGCACGCCGAAATGGCCGTGCTCCAGCACGACGTGGGCGACCGGACGCTGTTCGACGTCCTGCACGAGGATCGCGATGAAGGCATTCGCCTCTATCGCGGCGCCATCGATCTGCTGGCGGAGTTCCAGCGTGCGGGTGATTGCGGTCTGAATGCTCCGTTCACCGCGGACTTCTTCTTCAATGAGCTGAAGATGGCGCGCGAGTATTACGTCGAAAGGTTGATGGGCAGCGACGGCGCCGCACTGGAATCACTGATGAAACGTGTCTGCGATAACATAGCACGTCATCCATACGTGTTATGTCATCGTGATTTTCATGGTCAGAATATGCACATCAAGGACGACACACTTTATCTGATCGATTATCAGGATCTGCGGATGGGGCCCGACACCTACGACATGGCTTCGCTCCTTCGCGATCGGGGCGTCGCTCGCATCGTCGGCGACGAGACGGAGCTTGAGCTCCTCACCCGCTATGCGGACGCGACGGGTGCGGGTGGCGACATCCGGCGTCGCTATTTCGAGACGCTCCTGCAGCGCTCCATCAAGATTCTGGGGACATTTTCGGCGCAGCCGATCCTGCGCGGGCGCATGCATTACCTCGACTTCATCCCGGCCACGCTGGAAAGCATCTCGCGCTGCATCGAAGAATTGCCCGAGTACGAGCCGCTTCGCGATATGTTCCCGCTGGCGTTCGACCTCGAGGCTGCGCGGAAGCGGGCCTTTGAATTGAATAGCGCCAGGAGCTCATCATGACGAAACACAAAATCACTCTTCTCCCCGGCGACGGCATCGGCCCCGAGGTCACTGCGGCGGTGGTGCAGATCATCGAATGCGCCGGCGTGGAAGTGGAGTGGGAGAAATACGTCGCCGGCGCCGAGGCGCTGGCGCGTTTCGGCGATCCGCTGCCGCAGGAAGTACTCGACTCGATCATTCGCAACCGCGTGGCACTCAAGGGACCGGTCACAACGCCGATCGGAACCGGGTTCGCATCGATCAACGTCCGTCTTCGCAAGACGCTCGATCTCTACTCAAACCTGCGGCCCGTGAAGTCGATGCCGAACATCATCACGCGCTACGAGGACGTCGATCTCATCGTCGTGCGCGAGAACACCGAGAGCCTCTACGCGGGTCTCGAGCACGAGGTCGTGCCGGGCGTCGTCGAGTCTCTGAAGATCATCACCGAGAAGGCATCCACGCGCATCGCGAAATTCGCGTTCGAGTACGCGGTCACGCACGGACGCAAACGCGTGACGGCGGTGCACAAGGCCAACATCATGAAGCTGTCCGACGGCCTGTTCCTGTCGTGCTTCCGCAACGTGGCGAAGGACTATCCGAACATCGTGGCCGACGACCGTATCGTCGACAACCTCTGCATGCAGCTCGTGATGAACCCGACGCAGTTCGACATCCTGCTGCTCGAGAATCTCTACGGCGACATCGTTTCCGATCTCACGGCCGGTCTGGTCGGCGGCCTCGGCGTCGTGGCCGGTGCGAACATCGGCGAGAACGGCGCCGTCTTCGAAGCGGTCCATGGCAGCGCGCCCGACATCGCCGGGCAGAACAAAGCCAACCCGCTGGCGTTGCTGAAGTCGGCCGTGCTGATGCTCCAGCACATCGGCGAGATGAGTCCGGCCAAACGCATCGAAGACGCCATCGAGAAAGTCCTGGCCATGGGCCCGGAGGTGCGCACGCGCGACATCGGCGGCACCGGCTCGACCACCGACTTCACCTCGGCGATCTGCGAAGTGCTCCGCAAAGGGACGCGCGCCACCGATTGACGTTTGGTCATGAGCGCCATCGAGAAGGGCGTCGCGTTGTTCAACGAACATCAGTTTTGGCACGCGCACGAAGCGTGGGAAGAAATCTGGCTCGGCGCGACAGGTGATGAGAAGGTCTTTCTTCAAGGCCTGATTCAACTTGCGGCCGCGTATCACCATGTGCAACGCGGGACATTTCGCGGTGGAGTGCGGCTTTTTGACGCGGCAATGCGGAAGTTGGAGCGGTTTGCGGACGGCTACAGAGGCATCGATCGCGCAGAAGCGGTGAGTGCGGCTATCCGGCATCGCGGAAAGATTGCACGCGGCGAAAATATCGACGCCGGCGAGCTGCCGAAGCTGCGCTACAATTGAGCTCTCTCGAACAGCCCACGGAACGCCATTCACCGAGGGGACCAATGCAGGAAATGGATCAACGGGACAGGGAGCTGCTGGGCGCTCTGCAGGCTGAGATTCCTCTGGTTTCCACACCGTTCGCTTTCATCGGGCAAACGCTCGATCTCTCCGAGAAAGAAGTCATCAAACGAACGGAGCGACTGCGGCGCGACGGGTTCATTCGCCATCTCGCGCCGCAATTCGATCCGCGTGCGCTCGGCTACCAGAGCTGTCTCGTTGCGGCGCGCGTCGATCCCGAGCGCATTGATGATGCAGCGGCGGCGATCAACGCGCATCCGGGCGTCACGGCGAACTATCGCCGCAACAATGATCTCAACTTGTGGTTCACGCTGTTCGTCTCCCCGCAATCGAAGCTCGGTCTCGACCGCACCATCGAGATCCTCGGCCGCGCGGCGGAGTGCGACAGCGTTCGTCCGCTGCCGACGCTCAAGCTCTACAAACACGCCGCAGACGGCGACGGATCACCCGAGCACGAAACGCACGCCGCCTACACGCCGCTCACGCCGCTCGAAGTGGAGTGCGTGCGGTTGTTGCAGAGCGATCTGCCGCTGCAGCCGCGGCCCTTCGACTTCCTGGCCCGTGTCTCGGGGATCGGTGTCGACGATCTGCTGACCTCCGCGCGCACGCTGGTGAAGCGCGGCCAGATCCGCCGCTTCGCCGCGACCATCGCGGCGCGCAAGCAGGGATTCGCGGCAAACGCGATGGGCGTCTGGGTCGTGCCGCAGGATCGCGCCGACGAATACGCCGCCAAGTTCGTGCAGCATCGCGCCGTCTCGCACTGCTACCTCCGTCCCGTCTACGACGACTGGCCGTACAACGTCTACACCACGGTCCACGCACGCTCGGTCGACGAATGCGAATCGATCATCAACGATTTGGCCATCGACAGCGGCATCGAGCAGAAGCAGGCGCTCTACCCGATCAGGGAGTACCGGAAAACGCGCATCTCGTTCTTCTCCCGCGAGGCCGATGAGTGGGAGCATGCTCACGCACCGGATCAGGCCGTGGCGACGGGGTAGGCGGCAGCGTTCCGTGGACTGTGGACATGTGGACGTAGTGGACTTGGTGGACGTAGTGGACCTATGAACGGACAAGTCATCCACTGAAGTCCACTACGTCCACCAAGTCCACTACGTCCACCGTCCACAACTCTCCGCATCCTCAACCTTCGCAAATCTTTTTGACGCATGTTTTCCGCGCTTCTCTCTGCACGCCCCCGGAACGGCATGTGAACCTCGCCGTGTCCGGAGGAAGTCACGGATGCAGAGGATGCCTGAGTTTGTGAGAGAGGACGGCGAGCGGGAGTCAGGGCCGGTGAGGCCCGCCGCATCGGCGAGCCTCACGGGATGGGAGACGGTGATTTTTCAGGTGGCGGAAGAGCCGGAGTCGGATTCGGTGACGGCGGCGTTTGCGCCCTGAAAGCCGATCTTCGAGTGGGTGCCGTCGCAGAACGGTTTGATCGTCGAGCCGCCGCAGCGGCACAACGCCTTCTTGAGGATCGGTACTTCGTTGCCGTTGGCATCGACGAGCGCGAAATCGCCCTCGACGACATACGGGCCGTTATCGCGGATTTTGATCGTGACGGTCATAAGATCGCTCGCTAGAAACGCGGATTTTCAGTGTGATGGTGGAAGCTCCAGTTATACGTGTAGCCGGGGAGATCGACGGGAACCGTGTATTCGACGTCGATGGTGATGTAGGTGCTGGTGCGCTTGATCCTGATGTTCTCCTTAGTGACCGGGAACTCCAGCTCATCGGCTTTCCGGAGAAGGTTCTTCACGATTTCCTTCTCGTTGTGGTCCGATTTCGCCTCGTCCACCACGGTATCGCGCATGTCGGCGGCTTTCACTTTGACGGGGATCAGCTTGTAGGCCAGCACTCCGGCGGCGAGAAGGAAGATCAGGCCGATCAGGCACCCGAACTGGCTTTCTCCGCGTTGACGATTGCGAAACATGGATGACCTCCGTTACTTCGGCGTGAGAGTAACAGGTCACTCGATCCATTTGAAGAGCGTGCCGGATGTCCGCACCCGCCTCGTCGGCGATCCGCTCCCGGCTGCGGCGCGCGCGGCGTCGCCGGCAATGCTCGCGGATGGGGTGGCCGTTCTCCAGAGCATCACGCGCGCGCGTCCGACGATGCGCGGGCGAGGCACGACCCCCCAACTGCGGCTGTCGCTCGAGTCCTCGCGGTTGTCCCCCATCACGAAATAGGAATCCGCCGGGACGATTTGCGCCGCCACCGCGCCGCTCGCAGCCTGGCGCAGCAGGTACGGCTCGGGAAGCGTATAACCGCTGATGCGTACACGGCCGGCGCGGCTGTCGATCAGATCACCCGGAACTGCGATCACACGCTTGACCATGATCTCGCCGGGAACCGCAGGCGATTCGAACACCACCACATGGCCACGCTGCGGCGCACCGCGAAAATACGGCGTCACCACAATCTGATCGCCGGCCTCGAGCGTCGGTGCCATCGAAGCGGACGGGATCGCGTAAAGATGCACCGCCGCGCGCACGACAAACCCCAGCACCAGCGCCACCGCGAGCGGCTGGAGGATCGTGCGGAGAAGGGAGTGCGGGCGCATGAGTCAGTCGGCGGTCGGCAGTCGGCGGTCGGCAGTAGAAAGGACGCCGTGCTGCCCGCATTGGAAACGAATGTCCCTGCGAGAAAGTTCCGAGCTTTAGAACGTGGCTTCTCTACTGCCGACCGCCGACTGCCGACCGCCGACCGCCGACTCGTCACGTCGGCGTGGCCGCGTGGAGCGTATCGCTCGCGTTCGTCTTGCGTAGATCGACGGAGCTGTGGACGGCGTAGACCGGCATCTTCTGCTGCAGGCCTTTCAGCGCGAACTCGCCGAGGGACTCGGTGTTGAAGCTGCCCATGACGCGGTCCAGAGTGTTCTGCGAGATGACGAGCTGACCCGGCTTGGCGACGCCGCTTTCCAGGCGCGAGGCGATGTTCACGGATGTGCCGAGCACTGTGTAGTCGACGCGTTTCTCCGTACCGACGTTGCCGACCACGGCCGGGCCGCTGTTGATGCCGACGCGGATCTTGACGATCGGCAGCCCTTCCTTCACGCGCTCCACGTTCCACGTCTCGATGCGCTCCATCATCATCAAGCCGGCCATGATGGCGCGGTCGGCGTGATCGTCCTGCACGATCGGCGCGCCGAAGAACGCCATCACCGCGTCGCCGATGAATTTGTCGAGCGTGCCGCCGTACGCGAAGATCGCGTCCACGGCGGCCGAGAAGAAGTTCGAGAGAAACTCCGCCACTTCCTCCGGTTGCTTCGTTTCAGAAACCGTCGTGAACCCCGAGATGTCGGCGAAAAGAATCGAGACGTCCGCGGCGCGAATGTCGGTCTCGTCCGCGGCCACGACGCCTTTCACGATCTCGTCGATCACGGCCGGCGAGTGGTAGCGCTCCATCTTCGAGCGGATCTTGCGCTCCTGCTCGATCTTCTCGGAGAGCTGCGCACGCTCGACGGCCACGGCCGCGAAATTCGCCAGCGCCGTGATCAGGTCGAGATCCTCTTCCGTGAAGCGGCCGATGTGGATCGGCGAGTCCACCTGCACCGCGCCGATGACGCGGTTGCGATTCCAGAGCGGAACGCACATCGCCGAGCGGATGCCGTGGATGGCGATCGACTTGCCGCCCAGAAGTCGCGCGTCTTCGAGCGCGTTCGAAGTCATCAGCGCCACCTGCTGCTCGGCCACCATCTTCAGGATCGTGCGCGAGATGGGGATGTCCTGCGCGTCGGCTCCTTCGATGAACCGCGTCAGCTTCGGCACCGGCTCGCCGTCTTCGTCGAAGAGGAGAATCAGGCCGCGCTCCACCGGCAGGTACTTGAAGATCATCTCCATGACCGTATTGAGGAGCGACTGCAGATCGTCGGATTCGAGCAGCGCGCGAGCCACCTGCACGAGCACCTGAAAAATCTTCTCGCGCGTGACCGACGGCTCCGGACGCGATCCGGAGTCGGACGGGAGACGCGCCGCGGCAGCGGCCTGGACCTCGCCGAGGTCGAGGCCGAACTCGGAATTGAAATCGGAGATGCGCCGGATGACGGTGCCGGAAGGATTGTCGAACATCGACTCGCCGGAGAAGTCCACCGAAGGCATGGCCTTCACGTCGAGCTGGACGGAACCGACCAGGATCTTGTCGCCGGCATTCACGGCCGCCTCGCTGATGAGGTTACCGTTCACCTTCACGCCGTTCGTCGACTTCAGATCGACGAGCCACCATCGTCCCTCGCGCGTTTCGATCTTCGCGTGCTTGCGCGAGACGGACGGATGATTCAGTACCAGATCGTTCCCTTCGGTGCGCCCGATCGAGAGATCCGACTTGAGGTCGGTGATGCGCGGCACGCCGAGATCGACGTAATGGATCTGGAGCTGGTCCATACGAAGCGCGATTATAGCGGGAGGGAGTCTTTGACAAACGTGCGCGAGAGCGGCCCCTCACCCTAACCCTCTCCCCATTGCGGTGAGGCTGCACTGGGGAGAGGGGACTGGGTCTTGCGAAATTGAAAATTAGTCCCCTCTCCCCGCCGCAGCCTTATCGCGGCGGGGAGAGGGTAGGGTGAGGGGCCGCTCTCGCGATGCGTTTACTTGTCGTACATGCTCCTCCGTGCCTTCCTTCCGCTCCCGGTTATAATGCAGCCTCTCTCGAACAGGTAGCTCCATGAGCGAGCAAGCATCGTCCGAAGGCGTTCCTCAGCGTCACCTGGCCGTTCGTGCGGTTCTCCGCACCGACGTGGGATTGGTCCGCTCCGAGAATCAGGACTTCGGAACGTACACCACCGCCTCCGAGGAAAGCGTCAGCCATCCGGGCGGACGATTGCTCATCGTCGCGGACGGCATGGGCGGACATCGCGGCGGCGCGACGGCATCCCGACTGGCCGGCGAGACCGTCAAGATGCAGTACCTCGACAGCGAGACGAATGACATTCCGACGGCGCTGCGGCAGTCGCTGACGCGCGCGAATGCGCGGATCTTCTCCGAGGCGCAATCCAATCCCGAGCTGCGCGGCATGGGCACCACCACTTCCGTGCTGGCCGTGCGCGATCATCACGGATGGCTCGCGCATGTCGGCGACTCGCGCATCTACCTCGTGCGCGACGGCGCGATCCGGCAGCTCACCGACGATCACTCGCTCGTGGCCACGATGGTGCGCGAGGGACTGCTCACCACTCAGGAAGCAGAGACGCATCCGCGTCGCAATGTGTTGCAGCGCTCGATGGGCGTCGCCGAGGATGTCGAGATCGACGTACGCGGTCCCTTCGAGCTGCGTGAGGGCGATACGTTCATCCTCTGCAGCGACGGCCTGCACGGCGTCGTGAAGGAGCACGAGCTTCAGGAGATTGCCGTCGGGACGATCGAAGAAGCCGCGGATGAGTTTCTCCGTCGCGCGCTCGAGCGCGGCGCTCCTGACAACGTCACGGTGATCGTGGCGCGGGTCGAAGTTACCGACGAACCGCCTCCGCAGCATCCGGGATTCAGCGACGCGCACTTCGAAGACACGCAGCCGCTCGATACTCTCGAGAGCGGACGGCTCGACGAAACCGTAAAAACGACGCAGAAGCTCGTGGCCGTGACGCCGGAAGAGTTGCGCGAGGACTTGCGCATCACCGACAGGATCGCCGTCGTGACGGGAGACGACACGCAGCCGATGAGTCCTCCGCTGCCGAGAATCAGCGCCGCGCCCACGGCGGAGAAAAAGCCGAAAGCGCGTCGCTCCCGAGTGGGTTGGGTCGTGGTTTTTGTAGTTGTCCTGGCCCTCGGCGCGGCCGGAGCCTGGTATTTCTGGAACCAGCAGCAAGCGATCACCGCTCCTCGCTGACCCCATGCGCGGCCCTCGGGCAATCCTTGTCATCACCATTCTTCTCGCGGTCACGGCATGCCGTCGCGACCGGGACCGCGTCGATGACGCGCAGAAGTTCATCGCCTACGCAGTGAAGCCGTCCGTCGTTCGCATCAACGCTTTCGCGACGGCCGACTTTCGTTATCCCGCTCAGGCCGTTGCAGACATCGAGACGATGTTGCGCGAGGACGGTCACGAGCTTCGCGCGCGCGGAGTGACGGCTGAAGACGGGGTCGTGGAGACAGGCGCGGGCGGATCCGGCACCGGCTTCATCATTCACCCGAATGGCCTGATCCTCACCAGCGGCCACGTGGTCGCGCCTACGCGCGATGCCGCTTCGCTCGAGCGCGATCTGCATCGCAACGGAGCCATCGCGGCGCTGGTGCGGCATTTCCCGATCGAGACGCTGCGTACTATCTATCGCGAAGAAGCGCTCGATCGCTATGTCGACTCGCTCATTGCGGCAGGAACGATCGACAACGTGCGCACGACCAGTCAGGTCGAGCTCTCGAACGGAGAGACGCTTCCGTTCCGCATCCGGCACTGGTCGCCTGCGCTGAATCAGCGCGGCACTGATCTGGCGTTGCTGGAGATCGCGCGCAAGGGCCTGCCTTCACTGGCCCTCGGCGATTCCGAACAAACGCGCATCGGCCAGTCGATCTTTTCCGTTGGCTATCCGGCGGTGGCCAGCAGCACGGACGACGTCATTGGCGGCTGGCTCTCCCGCGACAGCGATCTCGAAGCGACGTTCAATCCCGGCACGATCACGGCCATCAAGCGCGACGTCGCCAACACGCCCGTGCTCCAGTCGAACGTGGCCATCTACCGCGGCAACTCCGGCGGGCCGGCGGTGAATCTCGACGGCGAAGCGATCGGCGTTTCCTCGTGGGGCCACACCAACGCGGAGCAGATCAAGTTCCTCGTGCCGATCAACGTGGCGCGCCAGTTTCTCGCGGCGGCGGGCGTGCGTCCGAGTCACGATGGCGCGTTCAACCTGCACCACCGCGCGGCGCTCGAAGCCGCGCGCGATGGGAAGTGGCTCGAGGCGAAAAAAAAGCTCGTGCAGGCTTCGGCACTCTTCCCGAAGTCGCCCGATCTCATTCGCTTCAGCAATGACGCCGATCGCGCCATTCGCACGATGCCGTTGTGGCAGCGGTATCCGGCGGGCGCAATCGCCGTCGCCGTTTCGGTGCTGGCGGGTCTTGCCGTGACGGTGTGGCTCATGGCCCGTTCGCGCCGTCCGCGCATTCCTCCCGATCTCCTCAAAATGGCGACTGTCGAGACTGTCGTGGCCCCGAACGGAGCGGTCGCTCCGGCCCAGGGAGTCCTCGGGAGGTTCACCTTCTTGAACGGGACGCGCGCTGGAGAGAAACTGGGCCTCGGCGGATCGGGCATCCGGATCGGACGCGAATCGACGATTTGTGAGATCGTATTGGAAAATCCGAAGGTTTCCCGGCTGCATGCCGAGGTCGTCTCGATCGATGGCAAGGTCATGCTGATCGACCGGAACTCCTCGAACGGCACCTACGTGAACGACCACAAGATCGACAAGCGTTTCCTGCAGGACGGCGACATCATTTACTTCGGCGGCCGCAATGCCGTTGCGGTGGCATTTCACGCATGATTGAGGGGCGACGTGGCTGACAAGCGGTGTGACAACGGGCATTTCATCGACGAAGCCTGGGACATCTGTCCGTACTGTCCGCAAGACGAGAGCGAACCGCAGATTCCGGTGGTGCGTCCGCGCTCGATCGAGCAATCGGCGGCGCAGTCCAACGCGCCTGCGTCCGCGCGCGCGACGCCTGCGCTGGCACCGCCTGCGGCAATGGCCGTCGTGGCCGCGCATCCCGCACCGTACGCGCGCGCGCTCGCACCGGTGGCAGAGCCGCGACCTGTGTCGATGCCCACGCGCGCACGCGGAGATTCCGGCGCCGCCGCGGCCGTAGTGGCTCCGCCGGCGGAGCGCACCGTCGCGGCGCAACGCATCGACGCCGGCCAGCAGATGAAACGCTACGTCGTCGGCTGGCTGGTCGGTCTGAACGGCGCTACGCGCGGCGAGACTTTTCCGATTCGCATGGGACGCAACGTCATCGGTCGCGATCGGCGTTCGGACATCGTCATCAACGACGATCAGGCGTCGTCGCATCATGCCGATCTCGTCTTCCGCCCCGAGGAGCGCCGCTTCATTCTCATGGACCACAACTCGACCAACGGCACGTACGTCAACGAGCTGGAGATCGAGCCGCGTCGCGATCTCGTCGAGAAAGACATCGTCCGCGTCGGCGGGCACCGCTTCCTCTTCTCACCGCTCTGCCATGACGGCTTTCACTGGGATGACGAGGGTCTCCTCAAATGATCAGCGCCTCTCTGATCGGAACGACGCTCGGCAACTACCGCATCGAGCGCGAGATCGGCGAAGGCGGCATGAGCCACGTCTACGTCGGACGGACCAACTTCGCCACCGACGTGCTTCCGGTCGGTTTCCCGGTGGTACTGAAAGTGATGACCGACGAGCTGGCCGGCGACATCACGGCCCGCAAGCGTTTCATCAAGGAAGCGTCGATCCTCTCCAAGCTCCGCCATCGCTACATCACGCGCTTTTACGAGTTCATCAACAACGACGCGGGCGCCGTGCTGGTGATGGAGTTCGTCGAAGGCACGCCGGTCGATCTTCTTCTCACCGAGCGCGGCGCACTGCCGCTGAACGACGCCATCGTCATCTGCCAGTGCATGCTCGAAGCCCTCGTCTACGCGCACGGCAAAGGCATCGTGCACCGCGATATCAAGCCGGCCAACCTGATCAAGGAAAAGAGCGGACAGGTGAAGGTCACGGATTTCGGCATCGCCAAGATCAAAGAAGGCGCCGGCACCAGCGGACAGACCGTGCTCACGAAGTCGGGCTTTCTCCTCGGTACGCCGCACTACATGTCGCCCGAGCAGATCCGCGAGCCGAAAGATGCCGGCGCGAAGAGCGACATCTATTCATCGGGCGTCGTCCTGTACGAGATGCTCACCGGCATGCTGCCGTTCAACAGCCGCTCGCTGCCGAAGCTGATCGACGCCATCTATCGCGGCGAGAAACAGGCCCCCAGCGTATTGCGCCCCGAGGTCGACAAAGAGCTCGAACAGATCGTCGTGAAAGCGATGAGCCCGAGGATGGATCAGCGCTTCGAGACCGCGCGAGAATTTTACGAAGCGCTCGAGGAGTACACCGCGCGGCAGCCGATCGCGCCGACCGGACGGCAGCAGCAACAGATGGCGGACATGCCGACGCCACGCGCCATGCCGGCCGTCGAAGTGAAGAGCTGGACGCTCGTGAACGTGAAGCCGGAGGCAAACGAGAAGCACCCCATCAGCGGCGACAGCGTCCTGGTCGGGCGCGACCGCACCTGCTCGATCGTGCTCGCCCATCCGGCCGTCTCGCGCCGTCACGCCCGCCTCACCGCGGTCGACAGCGACAAGGGTCCTGTGCTGGAGGACCTGCAGTCGGCAAACGGAACCTACGTGAACAACACTCGGGTGGACCGAGTCGTACTCAAGACCGGCGACATCGTGCGCTTCGGCGCGGACCCGGCCTGCAGTTACGTTTTGAAGGATCGATAGACGAACACGAGAGAGCGAGAGAGACGACGAAGGGCTTACCACAGAGACACAGAGGGGACGGAGGAGGACGGAGAGAATCAAAAGCAGATCTGATGATTGGTTTTGACTTTCTCCGTCCTCCTCCGTGCCCTCTGTGTCTCTGTGGTGAGTCCCTCGGTCGAACGAACATGAAGCATCCGGAGCCCCGCGAATGAGCCAACTCAACTGCCTCAAATGCAAACAGTCGATCGACGCGCAATACGATCAGTGTCCGCATTGCGGTGAGAAGGTCACGACCTTCCAGCGTACCTACTCGTCCCGCTTGCTCGACGGCAAGTACCAGATCCTCGATCGCCTCGGCGTCGGCGGTATGGGCGAGATTTTCAAGGTACGGCACATCCATCTCAACGAGCTGCGCGTGATCAAGATCATGCGCCCGAATGTGGCCGCGGATGATCAGGGACTGCAGCGTTTCCTCCAGGAAGCGCGCACGTCCACCATGATCAAGCACAAGAACCTGGCCATGCTGTACGACTTCGCGCAGCTCGACGACGGCTCGTACTACATGGTCTGGGAGTTCATCGACGGCACGAACATTCAACGCTGGATCGGACAGAGCGGCGCACTTCCTCCGCGCCTCACCATCGAGATCGCCGTGCAGGCATTGAGCGGTCTCGACCATCTGCACTCGATGGGTCTCATCCATCGCGACATCTCGCCCGAGAACATCATGCTCTCGCAGGATCACCACGGAAAGCTGCTGGTGAAGGTCATCGACTTCGGCATCGCCAAACAGCTCGGCGAAGGGGAAGGTGGTCAGGGTCTCACGCAGACCGGCATGTTCCTCGGCAAGCTGAAGTATGCGTCGCCCGAGCAGGCCGGCTTCCTCAAAGAAGACGAACATCTCGATCCGCGCAGCGATCTCTACTCCTTCGGCATCCTCATGTACGAGATGCTGGCCGGACGCGCGCCGTTCCAGGCCACGAATCCGCATGGCTACATCCTCAAACACGTCACCGAGAAACCGCCGGTGATCGCCGAGCTCAATCCGGCCGCGCATGTGCCGCCGCAGCTCGAGTCGATCATCATGAAATCGCTCGAGAAGAATCGCGATCATCGTTTCGCCACCGCGGCGGAGTTCGCGGAGGCGCTCGAAGCGATCCGCAACACCATCACTCCCGATCAGAAGTACGGCCTCGGCGAGCGGATGGTGACGCTCTCCGGCGCCCAGACGCTGGCCGATCTCAAGATGACGGCCAGCAATCAGCAGATGACGTCGGGCGGCGCGCAACAGACGCAGCAAACCTACGCCGGCGGCACGATTCCGGGCGGGACCATGCCGGGAGGTATGCCGTCCGGAACCGTCCCGGGCATGCGCGGTCCAACGGGAACGCGCATCGGCAGCGATGAAGCAACCGTGATGGAGCGCAATTTCACCGCGTCGCGTCCCGGCAGCGATGAGGCCACGGTGATGGAGCGCCTCGGCGGCGGCGCGGCGGCACCGACGGCCATCGAAGCGAAGATGAAGTTCGGCGAAGCGGAAGCGACGGTGATGGAGCGGCAGATGAGGCCCGGTGCGCTCGCTCCAAAGCGTAATGTCGGGCTCATCGCCGCAATCGCCGCGATCGTGGTACTGCTGATCGGCGGAGGCATCTACTTCGCCACGCGCAAGCCGGTGGACACAGTGGCCACGACGACCGTCATCCCGTCCGGCACCGACGTCACCACCACGGCTTCCGTTCCGATGACGGCCAGCGACGGTCTGCTGCTCCTTTCCGCTTCGCCGTGGGGCGACATCGATCGCATCGTCAGCACGAAAGACAACAAGGAGATCGCGGTCGCCGAGGATCTCTCGACGCCCGCACGCATCTCGCTCGCGCCCGGCCAGTACGACATCACGCTGGTCGATGAAACAGGCAGGCCGAAGACGGTGGTTGTGACAGTCGAAGGCGGCAAGCCCACGCGGCACCGCGTCGACATGGGAGCGGTCAACTACGACGAGCTGTATCGGGAAGTCACCAAGCCATGACGCAAACAACTCGCAGAATTGCCGTTGCGCTCCTCACCCTCGCGTTCACCACGGCCGCATTCGCGTCGTGGTACGACGATTACGATGAGGGTCTGATCGCCGTGAAGAAGGGCAACTGGAACACCGTCGCGCAGAAGATGACCGCCGCCATCGCGCAGAACGGTAAGGAGAACAGTAAAGCCCGCACGTACGGGATGGATTTTCGGAACTATCGTCCGTACTACTACCGCGGCGTGGCCTATCTGAACCTCGGCAAGTACGACCAGGCCATCGCCGATTTCGAAGCGACCGGCGGTCCCGGTCCGGAGAACCTCGGCGACATCGCCACGCTGCTCGAGCGCGCCAAGAAAATGGCGGCAGCGTCCAATGCGCCGGACCCGCCGCCGGCGCGTGTCGATCCGCCGGTGCGCACGACGCCAGCCGTCGTGACGCCGCCAGTCGCCACACCGACGCCGGTGCCGCAGATCGATCCAGCTCAGCGTCAACGCGCATCTGCTGCATTGGCCGGCGCGCGCTCGAAAATCGAAGGCGCGCAACGACGCCGCGCAACGACATCACCGCAGTACTCGCAGGCCAGCACGATCTACAACGACGCCACCACGCGCTACGGTAGCGCGCGCAACAACGAGGACCTCGCCGCGGTCATCAACCTCGCGGACAACGCAGGCGATCTCGCCGAAATGGCCATGCCGGCCAGCGCGCCGCCGCCGGTCGTGGCCACCACCACTCCGTCCCCGATCGTGCCCAAACCGATCTCGGCGACGACGCAGGTCATCGACCAGCACGCCGACGACGTGAAGCTGGCCCTCGAACAGTATTTCGCCGGCGAGTTCGAAGAAGCCGCCGCCCGCTTCGAAAAACTCACGAACGAAATGCCCAACAACGGCTGGATCTACGCATTCCTCGGCGCGTCGCAATACTCGATCTTCGCATTCGAAGCCGACGAGAACTATCGCAAAGCCGCTCTGAGCTCATTCAAAAAAGCAAAACAGCTCCGCTCCTGGAACGGCGGCCTGCCCTCGAAATACTTCTCCAAACGCATCCGCAATGCCTTCCGCGAAGAAAGCTGAACATCTCAAAGCCGCGACAGCGGCGACATCGTTGTAGCCCAACCCCGTCAGGGTTGGGAAGTGTGTGGAATCATTTCGAGCCGCATAGCGGCGACATCAGCGGCCGACGCATTCGATATCGCCGACTTCAGTGAAGCGCGAAATCATGCGTGCGTAGCACGCTGCAAGGCACTAGTGTTGTGTGTCGCAAATGTGGCGACTTATAAGTGATTGAGTGCTAGGCTGCGAAGCATCGAGGTGAACGATGCGGGTGGCAGCACGGATTACGTTGAGCGAGGAGCAGCGAACCACGCTCGAGTCGTGGTCTCGCGGCCGAAAAACGCCGGCGCGTCTAGTCCTGAGGGCGAAGATCGTTCTTCACGCAGCAGAAGGACTGGAGAACCGCGAGATCGCGATCAAGCTCGGTACTGATCGTGAGAGTGTAGGACGGTGGCGGTCACGCTTCGCCAAGCTTGGGTTGGCCGGTATCGAGCAGGACGCACCCCGGTCGGGACGTAAGCCGAGCATTCCGCGCAGCACGGTGGAAGAGATCGTGCGGTTGACTACGAGCAGTAAGCCGAAGAACGCGACGCACTGGAGCACGCGATCCATGGCCCGAGCGAGCGGCGTGTCGGCCAAGACAGTTCACCGAGTCTGGCAGGCGAACGAGCTCAAGCCACACCTGAGCCGAACGTTCAAGCTGAGCAACGATCCGAAGTTCCTCGAGAAGCTCACGGATGTCGTTGCGCTCTACCTTGATCCACCCGAGCACGCACTGGTTCTTTGCGCCGATGAGAAGAGCCAGATCCAAGCGCTGGACCGTACCCAGCCCGGGCTCCCGATCAAGAAAGGACGCTGCGGAACGATGACCCATGACTACAAGCGGAACGGCACGACCACTCTATTCGCAGCCATCGAACTACTCAGCGGCACTGTGATCGGCGAATGTATGGCCAGGCATCGTCATCAGGAGTGGATCAAGTTCCTGCGAACCATCGATGAGCAGACGCCAGCGCACCTTGCACTGCATCTGATCGTCGATAACTACGCGACCCACAAACATCCCAAGGTGCAGTCATGGCTCAAGCGCCATCCCCGTTTTCACATCCACTTCACGCCTACCAGCGCTTCATGGTTAAACCTAATCGAACGGTTCTTTCGTGATCTCACTGAGCGCGAAATACGCAGAGGTACCTTCCTGAACGTTGACGCGCTCATCGAGGTGATCACCAACTACATCGGTCATCACAACTCTGAACCGAAGTCCTTCAAATGGACTGCCACCGCCGACCAGATCATGGAGAAAGTCACACGTGCCAAGCTGAGACTTCAGAAGACGGCATCTGAATGACACACTCCACTAGCCCCCGGCTTTCAGCCGGGGGAAATCGAGTGCGAGTCAATACCAGCCCGCGTAGCGGGCGGCAGATCTATCGCCCGCTACGCGGACTCGATCCATGCGCCCGTCTTTTCACCCGGCTGAAAGCCGGGTGCTATTGACCTCTTGCCGCCTACGGCGGCTTTGAGAAAAATCACGGGGGCTCTTGCGAGGAGCAAACCTATCGCCGCCGCAACACCGCGATGGAGACGTCATCATCCGGTGGCAGATGCCCCATGAACATCTGCCATTCGCCGACCAGGGACTCGACGAGATTCGTGGCGGTTCCTTCCGGGTGCCAGCCGGCGATGACTTCGACGTAGTGGTCGCCGAACTCGCGTTCCTGGGTGTTGCGGGCTTCGGTGAGGCCATCGGAGTGGAGGAGGAGGCGTTCGCCGGGCGCGAGTGCGCCTTCGACGGATTCCCACGACAGACCAGTCTTTACGCCGAGGGGATAGGCACCGCGGCCGATGCGCTCGGAGACGTGCCCGGCGGTATCGATCTTGATAATTGACGGATGTCCGGCCACGGTTGCGGCGTACGAGCCGTCGGTCGCGAGCAGAACGTAGCAGCACGAGAAGAACGATCGCGTGCCGCCGGTGCGGCAGAGAATTCGATTGAGCGAGGCCATGATCGACGACGCTGAGGGATCGACCTCGAGCTGCGTGCGAAACGCCGCGTGCGCCACCGCCATCACCAGCCCGGCCGCCATCCCGTGTCCGGAAGCATCGCCGAACAACACCGCCATGCGTCCGTCGGGCAGCGGAACGAAATCGTAGATGTCGCCGCCCACCGTGTTCGCGATCCGGTTGAATGCCGCGATGTCCCACTGCTCGCTTTCCGGCATCTGCTTTGGAATGAGACTGGACTGGAGATCGCGCGCCAGTTGCAGCTCATCGCGGAACTTGACCTTGTCGATCAGCTCCATGGCCAGGAGGACGGTCATGACCAGGAACGCGGCGGCGATCTCGACGAACGTCCAGAACGGCGGCGCGTCCATCTCGTGGAAGATCGACATCAGGCAGAGAAAGAACGCCACGAACGCGAAGACGAAGAGGATGCGGCGGTGCGGCGCGAGGCGCTTGGCCAGCCCGTAGAAAACCGCGCTCACGGTACGCACCCAGCGGCGAATCCGTTTCGGCTCCGCTTCGATGGACTCCCGATGCTCGGCCATGAGCATCTTCTGCGTCTCGGGCCACTCCAGCGAATAGAGATTCGTCACGTCATTCGTCTTGAGCGAATTGACGGTGTTCTTCCCGAGGTCCAGCCACTCACGGATGCGCGCCACGATGGGATTGTACGGATGTTGACGCGGGGGGTTCTGTTTGCGCCGGGGGGACGACGACTCGCCGCCCCTAAGTCTCTAAGTCTCTCTCCCCCGGGCTAAACTTGCGCGCATGCGGCCCGGCCTGCTGATTCTCATGATCGCGACCGCACTCTCGGGCGGGGCGCAGGAGCTTCCGTTCACGCATTTCGCGCCGAGCGGTCAGACGCTGGCGTTGCCCTCGGCGAGCGTGCAGAAGATCATCCAGGACCATCAGGGCTATATCTGGATGGCCTTCTACTCCACCGGGATCGCGCGATACGACGGGCGCACGATGGAGACGTACGGAACGCGGGACGGTCTGCTGGATCCGACCGTGCGCGAGATCGTCGAGGACGCCTCGCATCATCTGTGGGTGGCCACCGAGGCGGGGCTGGCCGTGTCCGAGAAACCGCTGCACGCGTACGGACCGGGGGAGCGTCTGCGATTTGTCACGCGAGTGGGCGAGGTATCGCTGACGCGCGCGCGCATGCGGCGCAACTGCGTCGTGGCCGCTCCGGACGGCTCGGTTTGGGTGAGCACACAGGACGGAATCCTCCGCTATCGCTTCGAGGCGGGACGGCTGCGCAGCGACACCTTGCCGGCCTCCGCACCTGCGCTGGCCATGCTGGTCCGGCGCGATGGAACGTTGCTGGTCAGCCGCTTCAACGGCGAGATCGTTGCAATCGAGCCGGCGGGCCAGCGCGTGGTGGCGCGTGTGGAATCGGCCGCTACCGCGCTGAGTGAAGCCTCCGACGGAACGTTGTGGGGCGGCAGCGTGGATGGGTCGGTCTGGATCCTCGAGAACGGCGCGCCTCGCGTGGTCAGCGATGAGCTCGGCGAGCGCGTCGTGGCGCTTTGCCCGACACGCGATGGCCGCCATGTCTGGGCAGCCAGCCTCGGGACGGGTGCGGTACGCATCGATCGCAAGGATCCGGCGCAGCATCTCCTCGTCACGCGCGCCAATGGCCTGCTCGGCGAAACGCTCTGGGCGATCCTCGAAGACCGCGAAGGCAATCTCTGGTTCGGCCAGAACGGCGGCGCATCGCGGCTGCGGAAAGGCTACGGCGCGTTCTTCGCGTGGACCCAGCGCTCCGCGCCGCCGCTGCCCGATTCGAGCACGTTCGCGGTGCTGCCGGAATGGCGCGGCGCGCGTTGGGTGGCCACCGGCAGCGGCGTGGCGGCGATGACGCGCGACACCACGACGACGCTCACCGTTGCGAACGGTCTGCACTCGAATCAGATCTACGCACTCGCGCCCGATCATCTCGATCGGCTTTGGTTCGGCACCTCGGCGGGATTGAATGTGTTGTCGTCGGCGGACCGCCTTCCGCCGCCGATTCTGGCCGATGTGCGCCGTACGCCGGTGGTCGTCCACGGCACCCCCGGCGTCGTCAGCGCGCTCGGCCTCGAGACCACATACGCCGGGCGCCGGTTCGGCGACACGATGTGCTTTGCCGGCAATTGGGGCGTGGCCTGTCTGGCCGGCGAGCGCTGGATCCTCTTCCACGCGGCGTCGGGACTCTCGGCCGCCGGCGCCACGAGCGTCGCTCTCGACAACAATGGTCTTCTCTGGGTTAGCAGTATCGACCGCGGTCTCTTTCACTCCTCGATGCCGCTGGAGAAAATCTTTCGCGAGAGACCTGCGTCCGGCGAGATCACGAAACGCGTGTTCATCCCCGCATGGACGAAGGCGACCGGAGCCCCGACCGACGGAATCCGTTCAATCGCCGCGCACGACAATCGACTTTGGGTCGGAACAGGCGACGGCCTGTCCGTGCTCACGACGTCGAAGCCGGTCACCTCGAAGAATGTTTTCGCCGGACAGCCGGTGGTCGGCATGACGCCGTCGCTCGACGGAAGCTCGATGTGGGTGAGCAACAACGCCGGGCTGATCGAGATCGACACGCGAACGCTGCGCGAGGTCTCGCGCGTGACGAAGGCGGATGGCCTCATCGACGACGAGGCCTGGGCGTATGGACCGCTGGCCACCGATACCGCGGGCCGTATTTACCTTGGTACGCCGAGTGGCGTTTCCGTATTCAATCCCGCCGCACGCGAGCGCAACACCGCCACGCCCATCGTGCGCCTTCGCCACGTCGAGATGGCCGCCGGAAACGAGATCGCGCTCGAATACGCGCTGCTCTCATTCGCCGATGAATCGCGCAACCGATACCGCACGCGCCTCATCGGCTTCGATCGGAACTGGTCGGCCGAAACGGCCGATGCGAAGACGCGCTACACGAATCTGCCGGCCTGGTTTTTCACGCGCCACTACACATTCGAAGTGATGGCGCGCAACGGCGACGGGAACTGGTCGCAGCCGCTCGCGTATCGCTTCGACGTCGTGCCGCCGCTTGGGCTGCGCTGGTGGGCGGGGTTGTTGTACATCGTCGCGATCGCGGTCGCGCTCTGGCTGTCCAACCGCTGGCGCACGCGGCAACTGAAGCGCAAGAACCGCATGCTCGAAGACCTGGTCATGAAGCGCACCGAGGAGATCCGAGCGCAGGCCGGAGAGCTGGAGACGCTCGATCGCATCGTGGAGTTGATCAATCGCGAAGTCATGCTGGAGAACGTCCTCAGGAGCATCCTGGCGCAGGGGATGAAACTCTTTCCGCAGGCGGAGAAGGCGGTCTTCCTCAAGTTCGATCACGAGTCGCAGCGGACGGAAGTGATCAACGTCAGCGGCTACGATCCCGATCCGTTCAACGGGATGTCGCTCTCATTCGAGGAAGCGATGAGCCGCTATTCGGAGCGCGCGGAACAGTTGGAAGAAGGCGTGTACCTGATCAAGCAGGACGACTTCCGCCACCTCGCGGCGGCCGACAAGACCGCGCACCTCCCGGCACCGAAAGCGATGCTGGCCATGGCCCTGACGCTCGGCGGACGGATGGAAGGCTTTCTCATCTTCGACAACTTCACGGACGAGAACGCGTTCGGCCGTTCGGACCTGAAGAAGCTTGCCCGCGTGCGCGAGCATGCCGTGTCGGCGATCTCGAAGGCGCGCATCATGCGCGAGCTGCAGATCAAGAACGAACAGGCCGAGGAAGCGAATCGCGCGAAGAGCATCTTCCTGGCGAACATGAGCCACGAGCTGCGTACGCCGATGAACGCCATCATCGGCTTCTCCGAGATCCTGGTGGAGCGGCTGGAAGTGCGGCTCGAGCCGAAGTACGTCGGTTTCCTCCGATCGATCCTGCAATCGGGACAGCACCTGCTCAGCATCATCAACGACATCCTCGACCTCTCGAAAGTCGAGGCCGGGAAGATGGAGATCTACCCGGAGACGTTCGCCGTGCGCACGGCGGTCGACAGCGTCTGCCAGGTGATGAAAGGCCTGACGGCGAAGAAGAGCATCAGCTTCGCCATCGACATCGCGGACGACGTGAGCGAGATCGAGACCGATCACGCGAAGTTCAAGCAGATCCTCTACAACCTTCTGTCGAATGCCGTGAAGTTCTCGAAGACGAATGGCGTGGTCACGATCCGCGCGCGCGCTGCCGCTGGCGAGATGCTTTCGGTGTCGGTGACGGACGCCGGTATCGGCATCGCGCCGGAGCATCTGGCGGTGATCTTCGACGAGTTCCGCCAGATCGACACGGCCACCAGTCGCGCGTTTGGCGGCACCGGTCTCGGGTTGTCGCTCGTGAAGAAGTTCGTGGAGCTGCAGCGCGGTTCAGTCCACGTGACCAGCGTCCTCGGCGAAGGAAGCACCTTCACGTTCA
Organism: Acidobacteriota bacterium; assembly: GCA_030775085.1. Classification (GTDB taxonomy): domain Bacteria; phylum Acidobacteriota; class Thermoanaerobaculia; order Gp7-AA8; family Gp7-AA8; genus QHVT01. The sequence goes on along the minus strand of JALYJW010000055.1, from coordinate 8,599 downwards.
TGCTGCCGCTTCGCTTTGCCGGCTCGACCATTCCCAGTCCCATCGTCGGGCCGGGCGGCGTGATCATCCCTCCGGGCGAGCGCGTGCTGGTCATCGAAGACGAGGACGAGGCCTACGACACGCTCAGCGCCTATCTGCAGTCCGCCGGCTACGTGCCGATCCGCGCGCGCACGGGACAGGAAGCGCTCGACCGCGCGCGCGTGATGAGCCCGCGCGCCATCACCCTCGACCTCGTGCTGCCGGGCATGGAAGGTCTGCAGGTGTTGCGGACGCTGAAGGCGGACGACGCCACCACCGACATCCCGGTGATCATCGTCTCGATGCTCGAGAATCGCGAGCTGGCCATGGCCTTCGGTGCCGACGATTACTTCGTGAAGCCTGTCGAGTGGCCGCGCCTTCTGCGGCGCCTTGCGGAAATCACAGGCCGCGACGGACGCACCAGCGGCGCGCGCCTGCTGCTCGTGGATGACGACATGGGCGTTCATCAGATGCTCGAGCAGGAGCTGACCAAAGAGGGATATCTCCTCGACAGTGCCACGACAGGAGCCGAAGCGATCGAGCGCGCGGAGCGTTCACACCCGGATGTGATCATTCTCGATCTGATGATGCCCGGGATGAGCGGCTTCGAGCTCGCGGAGCGCCTGCAGCAGCGCGAGTCCACGGCGCGGATTCCGATCCTCGTGCTGACGGCGAAGGATCTGACGGCGGCCGATCGCGAACGGCTGAGTGATGGCGTGAGTGGTTACGTGATGAAAGGAAGCGCTGCGGGAGCGCGGCTCATCCGTGCGATCCGCCTGCTCGATTCTTCCCGGGCGGCGGCGGTTCCGGTGCCGCCGACGGTCTCCTGAGCGGCTCGACCGGCGTCGGTCCGGATGGATTGTCGCCGGTTGGCGGCGGAACGACGTTCGGTGGGTGCATGATCGAAGGCGGAGCTTCGCGCGGCGCGCGCAACAACATGGCCAACAGCCCCGCGCCGAGGAGACCGATGACGAGCAACAACAGCCCGCGTGCGCCGAAGTTGTTGTCGGCGACGATCGGTTGCGGAGCGGTGACCGCGGTATCGACAGCCGCCGGCGGCTCTTCAGCGCGCACGACGACGGGAGGTTCAACGCTGGTGGTTGGCTCAGCGACGACAGGCGCCTGATCAACGACGACGGGCGCTTTCTCCGCGACGACCGGCGCAGCGCCAGAGCCTGTACTGAGCGCAGTCGAAGTTTCCCGCGCCGGCGCTTTCGGCTCAGGCGTCGCTGCGACAGGTGCCGCGACGCGGCGAGACGCCGCATTGCCAGCCGGCGAGGACGCCGGCGTTCCGCTCGCTGCGGCGCTGCGCTTCGGTGTGGACGTGCTGCGCCTGGGCGATGTGCTGCTGCGTGCTGCAGTGCTGCGTGGTGCCGTGCGTGGTGCTGCTGCCGCGCTGCTGCGTCTTGGCGTTGCCGTGCTGCGCTGCGCTACGGCGCTGCGCTGCGTTGCCGCGGTGCTGCGCTCCCAAACGCTCTTCGCGGTTGATTCAGTGCGCAGCTCTGTGCTTTGCGTGCTCCGTCCGAGATCGGCCAGCTGGACGCTCGGCACGGTTCCATCCAATGCGCGGTCGAGCAGGAACGTGCGCGTCTCGCTGGTCGGGTAGAACACGTTGCCGTTGCTGTCGGCGATGCGGTGCTCGGCGATGAAGGTTTCGTAGCTTGGATAGGCGCGGGCGAGGCGATCGTAAATCGCGCGGTCGTAAAACGCGCCGGTCGGATCGGTGATGCCGTACGTCCAGAGTGCGTGCAGCGGCGCGAACGGCGCGACGGAATCGCCGCGTCGCACGGCGTCCCGATACAACGCATCGAACGTGACGAAGTCATTCGCGCGTGCGCGATCTTCGAGGGTGGGCAAGGGGATGGAGACGGCCACTGGCTCGGCCGGGAGCACAATCGACGGCGTCAGGGGCAGGACCGTGCCTTTGGCGTGAATAGCGGGAAGGGGCTCTTCCTGGCCGGTGACCGGAAACGTCGTCGTACCGACGACGACAATCAGGAGCAGAACGACTGTGGACTTGAAACGCACACGGCCTCCCGGCCTTAAAGCCTTTAGACCGGAAGAGTGTAGCGCGAAACCGAAACGAGGGTGTGACCCGCCTTAACTACTGACTTACGGGACGCGGCTGAGCAGAAGCCTGGATGCCGAGGACTCGGGCCGTGTCGATCAGCTCCTGAATGGTCACCGCATCCTTGCCGCCGGCCTGCAGAAGCGAAATACGGATCGCGCTGCCGAGCGGGATGACGGTGTTGGCCGGCTCGGAGTAAAAGCGCTCCAGGCTGGAAACGAGCTCGAAGCCGCTCAGTTTTCCGGAGGTGGAAGTCTGTCGTTCCGTACGGACCGCCAGGCTCGCGCACGGCGACGTCGGGCCGGAGGTGACGTCGATCTTCGAAAGCGCCTCCGTATAGCCCTGCGCGTATCCGACCGACCAGAAGAGCTTTTCAGTGCTGCTCAGTTTCAGCCACTCTTCACCGTTGGACGGCGGGTTGATCTCGGGAGTGGCGGCAAATCCGGCCACGGAAAACATCAGGACTACGAGCCCGACCACAACGTTTTTCATTTGCGCACCTTTTCGCGATGAGAGCGGCTGATGGAGAACCGGCGCGATTCTAACCAATAGAGGCGAGAGAACGGAAGTTCTCTGTCGGGAGGAGGCTTTACAGCGTCCAGAGTCTGCGCGACAGAACGAGCCTCGAAGCGACCGTACGTGCCCAAGGCTATGCCAACAAGCGCTGCCGGCCGTGCCGGCTACTGTGCGCCTTCGATCCGGGTCCGGTATCGCGCCACGTCCGGAGTGACTTCGATGAAGGGAAGCGCGGCGGCCAGCTCCTTCTTCGCACGCGCGAGATCGCCCGTCTCGTAGAGCGCCACGGCGATGTAGTAGCGATACGGCTCTTCGCCACGGCGCAGTGTGCCGACGCGATTGAACGCGCTCAGCGCCCCGGAGAAGTCGCGCGAGCGGTAGAGACCCTCGGCGACGCGAACCAGAGTTTCGTGCTCGAGCGCGGGCGCGCCGAGAAGCTCGCGGTAGGCGCGGCGTGCGTCGTTGAGATTTCCGGAGTTGATGCCACGCTCGGCCGAAGCCAGTTTCGCGGCCACTTCGCTCGCGCTCAACGCGCGCGGTGCGGGAGCGGCTGCAGCGGGACGAGGCGGCTCGATCGGCCCTCCGCGGCCAGTCGTTTCACCGCCTTCGACTTTCGTCGTAGGTGACGCCGCGGGACGTTGTGTCGTCGCCGCTGGTGCTGGCTTCGCCGCCGGCGGTGCTGCTGCTGTAGTCGTGGTTTGCGGTGGCTTCACCGGCTGCGATTGCGGCGCGGCGGCGGTGGTCTGCGGTTTGGCCGGCTGCGTCGCGGGCGTGGTCCTGGGCGTCTCGCGCTGAGGTACCGCGCTGACAGTCTGCGGAGCAGTGTTCTCGGGGGAGCTCGTTTGCGGCGGCGGGATCGTATTGCGCGGCTCCGTTGCCTGCGCCGTCTGAGGCTTTGTCTGCGGCGGCGCCGTCGTACGACGCGGAGTGGAAGGAGGCGCTTGTACCGTGGTCGCAGGCTTCGTCGTTTGCGGTGAAGACTTCGTCGTCTGCGGCGGAACGCTCATCTCCGCTCCGCGCAAGAGCATCGCCGATTCGCCGGGGCTCAGAAGTTTTCCGGCCACCGTTTCGAATGCCGTGCGCACGCCGTCGGGCAACGGCAAGCCTGCATATTTTCGTTCGATGCGCTCGGCCACCGCGACCCGGCCCGCCGCTTCGCGCGCGCGGTCAGGATCGCTGAGCTTGTCGTACGTCAGCGTGAGATAGATCTGTGCGAGCTGATACTGATCGACCGCTTCGACCATGCCGAAGGCGGCGATCCGCAGTTGTTTCGCCGCATCCGTGTAGCGGTTCGCCTCGTACGAAGCGGTGCCACGGCGGAGCAGTCCCTGATAAAACTCGCCCGGCGTCGCTGCCGACGCAGCTGCAGCGGTGCCCAACAGCGCCGCCACGCATGCCCACATCCGAATGAATTTATACATTCCGCTCCGCACGGGTTGTCAGAACATGACCCCCACGCCGTTTCATTCGCCCACTCCCAACTAAACCTGCGGATTGACCCGGGCGATTCTGCCACAGGTGACGCTCGAGTGCTTCGTCGAAGGTTGTTTCATGCGAGAACTGGCTCGAGCCAGTACCAACTGTCTGCGCGGCACAACGCGCCTCGAAGGGACCGCACGTGCCCAAGGCTATGCCAACCAGCGCAGCCGGCCGTGCCGGCCCCGGGATGCGATACCATGCGCCCAATCCGTGGGAAAGAACGTCGTGATCGTCGGGGGCGGGCTGGCCGGTCTCGCTGCGTCGATATATCTCGCGCGCGGTGGCCGGACCGTGACGCTCTTCGAAAAGCGTCGCGCGCTGGGCGGCCGCGCGCTCACCAATCTGCGTCAGGGCTACCGCTTCAACCTCGGCGCGCACGCGTTCTATCGCGGCGGCGCCGGCGCTTCGGTCTATCGCGAGCTGGGCATTCCCATTCGCGGCCAGGTGCCGAAACCGAAAGGGATCGCCATCCTCGGCGGAGAAGAGTTTCGCCTTCCCACGAACTGGCTCTCGCTCCTCACCACATCGCTTCTCTCCGTGAGCGACAAGGTTCAGATCGCCTCGGCACTTGTGCACATCCGCCGTTTCGGCGGGACGCACGCGGGCTCGATCACGTTGCGCGAATGGCTCGACGCGCGTCTCTCCAGCGAACGCGCGCGCAAAGTGCTCGAAGCGCTGATCCGTCTGGCCACCTATGCCGATCACGCCTCCACCGCGGCGGCGGGACCGGCGCTGACGCAGATGAAGATCGGCCTGCGCGGCACGCTGTACGTCGATGAAGGCTGGCAGAAGATCGTCGATTCGCTGCACAACACGGCCATCTCGTCCGGCGTTCATTTCGTGAGCAGTTCGCGCATCGTCGGCGTCGTGCAGGACGGGACCGTGCGCGCTGTTGAATTGGGCGGTCTCGAGCTCGATGCCGATCGCACCGACACGATGGCCATTGCCTATCCGGAAGCGACCCCGGAGGAAGTGGAAGGTGCGCTCATTCCCGCGGAGACCGTGCTGCTGGCCGTCGATCCCGTAACGGCGGCCGATCTCGCCGGACACGCCGGCGACGAATGGCGATCCGCGCGTCCCGTGACGGCTGCCTGTCTCGACGTCGCTCTACGCAGCCTTCCGAAGCCGCGCAACACATTCGCGCTCGGCATCGATACGCCGCACTACTACTCGGTCCACTCCGCGTACTCACAGCTCGCGCCTCGCGGCGGATCGCTGATCCATCTCGCCAAGTACCGCAAGGAACAGCAGGCCACCGACGAAGAGCTCGAAGGTCCGCGTCCGCGCCGCACCTCCGCCGCCGTCGAAGACGAGCAGGAGCTCGAAGCGTTGCTCGATCGCATGCAGCCCGGCTGGCGCGAAGTGCTCGTCCACCGCCGCTTCCTGCCCGCCATGACCGTCTCGAACGCACTCGTCACACCCAACGCCCCGCGCCCGTCACCCGTCACCAGCATCCGCGGCCTCTACATCGCCGGAGACTGGGTCGGCAACGAAGGCATGCTCAGCGACGCCGCACTCTCGAGCGCAAGGGCGGCTGCGAAGGCGATATTGGCTTCGGAGTGAGGGCTGTGGACGTGGACTATGTGGACGTAGTGGACTGAGTGGACTGAGTGGACAAGTCCCACAAGTCCACCAAGTCCACCAAGTCCACCAAGTCCACAACGTCCACAACGTCCACAACGTCCACAACGTCCACAACGTCCACCAATCACGCCTCAGCCGCGCGAAACGCGAGGAACCACGGTTCCCGTCTTCCGAAACGCGTCGCCAGCGCAACGCCGACACCGAATACCGAGGCCAGGCTCCAGGCGATCGTGCCGACCACCGGGATCAGCCGGATCGCGCCGAGAATCAGCACGCCGATCACCACCATCGCCAGATCGCCGCGCAGCCACTTGCGCGATTCCAGTTGCTGGCGCGAGCGCGAGCCCGCCACGATCGTGCCGATGGCGTGGAAGACCGCGATCATTCCGTACACCTTCGTCAGGATTCCGAAGACACCGAGCGCGGCGAGGAGCGGAATGCCGATCACATACGGCACCAGATAGCTGAACGCGATGGCAGTGAGCACGAAACTCGTCAGTGCCACGAGCCCCAGCACGAAGCAATGCAGCGCGCTGGTGCGCACTTCGACCGACGAGAGCCGCACCTCGCGGCCGCTCATCAGCGCCACGATCACCGAGACGATGAGCCACAGCAGCAGCAGCGACGCCACCACCGCGTTCTTCGTCATCGACACAGCCGCGCCTTCGAGCGAGAGCAGCGGATAGATGCTTCCGCGCACGCGATTGTCGCCGGCACCGGTGATGCGGCTGGCGGCATAGATCAGGTTTCCATCGACGCGTCCGATTCCGATGAATGTCACGCTGCCGCCGGCCACGAGCAGATCGCCCGCGATCACGTTGGCAACCGTGACGTTGCCGTTGTAGACCTGCAGACTTCCGGCAATTGGTTCGTCGATCGTGGCGTCGTGGCCGAACACGTAAGTGTCGTTGCCGATCCGCTCCTCGCCGATGGCGCCCGTCGGCGAAAGAACGACGATCAGCGACAGCAGTGCCGTGAACGCCATCAGCGGAACGACGAGGCGTCTATACATCGATGCCCCTCGGCGCGCGGCGCAGCAGCAGAAACAACACCGTGTTGATGAAGATGAACAGCACAGCGATCGTGACGTGGACGAGCGTCGGAGCGCTGTGCAGGCCGCTCCCGAAAAGCTGGAAGAACTTCGTGGCTGCTTCGAACGAAGTCACGCTCGAAGTCACCGCGCGAGCGATGCCGCGCAGCGGTGGCGTGCCGGCGGCGAGAAACAACGCCACGGCCAGCACCAGCACCGAGACCAGGCCGACCGCGACCAGAGGCCAGGTCCGATGCGACGCGCCTTCCCACGTCGCCATCGGAAGCGCGTCGACATTCAGCGGGCGATGATCCATTGCCGCGTCGTCGACGTCGGATTCGAGCGCGCGGCAAAGCGCACACTCCTCAAGGTGCGCCGCATTCTTCACCGGATCTTCGAAGTAGTCCTCACAGGTCATAAGGGTTCCACGAATCCGCCGAGCGCTTCCTTGAGCAAATTCCGCGCTCGAAACAGTTTGTTCTTCACCGTGCCGAGGGGCAGCTTCTTCATCGAAGCGATCTCCTCGTAGGAAAGCTCCGCGAAATGGCGGAGCTGAATGAGCTCGCGATAATCCGCGGGCAATTTGCCCACCGCGTCATCGATGGCGGCGCTGAGCTGTTTGTTCTTGAGTGCGCGATAGGGCGAGACGCCGCCGTCGGCGAACTCGCGTTCTTTGCTGCCTGAAGTTTCGTCGTCCGCCGGCCGCGCCAACGGCACCTCGGTGATCGATTTCTTGCGCAGCGCGTCGATGGCGCTGTTCTGAGCGATGCGGAAGAGCCAGGTCGAGAACTGGTACTTCGGATCGTACCGATCGAGTGCGAGGTAGACCTTCACGAAAATTTCCTGCGCCAGGTCGTGCGCCTCTTCATAGCGGTGGGTGATCCGGTAAACGTAGTTGATGATGCGCTTCTCATACCGCGACATCAACACGGTGAACAGGTCTCTCTCGCCGCCGAGGATCCGTTCCACCAGGGAGCGGTCGTCGAGCTGGTCACGTTCTGCCATTCGTTTACGGGCGGACTCCCGGAAGGTTGCCCTGCCGCCCTCATGTCCGATGATACCCTGCCGTCTGATGATCGAAATCCGCGATCTGACAAAGAGATACGGGGATTTCACGGCGGTGGACCGGCTCAGTCTCGCTGCGGCCGCCGGTGAGATCTTCGGCTTCCTCGGCCCGAACGGCGCCGGGAAAACGACCACCATCCGCATCATCGCCGGCCTCTCGCTCCCCACCGCCGGCGCCGTTCACGTCAACGGAATCGACGTCCTGCGCGAGCCCGTGCGCGCCAAGTCAATCATGGGCTACGTCCCCGACCGGCCCTATCTCTACGAAAAACTGACCGGCCGCGAGCTGCTGCACTTCGTGGCCGACCTCTACCGCAAGGACTGGCAAACCTGCGAGCCGCGCGCCGTCGAGCTGCTGCGCTGGTTCGGCCTCGGCGACTGGATCGATGCCCGCATCGAGAACCTCTCGCACGGCATGAAGCAGAAGCTCGTCATCGTCTCCTCGCTCGTCCACGACCCCGCCGTGCTCGTGATCGACGAACCGATGGTCGGCCTCGACGCCCTCGCACAACGGCAGGTCAAACAACTCTTCCGCAGGCTCGCCGACGAAGGCAAAACCATCTTCCTGACCACCCACACCCTCTCCGTCGCCGAAGCCGTCTGCGACCGCATCGCCATCATCAACCACGGCCGCATCATCGCCACCGGCACCACCGCGGAATTGAAGAAGGAAAGCGCATTGGAGGACGTGTTCCTGGAGTTGACGTATGAGGGAGTTTGAGCTCGCGAGAGCCGCCCCTCACCCTAACCCTCTCCCCTCGGCGATGAAGCCGCCGTGGGGAGAGGGGACCAAGCACAGTCCCCTCTCCCCATTGCAGCCTCACCGCAATGGGGAGAGG
>JALYJW010000054.1 GCA_030775085.1 Acidobacteriota bacterium | reverse complement strand
GGCACTAATTGCTTCTGGCGTTTCAGAGGTCTCCAGCATGCGAAGGACTGGTCCCACGACACACTCGTATTCGTCTTCAGGAGCGCCATCAGAAACGAGCCCGATAGGATCCCACTCGTTGACGAGGCTACGGAGTTCACGCCACCGCTCTCTAGACTGTTGCTTCGTGAGCACGGTCAGGTCGTCCAACGTTCCAAGGTGAGCGGCTTCGGTCCACGCGAAGAAAGTGCAAGTAAGCGTATCAGATGCTGGGCCGAAGTCCGCTCCACCGCGGAGTTAGGCATCGGGCGCCGTTGACGGTGACATCCACGCCTCAACCATGCGGTGCACGTGATTGTTGTGTGCCTGATCCAGCGCCGCCATCGCTTTCTCGATATCAACCATAGCTTGATCGATTTCAGCGCCAGTCGCTCGACTCAGGCTGACGGCCGCCCAAAAGGCGTGGCGTAGACAGCTGCCGGCCGCGAAGAGACACGAGCTGCAGAGATTCAGATTCACCTTGTCATCGGGATCAATGCGCAGCACCATCCCCTCCGTGGACATTTCGACGGGGAAGCTTGCGATTCCGCCAAGAGGATTGCCGTGCTTGACCATCGAAAAGTGCTGATAGTTGGCGAATTCAGCCTCGCGCTCGCGGGGTTCCTGACAAGTGGCCTTGATTTGTGTGCCAACGCGCCAAGGCTTACGTCCTTTGTCTGCATGCTCAAGCCAAACCGATGCGCGGGTTGGATCTTGCGCGACATACTGAAGATCGAGCCGCAGTTCCATCAGGGTCAGGACCAGCACGGCTGCGTCACGTTGACGTCCTTTGGACGCGAGCACTTCGACGGACAATGCGCACTCCATAATCCGAAGGAGAACGCCAACGGTCATCGTGAACTCCGGTCCAACAACACGGTCGCGCCAGGCGTCGAGAAGCGCCCCCAAACCTCTGCTGACTGACGCGCGCAGAGCGCCGACGCGCGCTCCGATAGCTTGCAACTCCGGATCCGTAACAAACGGCAGGTCACGACCTACATACTTCTGCGTCTCGTCCACCACTGCGGTTCTTCCGATGCCTAACGGCCTGCGGTTCACCGGCGCGAACCGCGCGCGAAGACCTTGGCTTTTGGGGCACAGTAAAGCAGCGGTTCGCGTCCGGTGCAACCGCTGAGTTGGACGACGGTTACAGGCATGGTACGCGGCGCCTCACACACGCCAGGATCCGTGCGGCTGTGACCGATGTCTTCTCATGTGGCTCGAGATATGGAACGACGAGAGGCCCGAAGCGGCTGACTGCGTCTCCCATCAGTAGCGATGGCCCGCCGTCCCACTCCATGCGAGGATCGAGCGCGATGGCGGCAGCTTCGCGGGCGGCCGCCTGAGTATTCAGCTCCGCAAGGCGGTATAAGCCCTTCGTCGCCGCATCCTCACATTTCTCACATGGCGCGCAGTATCCATCGGTCCCCCTTAACCACGTTTCCTCTTTCTCACCGCCTTTGAGCCCAGCCCATCCGGTCAGAAACAGACGTGCACTCACGACCAGGCGACTCAACTCGGAAGGATCGGTCAGGCTCGAAAGGTCCGGGTACGCCCCGCAAACGTCAGGGATCGAATCGTGCTGCGCTATCGGAGCGGACGAGCTCGAGGTCGCGGGCGAGGTTCTGAGCACCAGCTCATCGCTGGCGCAACCGACAACCATCACGAGCGAAAGCAGAAGTGATTTCACGTAACCATCGTCGTCCAACGGATCAGCGCTCACCGGCGTTGAACCGCACGGAGTAGAGTAACGCACTCGGAGCCAGCGCGGCGCGGTTCAACGTCCGGTGCAGCGCAGAGTTGGGCGGCTAGCGGTCCGAGAGCCCAGCCAGCACAACCAGCCCCACGAAGGCAATCGTGGCGATGATGGCGATGCGACGAGTGCGCGAAACGTCCTCGGGCCTCAGCGCGACCAGCGGCGTGCGCCAGTGGATGATCAAAGAAACGAACATCGTGTCCACGAGGAACGCCCCGATGAGTGGCCACCATGACCACATGAAGAGAGAGATGATTGCGCCACCCAAGATGAGTACATGCGCGATTGCGCTCTCGATCAGACCCTTCCCGAGGCTCCATCTCAGCGCCACTAGCGCGCTGCATGAGCGACAGTGAGCTGGGAAAACACGTGACGACAGAAGTTTACGCGGTATGGAGAGAGCGGTATTTCCGCAGATCGGACATTCGACATTCACGTGCTTTCTGCCGCCCAACGGCTTAGCGCTCAGCCGCGCCAACCGCACGCCGAGGAGTATAAACCCACGCTGATGGTGCAGCGGTTGGCGTCGGCTGGAGCGCGTTGTTAGACGGCGGTTCGAAGCCGCACGCATGGTGCGCCGACGTGGCGGATGGATCACTCCCGGGCGAAGGTGCAGCAACGCGGAGTCAACACGGGTTAGCCGACGGGGCTTCGCACTGACCACATGATGCGGGTAAATAGCTCTTCAAACCCCGCTGATGGCTCGGCGATCGAACGGTACAGCGTCATGCTCACCAGGACCTCAGGGAGACCGACCACGGCAACGTAAAGCCTTTTCTTGCTTAGCGAATCGACACCGTTGAAGTAGTACACCTCCCGGTCGTCCTTCATCGTTCCTCGCCTTGGTGTGAAGGTGATTCTTCCTTGCGCAGCTTCGTCGAGAGCCTTTCGCCGGATGTCGGCTAGCCACGCAGCCGTGGCCTTACCACCTCTCCACTGCAACTTCGTATGAGTTTCGAGCGGCGAAATAACAATTGTGTCAGCGCCTCGTGCGTAGACAACCGCCTCATTGGAGGGCAACCGCTTCCACATGCCGGGTAGCTCCATCACGAACGTCTGCGTCCGAAGGTGAGTGTCGTTCTCGGGAGGCGCGGCGCTGACCGACCCCGCAATCGCCAGCGCGAGAATGGAAATCCGTATCCGGTCACTCTTCATCGTGTTCCGCCGTCTAACGGCCCAGCGCTCAGCCGCCGGAACCGCACGCGCTACTGTAGCACCCGCGCTACTGGTGCGGCGGTTCTGGTCGGCTGGAGCGCGTAGTTGGGCGGCACGTTGTTCGGCGACTCCAACGCGGCAAACGTGACGACGCCCCCGACGGGCTACTTGCGCTTGCAAGGGCCGAGTGCGGCGAAGGAGAATGACTGTCCGGCGTCAACTAGAACTGCGGGTCGCGGCAACTAGAAATTGAACAGGCTACAGCAGCCTCGTCGCGACTTGGAGTAGAAGGCCTGTGGCTGCACAGAGAGCGCCAAGGGCTGTAAGCATATTCGCTGTCCCCGCGGTGTGCTCAGCGTGAGAGAGATCAACGAGTTTTGGGTCCTGGAGAGCCACGTTGACGCGCGAGATGTTCTCGCGCGCGTTGGTGAGCATAGCTGAGACTTCCGACGTGAACTGACTGCCGCCCTGCTCGAGAAGCCGACCCTCGTTGACTAAGGTTTCCAACTTGTCGTAAAACTGGTCCAAGGCCCCAAACCCTTTCCCGATCTGAAGCCACAGCTCATGGTGCCTGTCCGCGAGTTGCGGACGGAGAGGCCGTGCGCGGACGGCGGCGATGGTTGTTAGTACGACACCGAGAAAAGCGAGCAAAAGCGCGATCCAACTCAAACATTGACTCATTGGCAGCTCCCATCGTGCTTGGATGGCAAGTGACAGCATCATTCGCGACCGCGATCGAAGTTGTTAGAACAGCGAAGAACACCAGCAGACCGCTCCACACGTGCGTTGTGAGCCAGTGTAACCAGGCACCGATGCCTCGTGCCGCCCAACGGCCCAGCGCTCAGCCGCCGGAACCGCACGCGTTACTGTAGCACCCAGAATGCTGGTGCGGCGGTTCCGGTCGGCTGGAGCGCAGAGTTGGGCGGCTGGATCTTTGACGCCTCGTTCCGTATTACACGCAGGTCGACAATCTCGTGCACCTCAAGTACTCGCCAAGGCCGCCGCGCCGACCGGTTCCGTTGCCACCACCGCGGAGGATCCCAACGGAAGGTGCCGATGAACGTCCCGCTGATCTCTTTGTCGAGGGTACCGGGCCGGCCGGTTCGGTGGATCGCCGTTTCGAAAGTATTAGTGACGGCGCGTCTCGCGATCCTTCTGCGTATGCGAACGCTACACCGCGCCCTCTGCATTTCTCAACGATGAGTGAGGAGCCGTGGTAGCCATCTGACAGGACGTTCGCGCGAGTCGTTACAAGTCGTCCGTCGTACGCAGCCGGATTTGCTGTGAGCGTACAGAGATCGACAGGCCTTGGCAAAGGATCGACCCGAGAGCCGGAACACGCGAGCGCTAAGACGACTTGCAGCAGTGCAGTAGAACTTTTCATTCTGAACGGTAGCAGCCCAACGGCCCAGCGCTCAGCCGCCGGAACCGCACGCGCTACTGTAGCACCCACGATGCTGGTGCGGCGGTTTCGGTCGGCTGGAGCGCGGAGTTGGGCGGCGGCCTACCGGACGTGGAGTCGAAGGGACAGGTTGTATCTGACGGCCACTGGTTGACCGCGATACATGCCTGGCTTGAAACGCCATTGTTGGATGGCTTCCTCCGCCAACTTGGAGTAGGGCCCGGGCTCACCCTTGATCACCTTCAAGTCAGTTACGCGACCCTCCCGCGTGACTACAAGTGAGAACAACCACAAGCGTTGACGGGTGACAACCTCCGGCCACTTGGGCTGAACCCGTTTCACGACGATTGGTGCGAGAACCTCTCCCCCGACGTTCATTGGCTCATCTGCCGGCAGCTGTTCCAGGTGAGTTCGACGGGCCGCTGGAGTCTGCGCCATCCCAGTGGTGTCGCGCGACGGCGCCGAAGCTGCTTGGCCCGGCGACTGAGTTTGCCCGACGTTGGTTGGTGAGGGTTGCTCACTCTCAGAACACCCGACCATCAGGAGAGCGGCGAGGACTGCGCATGTCCGACTCGGCACGATTTCGTCCGCCCAACGGACCAGGGTTCAGCCGCGCGGTCCGCGACGCAATGATGGCACAATCCGGAGGGCAGGAACGCAGCGGACCGCGTCGGCTGCAACCCAGAGTTAGGCCGCGCGGCGACCAAGCCATGGACCGACATGTCTTACCAGTTCCCGCCGCTCCCGCCACCGCCAAAACTACCTCCGCCGAATCTTAGAATTCTGTTGGCGACGATGCCTCCCGGAGCGTCTCCCGTCTTCCGCCTCCCTTGCACAGCCGTGCCGCTTCCAACAAGATCAGCGACAGTGCTTCCCACTGGGTAGCTCCACCGGTAGATAGCCTTGTCATCAATGAAGGCTTCATAGGCAGGAAACGCATCGTGGCTGGCGTAAAACCCGTATGCTTGCTTGGCCCCCGAACTACTGATCACAATCGCGCCGGTAAAATCAATGGCTGGAAACAGTCCACCGCCGATCGCGCCGTGCTTGATACTCCCTGTGAAAAGGACGGTGACAGAATGGGAATCTCTCCGTTCTGCTGTCATGTGAAGGGGCGCCGTTGACGCGTGACCTGATGTGAAGGGGACAGTCGTCTTCGATTCGCCTGTCCTGGCAACGACAGATCCTTCGATGGCCGCGGCACTCAGTCGCTCATCAGTCTGGACGACAATCTGCTGAAAGGTTCTGTAACTATCGCCAGGCTTTCCAAAGTCACGGTCGTCACCATAGGCCAAACCGTTTGTTCCCGGAACGTACTTATTAGGAATAAACGTCTGGAACGTGAAAACCGCTTCAGACCTTGGAACAACTTCGGTGTGGGAAACCTGGTGGAGCGAGTCGATCCGGCCAAGGTCAGCGACCTTCCCCGACTGCGAGGCAAACGTCGGTATTGCACTGAAGTCATGGCCGAAATTGCTAGACGCGCTCGAAGCCAATCGACTCTGCGTAAGCGGCATGTCAGCCTTCATTGCGGACGGAGTGGGCCGCTTTGCTTCGCGACGTGCAAAAGTGCGCATTCACCAAGCATACAGTATGCTTCCATTCGGGAGTCTTCGGCAGGTTCTCGTTGTGTGTCGGCCTAACGGTGTTGCCACTCAGCCGCAGACACCGCACGCGACAGATTAGCACCTACGAAGATGATGACGCGGTGGCTGTCGGCTGCAGTGGCGAGTTATGCGTCGCCGCGCCACGAGCCGCTGAGACTGCACCGAGGATTCGCACTCAGGTGCTCGAAGTGCGCAGCTTGCTGGGTGGTGCCTTCCTTGTGTGCGCGAACGCGTTCGCCGCACTCGATGCAGCGGAACTTGCGCCGAACCTGAATCTCGGGAATCGCGAGAGCTTCGTCGATATCGAGCGTCCGACTACCCAAGAAGCAGCGCGTGGCCTTCGGCATGTGCTCGTCTCCTGGTTCTCGCCTCGACGCATAACGGCCCAGCACTCACCGGCGTGGACCCGCACGCCGAATACTACCGCTCTTGGGACTCTCGCGGCGCGGGTCCACGTCCGGTGGAGTGCAGAGTTGGGCGTCGCGTTTCGAATCTCCCAGAAGCACTACGTCGAGGCCCACACATGCAACATTCGGTCGAAAGCCGGCTCGGTCAAGCTCAGTTCTTTTCCGTTCGACAGCTCCACGATCCAACTGGATTCTGCTGGATTCATGGTGCCATGGTCGTAATTCTTGGTCGAGGGCCTCTGCCGCTCCTCCATAGTGACGACAGCATCGAAGTTCACCATCACTCGGTGCGCAAATGGATGGTTTCGTAAATCCCCCACTCCAAGCTCAAATACTCTCACCGCTACCTCCAGTTCCCCACCGGCGAGCGACGCCCAACGGCCTACGTCGGCTGCACGCGTGAGTTAGACGACGATTGGATACCCGATCTCCGAGAGGTCGCGCTGCAGGAGGTGAAGAGTGACGTCGGGATTGAGCGACCGGACAATCTCGTCGGAGAGAGGCTCGTGGTTGTAGATGCTCGACACGGCCGACAACGAGAGCTCGACTTCAAAGTACTCTTGCGCAAACTGCACGTAGTCGCCGGGCCGTCCCTCTAGAATGGCCAGCATTTCCTCTGATCCGTCGACAGCGTTCGCTGGATCCGAGCCCGCCAAACCCGCATGCCAACGAACGTCTGCGTTCTGCCGCCACAGGCAGAACGATGCGTTGTTCGTGTCAAAGGCCGGCTCGAGAAGCACGTTTTCGCGAAACGCCTGCGGGAGCCGATCGAAGATTCCGGGCCACGGGTCACCCGGACGGAATGCAGGAGACTCATGAGAGAGGCCAACAATCGCGATTCCCGTGGGTGCGAACAAGGCAAACCAATGGTCGCCTTGGCCATTCCTCATCGAAGCCATCGCCTCGGTATCGGACCACTTCGAATTGAATGAGTAGTAACGGTACTCCCACTCGGGACATACGATTGCGTCGAGCATGGCGACAGCTTCCGTGATTCTCCGGAGATCGGTCGGACCAGGCATGGCGGTGAGGTTCTGCGTGGAGATCATCGCCGTGGCTCCGTCGTCTAACGGTCCCGGGTTCAGCCGCACGGACCGCGACGCCATGGTAGCGCAACCAGTGGACAGGAACGCAGCGGTCCGTGTCGGCTGCAACCCAGAGTTAGGCGCGGTCGGCAGCGCTCCGGTCGTTACTCGATGCGATGCGAGCCATCGTCCGAGATGACGAGAGAGACACGACGTCCCTTTAGAAACATGTTCGGAAGTACGAGTTCGCCCGAGGGATCGAGTCGCTGCTCTCCGAGCCCACGCCATTCAAGTTCTGGAAGTGTGACGTGCGTTGGTTCTCGCAATGCTTTCAAGAAGAGATACCCGTAGACCGATCCAGATTCCTCTTCGAGGATCACACCCCAGTCTCGTGAGGCGCCAGCGAACCGGTTGCCGTGGGCGGCAGCAACGTGTGTGCGATTTCGGGAGACCATTTGTCGGCCGTCGCGCATGAAAACCTCTAGCTGTTGGCCACCGGGATTCACGCACTGGCCGACACGCGGGTAGTGTGCACCGCGAATGACCACAACCATGTCGCCAAGCAAGAACATCTCGTCGCGAATCGTCTCATCGGTCGTTCGCCGCGGTGCGGTCAGCTGAATGGTAAAGAGATCGACACCGCCGGCCGAGACGCGAACTAAACCCGACGCTCCTGCCTCGATGGACAGAGGTTCAAGGGCCGGCCTCGAGGCAGCCAGCGCTAAGACTACTGCCAATAGGATTGCCCTCATCGTTCGTCAGCGCCTAACGGCGCAGCGCTCAGCCGCCGGAACCGCGCGCGCTACTGTAGCACCCACGATGCTGGTGCGGCGGTTCCGGTCGGCTGGAGCGCGGAGTTCGGTGGCGGCGTCTGGCCATGAGCGCAGTTCAGGACGAGTTTGAACGATGCAGGTTCCTCAGACCCTGTCACAACGAACTCCGCGGGAGCACAGCCGCGCGACGACACTCGCACTCGGACTGGTGAGATGCTGATGAACTCTTCGGTCCGATCAGAACGCCGATATTCGCGAGTATTCGTCGGCAAGCCGACCTGGATACTGAGGCTGCCCTGACGGAGTCGCTTTCTCGAACTGTTCGAGCATCCGCGCTCCCCAACAATACAGACTTCAACGCCACGTGAAGTGGATTCCAGAGCGCATGCGAACAGGGACTCCGGATCGTGGATCGTTTCAATCGCACCCTTCGCGCCTTGCCAGATCACATCAACGCCCATTTTGTGCCGCCCAACGGCCCAGCGCTCACCGGCGTTGAACCGCACGGATTAGGGTAACGCACTTGGGACTTACGCGGCGCGGTTCAACGTCCGGTGCAGCGCAGAGTTGAACGAAGCCGCTACGCGGCGCGCTCCGCGTTGTTGAGCGCTTATAGCCGTATCGCGATGCCGGCGTTCTGCACGTGAGCCCGAGGGTGTCCACTGATCGGATCTCATTGAAAGGAGATCGATCATGGCCACCACTTCTTTGCGCGAACGGATGCGCCAGGCCTTGCGCATCCGCAACATGTCCCCTCGGACTGAACACATCTACATCGACCTCGTTGCCCGCTTCGCCCTCCACTTCCACCGCTCGCCCGCTTCGCTCGGGCTTGCCGAGATCGAGCAGTACCTGTTCTTCCTCCGTGACACAAGGAAGGTCTCGTACTGCTGGTTCAATCAATGCGTCTGCGCTCTTCGCTTCTTCTATCTGTACGTGATGGATCGTCCCGACCTGGTCATGCGCATTCCGTATGGCCGCCGCGAGCGGCATCTTCCAGTCGTGCTTTCCATCGACGAACTGGTGGCGTTCCTGGCCGCTGTCAGCTCCCTGCGTGATCGCGTACTGCTCACCGTCCTCTATTCGGCCGGCATTCGTCTCGGCGAGGTCTGCCGCCTCCGCGTCGAGGACATCGACTCGCCTCGCATGCTCTTGCGTATCCAGCAAGGGAAGGGGCATAAGGACCGTTTCGCGCCGCTCTCTCCCACTGCCCTCGACCTGCTCCGTCAGTGGTGGCGCGCCACTCATCCAGTGGATTTGTTGTTCCCCAACAAGAACGATCCCTCGCGTTCCATCTGTCCAGACACCGTCCAACGCGCCGTCAAGGTGGCCGCTCGCCAGGCCGGCATCACCAAGCGCATCTCCCCGCGCACTCTGCGCCATTCATTCGCAACACACTTGATGGAACAGGGCACCTCGATGCGCGTCATTCAGGTTCTCCTCGGCCACGCCCACAGCCGCACCACCGAGACCTACACGCACGTCTCGCCCGCTCAGGCGCGCAGTCCTCTGGACCGGATCCTTCCTCCGCCACCGATCGAGTGATCCTCGATTGGGTGCCGAGGCTTCACTCGGTGCCATCGTTCGCGCCAAGGGCGGTCAGCTTCTCGATAAGTTTCCCGTCAACGCCGCCCAGCGCAAGGTGATGCGCGCCATGGCCGACTGCCGCTCGGCCGCCCTTGGCGGTCATCGCGACAGCTGTGACTCCTGCGGCTTCGAGCACATCTTCTGGAACTCGTGTCGCGACAGACACTGTCCCGGATGCGGCGGTGAGGCTCGTCAGCAATGGCTCGAGGCACGACGCGATGAAGTTCTTGACGTTCCGTACTTCCACGTCGTCTTCACCATTCCCGAGATCCTCAACGTCCTGGCTCTGCATGCGCCCGAGGTTGTCTACACCATCTTGCTCCGCGCCGCCGGGCAGGCTTTACTCGATCTCGGCGCTTCCAGACTCCGTGCCCGCATGGGCGTGCTCACCGTGCTTCACACCTGGGGTCAGACCCTGGTGTTCCATCCCCATGTCCACTGCGTCGTTCCCGGTGGCGGCTTCTCCCTCGATGGCCGCCGCTGGGCGCGCGTGCGCAAGGTCTCGTTCCTGTTCGCCGTAAAAGCTCTCTCCCGCCGCTTCCGCACGCTCTTCAGCAATGCGCTTCGACAGGCTTACGCTGACAGCACGCTCACCGTCCAAACTGAGATCGTCGCCGACGCTCAAGCGCTTGAACTGTTGATCGCTCGCTCGTTCAAGACGGACTGGCATGCGTACGCCAAGCCACCGTTCGGCGGTCCCGAGCAAGTGCTCGCATACCTCGCCAACTACACGCATCGGATCGCCATCTCCAACCGTCGCATCGTCTCCTTCGACGGAGAAAACGTCACCTTCTCCTGGCGCGACTACGCGAACGACAACGCTCAGAAGACGATGAAGCTCGACGCCGTCGAGTTCCTGCGCCGCTTCCTCCAACACGTCGTTCCCTTGCGCTTTACGCGTGTCCGCTATTACGGCTTTCTCGCCAACCGCGACCGCGCCGCCAACATCGCCAGAGCCCGTCAGCTGATCGGCTCCAAACGACCGCTCCGTCCCTCTCCACCCATTCCAGATCTTCGACTCTGTCCTCAATGCCGCAAGGGAACGATGCGTCGCATGGCCCCGGTTGATCCTCAATGCCACAGGACCTGGTTCGACACCTCATGAACTCGACGACACGTTCCGTCTTCGTCGTTCCGGCATCGTCACCGTTGCTCTGGGAGTGGTCTGCTTGCGTGCGGAAAACCACGATCCAAACGTGTCATTCACGCCCAGTTCCGTCGCTTCTCAGCCTCTGCGGCTACCGGAAACGCCACCTCTCGTCGCCATCGAAGCGATCAAACCTCACTTCTCGCTCGCTCCGCACCACCACCCACACGCCTCCGAGTCATACTTTTCCCAAGAGGCCCGCGGCTTCGTTCAACTGAACTCTTTCTCGCATCCTCTTCCCTCATCCCAACACGCATGCCGGTCCGCGCCCCCATACGCGGTCAACCCGGCTTTCGCCTTCAAGGGATGCGGTAAAGAGTCCTATGAGTTAGGCGCTATTGGTGGCAACAAGCTCCGAAGGAGAGAGACCGATCGATTTGATGATGCGCCACGACGGATCACGTGCAAGCGAGAGGAACCCTGGAGTGTGCCCTTCCACGGTCGGAACGTAAGCCAGAATGCTGCCGCGACCATCGCGCTCACTGCCGCCGCTGAACCAAATCAAGACGTCCGCGGGGACGACTTCTCGAACCTTGCGACGAAAGTTCGACTCTGACCGCTGATGAATGTGCAACTGAACTGCGCTCTCTGATGGCTCGTAGCGGCCACCGACTAGCTTGAGATACGTTGATGTGATGACCCGGTTCGGGACGAACGGCGGGATATCCATTTCCTCCCGGTAATGCACCCCGAACGCGCCCATCACCTTGCCCGAGAAACCGATCCACTTTTCACCGAACCAGCCATTGATCCGCGTGATGTGGATACCCGGCGCCTGCATGAGCGTGACTCGGGTCAGAACAGTCTCGGTAAAAGCGATGAACTCGGCGTCGTCTCCCGCTTCAGTCGTGACGTATCGCATGAGCGCCTAACGGACGGTAGCTCAGCCGCCGCAACCGCCCGCACTACTGTAGCACCCACCATGCTGGTGCGGCGGTTGCGGTCGGCTGGAGCGACGAGTTAGACGCCGCCACGCAGCGACCGACACAACCCGGCGTGCCTGAGACCAGGTGCCGGTCGACTCTTCAAGCTAGACGACTGCTGGATGGCGGCTGCGCGCTCGCCACACCAAGTTGAAGAGACACCACGCTAGAATCGCCGGAGCAACAATGGCAACCACTGTCGTCAGCCAAGCACTCCAATCCGGTGCCACGTAGCGATATGAAAGTGCGAGAAGACACGCTACAACCGTGGCGCTCACAGTGGCCCACGCTCGGGGACGAGTGGTTCTCAACCCCAGGGCAGCAACTATCCCCACCGCAGCGGCAGCAGCCAACTTCGGGACGAGGGTGATCAGCTCCATGAGTATGATGCCCGCCACTCCATCGAAAGTTCGCCCGTCTGTGGCGTAGTGCTCAGCCACCATGAACGGCTGCATGACGATCCATCCCACGATCACCGAGCCAACGACGACGAGAACGTTGCGAGTCATGTGTTTTGCTCCTGGCGTCTAACGGCTGTCGAGCTCAGCCGACGGAAAACCGCACGCGCAACTGTAGCACCCACGACGCTGGTGCAGCGGTTCCGGTCGGCTGGAGCGCAGAGTTAGACGGAATAGCGTGCGTTCAGGCGATCCTTCGCGCGCTGAATGAATGAGGAGATCTCTTCTGAGTGCGCATCGGCGGTTCCGACGCTGATCTCAAATTCGCCTGTCGCATCCGATCTGAACACACAAGCGATCACCTGCTCTGACGCATCTTGAAGTTCTATGTACATCCCATCGTTGACCACGTCACTGCCAAGTATCTCGCGGTGGCTGCCATTGTGAATGTCTTCAGGTCCGACCATCACTTCTTCGTTCTCTTCGTGCTGGATCATTTCCTTCGCATCAAGTCGGCGCCGCTTGCGAGAGGCCACCTTGATCTCTTCCGAGGTAACCCAGTGATCCATGTTGGAGTGGCCTCGCTTACCGCCACTGCCACCTTCGGATCTTCCTTTCAATAGACCCATGAGGTTTCCGCCTAACGGACAGGGTTCAGCCGCGCGGCCCGCGACGCCATGATGGCACAACCTGCAGTGCCGTAAAGCAGCGGGCCACGTCGGCCTGCAACCCAGAGTTAGACCGACCGCGCCCTCACCAAGTTGTGAGGCCTCGTGACAGTGAGTACCAAGCGAATGTGATGAAGGCAACGACTGCAGCCGCAACGAGAGACCAAGCAACGATGCGATAACGTACCGGAAGCCGTTGCTCGCGGAATCCCGGATGGTTCGTCGTCTCGCGTCCGAACCAAGAGATAAGTCCCAGCGGGAATGAGCCAGCAGAAAGCGCAACGCCGATCTTGATCAACCATGAGGCGCCGCGGTGTGCAGGGGCGGTCGACGCTCCTCGCGAGGGCAACTCCCCCGCTAACAGAACTCGCTGCTCGGACTGGTCGATGATTCGGAGTTCACCGGAATCATCGGAGTATCGCGTCAGAAACTCGAAGAACACCAGCGCTTCATCGCGAGTGAGTTTGATCGCGACAACTTCCTCGGTCATGCGCTCGTCGCCCAACGGATCAGCGCTCAGCCGCTGGGACCGCACGCGTTACTTTAGCATTCACCATGCTGGTGCGGCGGTTCCAGTCGGCTGGAGCGCGTAGTTGGGCGGCGCCTTCAGGCCCGAGAGGAGGGTCGCGTCGGCGCCGGCGATGAGGCGCGAGACAGCGAGCCCAGTGGGCGTAGAGTAGTCGCGCGGTCCAATGCAGGAGACGCGACAAGGAGGCCCATGTCTGCGTACATCGTTTCGAGGGTGAAGGTTCTCAACGCAGAAGCCATGCGGCGGTACATGAACGAGGCGCCGGCCACGGTCACCGCCTTCGGCGGTCGGTACCTCGTCCGCGGCAACGACGTCCAGGCAGTGGAGGGTGGGTGGGAGCACGAGCGGATGGTCATCGTGGAGTTCTCCGACAAGAGTTCCGCGCTCGCGTGGTACCACTCGGACATCTACAGGCCCTTGCGCGAGCTCCGCCAATCCAGCGCCGAAACCGTCATCTTGCTCGCCGAAGGCGTGCCCGCGCCCGTGTGAATCGCCGTGAAGGGAGCGGCCGGGCCAAGCTCCGATCGGCACCGCCGCAACGGACCCCCCGGGACGCGACTGGAGCGCTCGACGCTGTGATCGAATCGTGGAGCGCTCCAGCCGCCCAACGGTTTCGCATCAGCCGCGCCAACCGCACGCGAGATCGTAGCACCTACGATGACGAAGCAGCGGTTGGCGTCGGCTGCAGTGCAGAGTTAGCCGGCTTCTTGCCACTCGCGTCCAATCGCCTGGGCGAAGGCCGCGAATCTAGAGGTAATGATAACGACGTCCTCCGAACTGGCTGAGTCGAATGGCATACCAAACACGGGCGAGTCGACTCCGGCGGCGGTAGAAAACGCGAACATCACTCCCCCACCCGAACTGCCAAAGCCGAAGAACCCGGGGTGCCACTGCTCCACTTCGTAGTCATTGTTCATCGCGAGGACATCTTCGGCACGCCAAAGCTGGATCCACCCTGGTGAGATACCAAGTTCGCCTTCCAGACCGTTCGCAGCGCGGAGGAGTTCCAAGTACCCGGGCGGCAAACGCATCGGCGCCTGAGCGTCAAGCTCCGCCAACGCCGGCACGGTCGCTGGAGCTGAACGAGCCTGCAACAGGAGGTCGGGGCTGGAGAGGAGGTCGAAGACGGTCACGGATTCACGCTAGCCGACTAACGGCCTGACGCTCAGCCGGGCCAACCCGCACGCGACAGAGTAGCAAACTGCGACACACGCGGCGCGGGTTGGCGTCGGCTGCAGCGTTGAGTTAGCCGGAATGTTCCTCAGCGTCCAACTTGCTTGTCGTGCCAAGATCACTACCTTCGGCGATGGCGCTCCCGACGGAGAAGTCTGCCTTGACGAGACTGAAGGGAGGAGAAGTGAACTCCAGTGACGACAGTCGCCCGCCGTGCGCGATGAGCTGGGCGCGCGCCGAACCTGAGGCGGCTCGCAGAAGAGCCGAGCCAAGAACGTGCGTATCCGTTCGCGCAAACCTTGCAATCGGCTCGCTGAAATAGAACGTGACAACGCGATCGTGTGCGGCACGCTGAACGAAGTCGAATGCGCGAAGCTGCTCCCTTGCGATCACGGCGATATCGTCTGCCAGTGCGTCCACTACTGAATCAGCAACGGCCCTCTCGTATGGCCGCAATTTCTTGGAGCCGCCGAACAGAAGGCGTCGGAAGACCTGCTTTATCGCGTTCATGCCGCCTAACGGCCTGACGCTCAGCCGCGCCAACCGCACGCGAGATCGTAGCACCTACGATGACGAAGCAGCGGTTGGCGTCGGCTGCAGCGTTGAGTTAGACGCGGCGCCCAAGCCTACGCCGGGCCAGAGCAAGATTGATCAATACGGCAGCAGCGGCAAGTAGAAGCGCGATGCGCGCCTGCGCGCCGTAGATCACGGCGCTGTCATCAGGCGTTTCGCGAATCCTGATTCCCCAGTCGGGGAGATGGATTGTGTGGAGAAGCAATATGCCCGTGCCACCCCAGAACAGGATTTGCGCGATCGCTGCCGCCGCGCGAGATCGCGTACGAAGCCATCCGACAATCCACGGCACCAGCAACAAAGCGCTCACGAACCCAAAGAGAGCCACCGCCGCTACCGGGCAGTCCCAACTGTTCGTTGACGGAAAATCCACGAGCGTCTAACGTCTCAGCTGAGCCGCTTCGGCCCACGCGAGGAAAGAGAAGTGATAGTAATCCGTGACGGGCCGAAGTCGGCTCCAGCGTCGAGTTGGGCGACGGTTCAGGCGCCGCTTTCCGTCTTGCGCTGGCGACAGCCGTGCCCGACCGCGATGTAGAATCGAAATCCGTGACGCTCCGCTCCTCCGTCTGCCTGCTCCTCATCCTCGGCGTGACGGCGCTCTACGCCGAGGATCTGATTCGCTGCGGAGAGGCGTATGGCGAGGGCGAGTCCTACATCTCGGAAGAAAGATGGGTCCTGCGCAGTATTTCGCCCGATGAGTTTCGCAGGATCTTTGGCAAGTCGAGCGAGACGATCTTCGACGAGTTCGATTCCCGTCACGGGGTGTCGAAGATCGCTGTTCGCAGCAGCGCGCGCGAGTGGCCCAACGCGGACGGCTCTCCGTACGTGGCACTTCTGCTCGGATTCCATCTCACGCGGAACGGAAAGCACTCGTTCTTCCAGCTCGTCGAAGAGAACGGCCGCGTTCCCAGAATAGACAATGATGTGCCGGGTGACGATCCTCCTCCGAGGCACCCTCGCGTTTCGCTCGCACCGGCTTCAGGCAAGCCACCACTGATCCGCGTCGAGTATGACGACCATTGGATGGGGGCTCACGCGGCCGGCGTCACGCACAACGTTCTCGTCTTCGATTTCCGAATGCGGAAGGGGAGAGCGGCACGCGTGAGCTGCACGGACGGATGGATGGGTGGCGCGTGTACGGCCTTTGACGCCATCTATTCGCCCCGCCGAGCGCTTCGCTGCCGTTGGTCCGCGGCCGACGGCGATTTCGTCTGCACGGAGCGGCTGAACCTCGACGCGGTTTGGACGAAGAAGGAATCGCTGCGGCGGTTCGAGCTTTTCTCCGGACGCGCGCACAAGGCTCCGGAAGCAGAGACGACGTTCGCTGACCTGAAATCCGCCGCTGAAGCGATGCAGCGCCGGCCGCGCCGCGTTCTCACCGTGGATGGCATCGGCGTTTTGCAGAGGGTCATCAATGGTGATGACAATCGCGTGGCGGTCTATGCGGCCGCGGACGGCAGCCACAAGATGCTGCTACGCCTGTACGCGTTCGACCTGCGAGGTTCGACACCATCGGTTGAGCCGGTCCAGGTTCTGCGCATTCCGGAGATCGTTTCCGCGCACGTCACGGACATCGAAGCGAGGTTCGACGACGTCGCGACGGACTGGCATCTCGACCTCAGCGACTACTCGGTCGATCCGCGGATGCATTACACGGTCCTGACACCGCTCCATCGAATCAGGACGATTCGGCACGGGTACGCGCCACCAAATACGTCAGCCCATCGGCTGATTGTTTCCGAGGGGTTGGAGCGCGCCGTGTTTTTCGTGATCGTCGATGAGGACGCACCGCTGCGTGTCAGCGCCATTCGACTCGCCAGCACGGCGCCCGAGTATGTCCAATGCAATGCTTTCCTCCATCCATCTTCTGCATCGCGTCTTGACTGGAAGGCGGCGGCTTCGCGCTTCGAGCTCGATATTCAGCCCGGGTACCTGCGCGCTGAGAGTCTGGAAGAGGATCGGCTCCTCGGCGAGTGCATGGTCTCCGGCACGCTGACGTGGACGCGTGCCGCGGGGTTTGCGATTCAACGCGGAGAGACATGCAAGGGCCCACGACAGGGAGTGGCGATCGCGGACGACGGTTCGATGCAAGCGGCCGTGCTGCCACCGAAGCCGGCGTACGATCCATAATCCGCTCCGGCACCTTAGGGTCGCCGTTTCTTCGCCGGCTGCCCGTTCGCGCAAGCCACCGCCAGCAGCATCGCTATCCAGCCTTTGCGCATCCCTAGTCGCCCAACGGTTGCCGCTCAGCCGCGGCACCCGCACGCGAGATCGTAGCATCTACGATGAAAGAGCAGCGGGTGCCGTCGGCTGCAGCGGCCGAGTTGGACGGCGAGTTACCGGACTTCGTACGAGAACCTGATGTTGTAGAGAACCGTTACAGGTTTTCCACGAAGGGTCGCCGGTCGAAACTTCCACTGTTTGATCGCAGCAACGACGTACGGAAGCAACACGTCGTCGTTCGATTTCAGGGTGCGAACGCTGGTCACACTCCCCGTGCCATCGACAACGATTTCGAAGAACATGAACGGCTGCTTGCGAACAGCTCGCTTCTCGTGATCAGGAAGGCCGGGCTCAACTTTCTTGATCAACTGCGGGGCAAGGACTTCGCCCCCAACCTGCAGCGGCGTCTCTTTGGCTGGCTCGGTGGCGCGTAACGGGATCTTCGCGACAAGCTTCGCGTCTCCCTGAGCGCAGCAGTCGGAGCGTTCGCATCCTGACAGCATCGCGAGTACGAGGAAGGCCAGCGGCAGCAAGGACCGAGACATGAGTTTCGCCGTCTAACGGCCCGCGGTTCACCGGCGCGGACTGCGCGCGATGACGTGGGCTCTTGGAGCACAGTCAAGCAGCGGTTCGCGTCCGGTGCAACCGCTGAGTTATGCGGCTACGGTGAATGGTGCAAACCTTGTTTGGCATCATTAATGTACTCCCTCCTCTCGGCAGCAATGCCGCTGCCGCTAAGGTGAGGTGGTTATGTCGGACGACAACGACAAGTCTGCGGACGTCGCAGCGGCCCGTAGCGGTGGACGCTCGGGAAATACTCTCGGAATCGGCGACAGCGCGGAAGAAGCAGACGCGCGCGAGCAGGGCGCGAACGAGCAGCGAACGGCCGACGCTGCGGAGAAATCTGCTGAGGCCGCAGATAAGGCCGCTGAGTAAGGACGACTAAGTTCTAGCTAAGCACCAGCCTTCACGGAAAGGCGCGCCGGGTTACGGCTGGCGCGGCTTCTTCGTGGCCGCAGCGTTGCGCCAGTCAGCGATTGTCACACGTGTTTCCAGCAGCCGGTAATTAGGAAACGGCTCCACTTCTCGGCGTCGTATCCCAGTCGTGAGGATTCGGCGACGGTAAGAAAACGTGGAACGGCATCGTTGCGCAAGCCGCCTAACGTCCCCAGCTCAGCCGCTTCGGCCCATGCGAGGAACGTGAAGTAGTCCGTGACGGGCCGAAGTCGGCTGCAGCGCCGAGTTGGGCGGCAGAATGCGAGCACGTTCCCCGGTAGATCAGAACTTCATTTGAATGAAGAAGATCGTTTCAACCTGTTGTCCACGCAACGTGCCCGGCGTGAACCGCCACTGTTTGGCCGCCTCCCTCGAAACTTCCCCCAGAGCAGCGTGCGGTGCCTTGATCACTTCTATTTCTCGAGCGATGCCATCCAAGCCGACGATGGTTTTGAGTAGCACTTCGCCTTGTTCTGTCACCCCTTCAGGTCTCTTCGGGATTACGCGGTGTAGTGCGACCGGGGGCCTCACCGGGCCGCCTGAGATGACCTGATACGGCGGCCCAGGCGGGTCAACCGTAACGGGCGATGACTGGCAAGAGGTGAGCAAGACCGCAAGAACGAGGCAGCCCACAAAGCCAAACGTTGTTCGCATCGCGTTGCTCTTTCTCCTGCCGCCCAACGTCTCCAGGTGAGCGGCTTCGGCCCACGCTGAAACGTTGAGAACAAGCATATCAAGTGGCGGGCCGAAGTCCGCTCCACCGCAAAGTTGGACGTCGTTAGCCGCGAGACACGCACAGCCCGATCAACAGCCCGATCGCGCCCTTTGCATCAAGGGCATCGCGAAGCTCTTGGGCAGTTGATGTTGTGCAGCCAAGGACGCCAGCGATGCCCACACGAGCGGTACCGTTGAGGAAGTCTTGTACGGTTGCGGTAGTGACATTCAACCGACCGGCCACACCTACGCTTGCTCGACCAGCTAGCAATTGGTTCAACGCTGCTGTGGTTATGCCCATGTTTCCCGCAATGCCGACCAAACTCATATGTTCTCCTGACGTCTAACTCGTTACTAACCTGATTGGACGTACCATTTCAAAACGCTGAACACGGATGCCACTCGCACGTCCGCAATGAGTATAACTTCACAGTCGGGCCTTCATCTTGTCGCTCAATCGCTGATCTTGACGGTCGGCCTAGTCACGCTCGCGGCCGCGTTCGCAGGATTGGCGGTCAGCCTAGTACGGCCGGGATAGGCTGATGGACGGGGTCACTGAGGGGGTCAGAGGGTCTCGAGGGGGCTTCGAACTCCACGGCCGCCGGCGTTGTTCAGGACGTGGTAGATCATGGTCGTCTGCACGTCGGCGTGGCCGAGTAGCTCCTGAATGGTGCGGATGTCATAGCCGTCTTCGAGCAGGTGCGTAGCGAAGGAGTGTCGGAAGGTGTGACAACTGGCGGTTTCGCGATTCCAGTCCGGCGCAAGGCCTGCTTTACGGCTTTCTGGATGGTCGATTCGTCGAGGTGATGGCGTCGCGTCTCCCCATCCCGAGGATCGCGGCTGCGGTGGATCGCCGGAAATGCGTACTGCCAGGCCCACTCCCGGCCCCCATGAAGTCGATGTCCTTCACTCGCAGACGGAGTCCTTCCAACAGCCGCAACCCGGTGCCGTAGAGCAGCGTGGCGACCAGTCGCGGAATGCCTTCGAGCTCTCCGAGAATGGCGCGCACCTCTTCGCGCGTCAACACTACCGGCGGACGGCGCGCCCGCGAGACACGTACGAGGTCCTTGAGCCAGGGCAGCGGATCGTCCAGTACGTACCTGTAAAGGAAGAGGATAGCGCTGAGCGCCTGATTCTGCGTCGATGCGCTGACGTTCCCGTTCACGGCCAGGTGCGTCAGAAAGTTGTTGACCTCCACGGCTCCCATTGAGGCCGGATGTCTCGTGTTGTGAAAGAGAATGAACCGCCGCGACCAATTTACATAGGCTTCCTCCGTCCGAATCGAATAGTGCCGCAACCGGATGGCGTCGCGCAGGCGATCCAGCAGCCTCGGAGGTTTAGCCACCCGAGTCATGACAAGGAATCTACGGTCGGTAGCTATGGCTGCGCCGTGACTTCACTTTTCGCGAGAGCCGCCCCTCACCCTACCCTCTCCCCTCGGCGATGAAGCCGCCGTGGGGAGAGGGGACTGATCATGCCGATGTCGCCGGTGGGATGACGGTGTCGGATGCTCGAGAACCAAACTCGGTGATGCAGGACGCGAACGATGGCTACAATAGGGTTTCCATGAAGAGATGGATCGCTCTCGCCCTCGTGCTTCTCGCGCTTGTGCCGGACGCCGAGGGGCGGCGTCGCTCGGCGAGATCCGGGTCACCGCGGGACCAGGGTCCGGCACCTCCGCTCGATCAGTTCAGCGCATCCCAACCTCAGATCGTTCGCTCCACGCATCTCGATCTCGACCTCACGGTCGATTTCGCGACAAAGCAGATCCGTGGCGCCGTCACGCATACGCTCGAGCATCTCGCGCCGACGGATCGGTTCATTGTGGATACTCGGAGTCTCGAGATCACTCGCGTCTCCGTCGACGGAGCATCGGCTCACTGGTCCTACGGCACGGCGACTGTGGCGCTCGGCAGGCCTCTCATCATCGACATCAGCCCCGGCTCGAAGCACGTTCGGATCGAGTACCGGACCCTTCCGAGCTCGGGGGCGCTGTTCTGGCTCGAGCCGCCGCAGACCATCGGCGGGATCTCGCCGTTCGTATTCACGTTCACGCAACCGGGCCGCGGACGCGAATGGATCCCGCTGCAGGACACGCCGGGCGTTCGCACGACGTACAACGCCATCGTGCGCGTGCCGAGCGGTCTGTTGGCCCTGATGAGCGGCAGAAACGTCACCGAGGCCGATCCCGACGGGGTGTACGAGATCGACATGCCGTACTCCATTCCGTCGTATCTCATCGCGCTGGCCGTAGGGCGGCTCGAGTTCCGCTCCTTCAGCGATCGGACCGGCTTTTACGCGGAGCCGGAACTGGTGGCCGACGCCCTGTGGGACATGCAGTACGTTCCCGCGATGTTCGAGGCGGCGGAGCGGATCCTGGGCCCTTATCCGTTTGCGCGATACGACGTTCTGGTCATGCCGCCCGCGTTCGTTGCAGGCGGGATGGAGAACCCGATGCTCAACTTCCTGGCGCCGGGCGGTGTGGTGCCCGCGAACGGTGAGGTTCCGCCGACGCCGGCGGATGTGCTGGCGCACGAATTGGCCCATTCCTGGGGAGGCGATTCGACCACGTGCGCGACATGGAGCGACACGTGGCTCAACGAAGGATTCGCTACCTATTACGCCAGGAGGATCCTCGCAGAGATGATGGGCGAGGAACGGGCGGAGCTCGGTTTCTACTTCGACCGGCAGAACTACGAGTCTTACTCCGCACAGAAGAGCGTCACCGCCCGGCAGAAGACGCTGCATCGCCAATTCGAGCCCAACGAATCACTCTCCATCTTCAACCCGACCAACTACAGCAAGGGCAGCATTTTCCTGAAAACGCTGGAGGATGAGCTCGGACGCGAGCGTTTCGATCGGATCCTGCGCTCTTACTTCCACCGATACGCCTTCCGCTGGGCGGATGAGCGAGCCTTCATCGACGAGTTGACGCGATGGGGCGCCGACCTCTCCTCGCTGAAAGTCGATGAGTGGGTCTACGAGGGCACACTTCCTTCGAATGTCACCGCACCGACGCAATCGGCGCTCTGGGATCGAATCGGCGTCGAGGCGCAGCGATTCCGCGCAGGCACTGCCGTCGCGGACCTCGACCGCAGCGGCTGGACGCATCTCCACCTCGGCCTCTTTCTCTGGCAGATCACCAATGCCATCAAACCGCGCATGGAGGAGCTCGACGCCGTTCTGGGACTCTCGAGCATGACGACTCCTTCGATGCACTGGCTGGTGGCCGTGGCGGAAACGCGCTATGCACCCGGCCTCCCCATGCTCGAGCGTTTCATGCAAGTCGGCGGTTCGAACGTGGTCGCCATCTATCAACGGCTGGCGGAGACCTCAGCCGGGCGCGCCTGGGGACGTGAGATCTATCAGCGCGTCAAACCGCATTACG
The DNA here is from genome assembly GCA_030775085.1 of Acidobacteriota bacterium. Classification (GTDB taxonomy): domain Bacteria; phylum Acidobacteriota; class Thermoanaerobaculia; order Gp7-AA8; family Gp7-AA8; genus QHVT01. The sequence continues at coordinate 13,488 of JALYJW010000054.1, read as the reverse complement.
ATTCCAACACGCGTGCAAACGTGGAGCGAATTCTCGGCCTGACCTTCGCGTCGCTGGAGGCGGCCGAACCACTCGCCGCGTAAAGGGGAACATGCGGGTTGGTTCGTTAGAGCCGCCCCTCACCGTCCCCTCTTCTCGGTCAGTCCCCGGCCGTTCCCGAGCGGATGTGACCAATTCAAGTCAGAATATCTTTGATGAGATCCTTGATCATGGCCTTCTCTGCTTTGATCAGATCAACAATCTGTCCGAATACATCTCCCGGCATGGGTATCGGTAGTGGTATGGGAAATGGGGGAAACGGCAGTGGAGGGATCGGTGGAAACGGAAAAGGAAAGGACGGCGGTGGAAAAGGAAATTGCAGCCGTGCCGCCGGTGATCCCGATGTCGATCGCTCGTTCCAGAACGCATTGGGATCATTCTGCGCAAACGACGCCATCGACTCGACAACTCGCGTAACTTCGGCGTTGATCGCGTTGTCGTGGCGAACCAAACGCATGACCTCTTCAAGCAATCGCCGCTTGGCGTCCAGCTTATCGATCTCCCATCGAACGCGTTCTGCCTCCAAGCGACTGTGACCGGATTCACTCTCTGGTTGTGTCGATTCTTTTTGATCGTCCACGATGCCCTCACTTGGTCAAGATTCGTCCGCCTGCGCTGATGGCACAACGGCTCACTGAGGTAGTGGCGACCGGAGGCAATTCGTTACATCGAGATATGCGCCCACGGCTAATCAACACATTCACACTTCGCCACACCACCGCGGGCGATCAGACAATCGGACTTTCGGAGTGCCGAGGTCGACGTCGAGCCCAGTCACAATCAAACGGTCCAATGCCAGCGCCACGGACCCTACAGTTTGGTTGCGCTTCAACTTCTCTTTTCGCGAGAGCCGCCCCTCACCCTACCCTCTCCCCTCGGCGATGAAACTGCCGTGGGGAGAGGGGACTGCTCATGTCGACGTCGCGGGTGGAATGACGGTGTCCGTTACCACCGGCGTGTCCGTTTCCGGTGCGGGGCTTTCGGCGCTTTCGCCGCTTTGGGCGGAGGCGTCGATGGCGGGTTGGGTGGGCTCGCCTTCTTTGGCTTGGTAGAGCGGGCGCTGTAGGTAGTACGGGAGTTTGGCGACCTGGACGCTGGCGCCGCTGCAGTCTTTGTCTGGTTCCTGGCCGGCGACGAAGGCTTGCATGACGACGCGCGCGCAGGGGCCGACGCCGCGGCGGCCGCTGGGGAGGTCCATCGGGACGATGACGACACCGGGCGGCGCCTCGAAGTCTTTCTTGCCGACTCGGAGTTTCTGTTCTTCGAACTGTTTGAAGATTTCGATCCAGATGGGGAGCGTGACGTCGGCACCGGTGGCGCCGCCGCCGAGGGACTTGGCGGGATCGTCGAAGCCGGCCCAGACGCCGACTGTGTATTCGGGCGAGAAGCCGATGAACCAGGCGTCGGTGTAGCCGTTGGTGGTGCCGGTTTTACCGGCCAGCGGATCGGCGAGCGTGTGCGCGGCGTAGGCGGTGCCGCGGTCGATGGTGCCCTTCATCATGTAGGCGATCTCGAACGCGACCTGTTGCGAGGTGGCCTCGGAGATTTCGGGCGGTTGCTCGTCGAGGACGCGCTCGGTTTGGTCAACGATCTTCCGGATGAAGCGCGGCTTGATGTAGACGCCGCTGTTGGCGAATACGTTGTACGCGCCGGTCATCTCCAGCGGCGAAACGCCGGCGGCGCCGAGGGAGAGCGACGGGTACGGTGGCAGATCGGCGGTGATGCCGAGGCGCCGCGCGAAATCGATGACCCGATCGCCGCCGGCCATCATGTACGTCTTCACGGCCGGCACGTTGATGGATAGCTCGAGCGCGCGCTGGATGGTGACGATGCCGGCGTATTTCCCGTAGTAGTTTTTCGGAGCGTAGATCCGATCGCCGACGGGTATGGCGATCGGCGCGTCGAAGAGCGTATCGGCCGGCGTCAGACCTTTCTCGAAGGCGGCGCCGTAGACGAAGGGCTTGAACGCTGAGCCGGTCTGGCGGCGCGACTGCACGGCGCGATTGAACTTGGAGTGCGCGAAGTCATAACCGCCGACGAGCGCGAGCACTTCGCCCGACTTGACGTCGAGCACGACCACCGCTCCCTGCACGTTGGGCAGTTGATCGAGCATCCACTTGCGCGTCTTCGTCTTCGTGTCTTCCTGCTGCAGCACGTGCACGACGTCGCCACGCTTCAGGAATCCTTCGAGCGATTTCTTTTTCGTCCACGCCCACGCTGCCGCGGGGAGCTCGATGCGCTCGCGGTGCAGGCGGACGGTGACGAGATCCTTCGTCACGGCCAGGACTACGGCGGGATAGAGCTTGTCGATGTCGGCCGGTTCGTTGCTCCAGCTCGGGTCGCGATAGACCTCGGGGTCGAGGCCTTCCGTCACGAGGTTGCGCGTGGGCCGGCGGAAGCCGCGGCGATGGTCGAATTTGCGGAGCCCGCGCTGCAACGCTCCTTCGGCGATCTGCTGGATGCGCAGGTCGAGCGTCGAGTAGACCTTGAGGCCGCTGTTGTAGAGGTTCTCCGCGCCGAACTTTTCGTTCTGGCGCTCGTTCTGTTCGATGTACTGGCGGATCTCTTCGGAGAAGTACGCGCCGACGTGCGGTGCTTCGTCTTTGTACGTGCCAAGGACGATCGGCGCGTTGACGGCCTGCTGGTATTGCGCGCGGTTGATGTAGCTCTCCTTCATCATCCGGAAGAGCACGTAATCGCGGCGCATCTTGGAGCGCTCGGGATGATTGAGCGGGCTGTAAGACATCGGCGAGCGGATCGATGCCGCGATCACGGCCGCTTCCGGCAACGTGAGCTCTTTGGCGTGCTTGCCGAAGAACAGTCGCGACGCGGCCTCGACGCCATACGCGCCATGGCCGAGGTAAACCTGATTGGCGTACAGCTCGAAAATCTGATCTTTGGTGAAATCTTTCTCGATCTGAACGGCGAAGAACGCTTCGTTGATCTTGCGGCGGAAGGTCTTGTCGGGTGTGAGGAACACCTGCTTGGCGAGCTGCTGCGTCAGCGTCGACGCGCCCTGCGCTTTCTTGCGCTCGATGATGTTCGTGAGGGCCGCGCGCATGATGCCTTTGGGATCGATGCCGCCGTGCCGGTAGAACTCCGAGTCCTCGGTGGCGATGATGGCCTGGACCAGCAGCGGCGACATCTCTTTCTTCTGCACGACGATGCGCTTCTGGATCGAGTACTCGGCGAACGGCACGCCGTGGCGGTCGAAGATGCGCGTGATGATGGCCGGCTGATAGTCGGCCAGCTTCTTCACCTGCGGCATCCGCACGGCGTGCGCGAAGAGGAACCCGGCCGGAACTCCAAGCACGGCCGCCGCCAGCAGCATCAGGAAAACCGACTTGCGGCGCGACGGCGGCGACTGCGGGACGAGCTGATGGTTCTCGGTCACGGAAGAAGTTAACCACATTTTTGAACGGTGAAGAGTGAAGGGTGAAGAGTGAAAAGAGGCTTTGGTTTGCCGCTTTCACCCTTCACTCTTCACCCTTCACTCTTCACAGGTAGAATCCCCCCGCACAATGTCAGCCCCTCCCGTGACTTCCATCAGACAAGACTGGTCGCGGCGGATCTCGGATTCGCTCAAGCAGAATGGCGTCTGGCATACCTACGACAAATTGACGGAAGCGAGCCGAGCATATCCCGGAGATCTTTCGCTGCGCGGCTATGTGGAGATCGTGCGGAACGTGATCGTCCGCGATTTCCTGGCTCGTCCGCGCGGGACGCAGGCGGTGCCGAAGCTGACGGCTGAGTTTCTTTCGAACTTCGACCGTTTCAACCTCAACGCGCAGGAAGGCTATCTGGTCTCGCTCATCGACGGCCGGATGGACGTGCAGAAGCTGATGATCCTGAGCCCATTCGATCAGTTCACGACTCTCTTTCTTCTGGCCAAGCTCGAGCACGAGCGCGCCATCACGGTGCCGACATGAAATTCGCCGAGCTGCTCGATCATCTTGCTTCCTGCATCGCCGTGGTCGGCGACAACGGAGAGATTCGCTATCGCAACCGCGCCTTCGAACAGGCCTTCGGCTCGGACGCCGGCAATTGGCTCAAAGAGGCCTCGCGCGCGGTGGCCGGCGAGCGCGGCTGGCTGCAGGGCTTCTTCATGGAAGCCGACGACCAGCGCAACATCGACGTGGAGATCGAGGGCTGCGTCTATCGCATCGACTTCATCATGCGGCTCGATGAAGCAGACGCCCCCGCGGTGGCGCTGTCGTTCGAGGACGTCACGAAACAGCGCGACGCCGAACAGTCGAAGTCCGACTTCACGGCGCAGATCGTTCATGACCTGCGCGGACCGCTCTCCGGAATCCAGGGGACGCTCGAGTTCGTGCTGGCGCAGGAAGGCAACAAGCTCGATTCCGTCTACTCCGATCTGCTGCAGGAAGCGCATCACGAGTCGGAACGGATGATGAGTCTCATCAACGAGCTGCTCGATTTCTCGAAGATTCAGTCGGGCAATTTCGTCGTGGAGTCGGAACCGATCCGCGTGGCAGGTGTGCTCAAACGCGCCGTGCGCAGCCTGCAGTCGGTGGCCTCACGCGATGAGATTTTTCTCCTCAGCGCACACGGCCGCGACGTGCCGCAGATCATCGGCAGCGTGGAAAAACTGACGCAGGCGGTGATCAATCTGATCTCGAACTCGCTGAAGTTCACGCCGAAGAAGGGCCTGATCTCCGTCGGCGCCCAGATCGTCCGCAACGGCGACGTACCCGAGGCAATCGTGGTCACCGTCACCGACACCGGCATGGGAATGAAGGCCGAGGAGATCGACCAGATCTTCGAGAAGTACAAGCAGAGCAAAAACAAATCACTGCGCGGCGGCGGCGGCACGGGGCTCGGGCTCTACATCGTCAAGCAGGTCATCGAAGCCCACGGCGGCGAAGTGAGCGTGGCCTCGATCGAGGGTGTGGGCACGAGCATGGTGTTAAGGCTGCCGGTGAAGCGGGTGGCGGCGTAGAAGCGAGTCGGCGGTCGGCAGTCGGCGGTCGGCAGAAGCCCGCCGCCCATCCACGCGTGGTTGCGGAGGGGGCCACTGCCGACGGCCGACTGCCGACCGCCGACTATCTCTCCCGGCGCACCGACCGCCGGCACTTCGCTTCTGCCCTGCTTTCAATCTGCCGCACGCGCTCGCGCGATAGATTCAAAATCTCGCCGATGTCGCGCAGGGTGAGCTCGTCGTCCTGCAGGATTCCGTAGCGCAGTTTCACGATCGTCTTTTCTTCGAGCGTGAGCTCATCGACGGCCACCTGCACCGCGGCGCTTTCGCGCAGTTTCTGGAGATAGGGCAGGCGCTCTTTGTCGATGGCGGGGGTGACGCTTTCGCGGCGGTCGTCGAGCTCGTACCAGTAGTGGAACCAGGCTTTCGCGTTGGGGTTGGTGTAGAGCAGGAGCACGGCCAGCTCTCCCTCGGAGATCTGGAGTTTGGTGCAGACTTTGGTCTTTGCGCTCTCGAGGATGGCGGTGACGTTTTCGGTCGTGCGGTTGAGGAATGAGGCCAGCTCGCGGACGCTGCGCGGAACGTTGTCGCTGACGCCGTGACGCAGCGAGAGGACGAGTCGCTCTTTCGGCGAGAGCTCGGACATGTGCGCCAGCAGCTCTTCGCGGCGCGACTGCTGCTGCATCTCCACTTCCGCCGAGGGGATCATGGTCTGCTCGACGACGTCGGCGAGCTCGGTGTGCGAGTCGCCATTGAGCTCGGCATTCAGCGAGTAGTTGTCGGTGTTGGCTTGCAGGAGCGTCTGCACTTCCTTGACAGTCACGCCGAGGTTCTGCGCCAGCTCGTCCGGCGTCGGGATGTGGCTCCCCTCGGTCATGGCCGTGGCGATGGCCTTCTCCAGCCGGTACATCAGATTGGCGCGCTTGGGCGGCAAACGGAACGCGCCGGCCTGCTCGGAGAGCGCGTGGAGGATGGCCTGACGGATCCACCAGACCGCGTAGGTGATGAATTTGACGTTCTTCTCGGGGTCGTACTTCTTGGCGGCGTGGATGAGACCGATGTTGCCTTCGTTGATCAGGTCGAGAAAGAGAACGTGCGCGTTGCGATAGCGCTTGGCGTACGAGACGACGAAGCGGAGGTTGGCTTTGACCAGCTCCTCCAGCGCACCCTTGTCATTCTCCTGGATGCGCCGGCCGAGCTCCTTCTCGCGCTCAGGCGTCAGTCGCGGGATGCGGGCGATTTCCTGGAGGTAGTGGTTGAGGAGATCGTACGAGTCGTCTCGTTGTTGGTGCCGGGCCATGTTTTGCGGAGGCGTGCATGATACAGCGTTGATGGCTGTAGGTAGTAGGCACCGGTTTTGTGGACGTTGTGGACTTGGTGGACGTTGTGGACTTCAGCGGATGTCCACTAAGTCCACTTCGTCCACTCAGTCCACATCGTCCACTCGTCCACAAAACTCAGTGCCGCGCCATCCGTGTCACGCTGCGCGGTTTTTCGCCGAGCTCTCTGGCCAGCACCTCGGCGTCAACATCGACGCGCACGAGCACGGTCTCTTCTTCATCATGGGCGAGCACCATCAGCTCGATGCGGTTGCTTTTCGCGGACGGTCTGGCGTAGATGAAGCTCCACTCGCCGGAGCGTCGCGACCAGACTTGTACGAGCGGTTTGAATCCATCCCCTGCTTTGGCGCGCATGATTTTCTGCAGCTCTTGCGGGTCGACGCGGCCGTTGCTGCGAAACGTGACGAGCTGGAAATCGCGGACGCCTTCCGGCTGCACCACCCAGACCACCGCGCGTGCTACGCCGAGGAACGGAATCCATCTGCGGCTGATGCCGTCCTGACTGTCGATGGCGCGCGCGACGGCGTTGAAGTCGGCGCGCAGCGGCAGCGCGATCGCGGCAAAGAGCAACGCGGCGAAGAAGAGGCGCTTATTCATCGCGGTGCTTCCTTTCCTTCGAGATCTCGGGGATGCCGAACTGGCCCGACAGCTCGGCCAGGCGGTCGATGTCGATCGGGCCGGTGATGTTGACGATCGTGAACTCGCGCGGCTCGGTGGCGATGATGACCAGACCGAGGACCCGATCGCCGCGCATGTCGGCCATGATGCTCACGTTCTCTTTGGTTTTGCTGCGCACGGTGACGAGAGGCTTCCAGCTCGGACCGAGCTGCGAGCGGACCTTGTCGATGAGACCGCGGTCGTACTGCCCTTCTTTGTCGAACTCGTAGCTGCGGACGTAGATGCCATCGAGGCCGCCGATCATTTCGCGCACGGCGCGCTCCTCGGAGTCGGCGCCGGAGAGGAACTTCGCGGCCAGGCGGAGCATGGAGGCGTCGAGTGTGACGTCGACCACTTCCGACGCTCTCTCGGCGAGGTCCGGGAAGTCGAGATTGATCCGCTGCGCCGAGGCGGGAACGGCGATGAGGATGAGTACCAGGGTGAGGATGAATTTACGCATGTCTTCTCCTTCGTTCTATTCGGATCCGATCCCGCGGACTTCCTGCTGCGCGTAGCGCACTTTCTCGCCGGCGATGCGTATGGCTTCGAGCACCTGCTCTTTGGCCCGCTCGCCGCGACGGTTCTCGGCCACGCGATGCGTGGCGTAACCGCCGAGGAGTGCCGCCAGCGTCACGGAGGCCGCGGCGGCGCGCCACCAGACGGGACGCGTCGGATGTTGTACTTCGATCGTTTCCTGCAAATGCAGGCGCTCCATCACGCGTCCCGCGAAACCGGGCGCCGGCGCCTGACGGCGGAGCGCGTGTTTGAGATCGTTCTCGAGGGTCATGATTGCTTCTCCACTCTCCGGGACAGTTGCTTGCGCAGCGACTGCAGTGCGCGGTGCAGATGACTCTTCACCGTGTTCACGGGCAGTCCGACGATGCGGCAGATCTCCGACGGATCGAGATCTTCCTGATAGCGCAGCGTGACGACGGCGCGCTGCAGATCGGGTAATTCCTGAATGAGCTTCCTGACACGGCGATCGAGAAATGGATCGGCGCGACGGTCGACTGCCTTCAATTCGCCGGCGTCTTCGAGGCTGACCGCTTTCATCCGCGCACGCCGCACCTGATCGATGCAGCGCCGCGTCGTGACCTGACGCAGCCAGAACAGCACGTGCGTGTCGGTCTCCAGCGAGGCCAGGTTGCGATAGAGCTGGAGAAAGACATCCTGGGCCACTTCCTCGGCACGCGAGCGGTCGTTGAAGAAGTGATACGCGAGGCTGTAGACCATGGCCTCGTGCCGCTCCACCAGCTCGGCAAATGCATCGTGATCGCCCGCCTGCGCTCGGGTCAGCGTCGCGGGAAACTCGATTGCCTCAGGCGCGATTGCCGTCATCCTGGAGCTATATACGCAGCTTTCCGCGATCGGGTGCAACCGGCACGGCCAGAGTGAAATATCACAGGGATCTGTGGTAAGTGGCGCGATCAATGTAAGGAGGCGGGAGATGAGCTTTCACTGAGGAGAAAACGATGATGAAACCAGCCCTCTGGACCACCTCGCTCGCGGCAATCGTGCTGACGTGCGGACTGACGATCATCGCCCAGGAGCCCGAGAGGAATCGCAACGCGGCGGACGACCCAGTCGCCAAGTTTCAGGAGACGGTGAAGAAAATGTCGGCTGAGAAGCCGGCGCACATGGCCGCCGCGCGAGCCCATCTCGCCGAGCGCTACGATCTTTCGAACCGGCCCGCGCCCGGCGTGACGATGACCCGCGGCAAAGCGGTGCAGGACGGCGTGCGCGTGAAGCTGCCGTCCGGAATCACGTGGCAGCAGTTGGCGGCGCTGACCCCGGACGAGATCCGGCGCCGTAATGTCTGGCCGCTCGGATTCCTGCCTCTGCCGCACGTTCATCATCCCGAAGGCGGCATGCTTTTCCCGCAGGCCCACATCGACGAGGTGAAGCGGCAGACGGATCGCGATCTGGCGCGCTTCGATCTCGACTTCGAGACGCCCGACATTTTCATCCCCGAGTTTCCGCCGGCAATTTTTCTGACGACGCGCCCAGACCTCGGCGACGTGTCGAAGGGAAAGCTCATCACGTCCGAGAATTTCAATGACGTTCTGGCGGGTCTCCTCAATCCGAAACAGCTCGAGGGTCTGCGATTGCTCGTGATGCCGTTCCCGCAACAGCAGTTCAACGGCACCGAGGATCGCCGCAGCGTGCGTCCGAGCCTCGGCGTGACGTGCTTCGACTGCCATGTCAACGGACACACGAATGCGGCCAGTCACCTCGTCGGCGACATCCGTCCGCAGGAGTTCCGCCATCGCATCGAGACGCCCACTCTGCGCGGCGTCAACGTGCAACGGCTCTTCGGCTCGCAGCGCGCACTGAAGTCTGTGGAAGACTTCACGGAGTTCGAACAGCGCGCCGCCTATTTCGATGGCGATCCGGTGATGGCCACGAAGAAGGGCGTGAACATCCTCGAGCGCGCCAGCCAGGTTCATTTCATGAGCGAGATGGAGTCGATCTTCGACTTCCCGCCCGCGCCGAAGCTCGGCGTCGACGGCAAGCTCGATCCGGCCAAGGCCACACCCGCCGAAATGCGTGGCCAGGGACTCTTCTTCGGTAAGGCGCAATGCTCGAGCTGCCATCCGGCGCCGTACTACACCGACAACCAGATGCACGACCTGCAGACCGGGCGCTTCTTCGAGCCGCGCACGATCCGCAACCACACGATGGTGACGGACGGAAAGATCAAGACCTTCCCGCTACGCGGCATCAAGGAATCTCCGCCTTATCTCCACGACGGTCGGCTGATGACGCTCGATGACACCGTCGAGTTCTTCAACATCATCCTCGGCACGAAGCTGACAGATCAGGAGAAGAAGGATCTGGTGGTGTTCATGCGGGCGTTGTGAGGTTTTGCGCGAAAGTGGACTTGTGGACGTTGGTGGACGCAGTGGACTTCAGTGGACGTCCACAAAGTCCACCACGTCCACTTCGTCCACTACGTCCACAAAGAGCGGTTCACGCTCCGCCGCGCGGTGTTGGGATGTTCATGCGGACGCCGAGGGTGAAGGTGCGGGGTTGGCCGCTGCGGGACATGGTGGGCGAGAGAACGTAGTAGTAGCTTTCGTCGAGTGCATTCTCGAGCGATGCGTAGGCGTCGAGCCAGGAACGGATCGGACGCGAGACTGCGAGGTCGAGCACGCGGTGGCCGGGTGACGGTGTGACGTTCGAGGCTTCGCCGTAGGAGCGGCTGAGGACGCGGTACCGCGCGGTCACGGCGGTGTCGTCGCGGCCGTTGTAGCGAAGGGCGATGCTGCCGATGTGCGGGACGACTTCCGGAATGAGATTTCCTTCCAGGGTCGGGTTCGGGTCTTCGATCACGATCGCGTCGCTGTACGTGTAGGCGAGGTTCACCGCCCAGCGTGGGGACAGACGCACGTCCGTCATTGCTTCGACGCCCTGGCTGCGGCTCGTGCCGAGATTGAGAAACTGGAACGTATTGGGCTGCCCTGGAACCTGTGCGCGCGACTGCAGACCTTCGATGTCGCTGCGGAAGAGGCTCACCGCGGTGTTGACGCGATCGGTCGACCAATCGACGCCGAGCTCGGCACCGACCAGCGTTTCCGGCTCGAGGAACGGATTGCCGAGGGCGATCGAGGTTCCCTGCTGATTGCTCCGATAGAGCTCGCGCAACGTCGGCGCCTTGAACGCGCGATACGCAGCGCCGCGCAGTGCCGTGCCTTTCGCGAGCGCGTAGCGGAACGACACGCGCGGATCGAACTGCGTGGAGTTGGCCTCGGGATAGAAGGTCTGCGCGCCATTCACGATCAGATCGGAGCCTTCGTAGCTCTTGTACGAATCGATGCGCGCGCTGGCGAGTACTTCCAGCCGTTCCGACGGACGCCAGCTTGCCTGCGCGAAGAGTCCCGCGAACTGCTGGCTTCCGGTCAGATTGCCCTCCTGCCGCAGCGAGCCGTTGCGGTTGTACGACAACCGATGTTCTTTGGTCTCGAGGCGCTGCACGTCGATCCCGAAGGAGATGAACGCGATTGCGCCGCTGCGCTGCGTGGACCACTCCAGTGACGCGCCCATTGCGTTCGACGGAATGGTGCTGGCCTGCGAGAGGAACTCCGACTCGCGCGCGCCGATGATCGATCCGCTCGCCGTCTCCTCTTCCTGCGACCGATAGAACGCCCTCGTGGACAGGAGGCTGTTGGCGCTCAATGAATGCTGCATGCCGGCCGAGGCGTCGAAGATATCGAGCTGATCGACGCCCAGCGCAGTCCCTTGCGAGAGATGGATCTTCGAGAGATTCGCCTTCACGAAACCGCGCGTCGATTCGGTGACCTGATAGTCCGCACGCGCCGCGGTTGACCATGAGTCGTTCCAGCCATTGATATCGACGGGACCGGGATTCGGAACGCGGAAGTAGCCCTCGGAGTCGAAGCGGTCATGGCTGACGCGCAGCGCGAGGTTTTCGCTGATGGCATGATCGACCGACACCGCACCGCGGATCGTGGACGACGAGGCGGACGCCAGATCGAGACGCACCCGACTGTCATTCACGGGACGCGTGAGCAGGTTCACGGTGCCGCCGAGCGCGAAATTGCCGAAGAGACTGGCCGCTCCGCCGCGGACGACTTCGATCTGCCGAAGGCTGTCGAACGGTACCTTCTGCCATTGAATGGTGCCGTCGTACGCATCGTGAAGCGGCACTCCATCGAGCAGCACCAGCGCGCGCTGTCCGCCGAGGCCGCGCATCGATAACCGCTGTCCGGCGGTGAATGTGGCCGCGCCGCCGCTCAGATTCATCTGCACGCCGGGAACGGCGCGGAGCAACTCGTCGATGAACGTCGGAGGGACGGCTGCGATCTCGCTCTGGCCGATGACAGTGGCGCTGACCGGCAACTCATCGAGTGCGCGCTCGCTGCGTGTCGCGGTCACGACGATCGTTTCCTTGATCGCCGGCACAGACTCGGTCGAAGGCTCTTCCGCGCGGACGAACGACGCCAGCAGGATGCCGGTCAGGGCGATGGATCGCCGCATAGCACACCTCTCCGTTCAAATTGGTTAAGGACGGAGGAAAGTATACGCGACACCACTCGTGGAACTATTCGTCGCGAGGAACGACGCGCCTCCGCCATCGCGGAAGCGCGCCTCTCGCTGCAACCTTACTTGCTCTTCGTCAACGTCATCTCGAAAAACTTCATCCAGTTTGCGCCGTCCCGCGAGAACTCTCCGATTTCGTTCCACTCGCCTTTGTCGGTCAGGCGGATCGTGAAGCGGATCTTTCCCTGCGGCGTGTCGAAGCCCCACATGGCGGTGTTCGGCGCAGTGACCTCGATGGCGGTGTCGACGCTCTCCTGCTGCGCGACGTGCGCGTCGAAGCGGTAGTTCTTCTTCGTTTTGTCCCAGGAGATCAGCGCGATCGCATCGTGAATGACCTCGCCGGCCGAGCCGTCTTCGAGTTTCTTCCGGCCGAGGCCCTCCACGAGCAGCGCCTTGCCGCCGGCTTTCGGCGTGACCTTCTCCGTCTGCAAGTAGTACTCGGGCTTGCCGGGACCTCTCTGCATCCACGCCTCGCCCTTCCATTCACCGATCAGGAAGTCGAGCTTCCCCATCTCCTCGGCGCCATACGCGCACGACGCAGCAAGCATCAGCGCCAGGATCATGACCGCTCTTTTCATTGAAGCCTCCTTCGAAGTCTTCCTTCGAGTCTTCAACGTAGCGCCGGGGCATCGCGCCGCAACAGTGACGCATGTCATGTAGAAGCAATGACGCGCGCCATGACGCGGTCCGTCTGCAGATCGCTGCCGACGAGGAACGGCTGACTTCCGACGTCTTCAAAACCACACTTGAGGTAGAAAGCAATGGCCCGCCAGTTCCGCTCCCACACCCCGAGCCATAACGTCGTCCCGCCGAGCTCCCGCGCCGTCTCCACGGCCGCGTTCATGAGCGCCTGCGCGACACCGCGTCCATGATGCAACTTGTCGACATAAAACCGGGCAATCTCCACCTCGCCGTGCGGCGAAGAAACGCGGCGCAATTGCGCAAACGCGATCAACTCCGCGCCGGCGTCGCTCTCCACGAGTAACGTCACAGCGTCTGCTTTCTCGATCTCGCTCCGCTGCTGTGGCTCGCCGTACGCCTTGGCGAGGTACGCATCGAGATCGTCCGGATTGTTCTCGGCCGCGAACGTATCGCGATACGTCCGCTCGGCCAACTCCGCAAGCGCGGCAGCATCGGCGGGAGTCGCACAGCGGATGCGGAACATCACGCCGAGTGTAGCGGACCGGTAGAGCTACAATGAAGCGATGACCGATGAGGAGCGCGAAGCCCCGTCGGGGCGGTATCGTTTTAGCCCCATGCCGTAAGGCTGGGGACCACGGATTGGCAACCAAACGAGTCCCGTAGGGGCGGCATCAGAGCATGCGGGCACGCTTCGATGTCGTCCCTACGTATGTTGAAAGCACGCCCCTTCCTGTAAGTTTGGAGGCGACGAAGCCCGAACGAAAGGAAGGAGCGGCTACCATGAAGAATCAGGCAATTCATTATCTCGGA
>JALYJW010000053.1:9545-36938 GCA_030775085.1 Acidobacteriota bacterium | reverse complement strand
ACCCGCGACAGAGGCGGTTCCGGACGCCTCTTCTACTGCCGACCGCCGACTGCCGACCGCCGACTCATCACCCGACCGCCGACTGCCGACCGCCGACTCATCGTCAGGAGTCCGCTGATGGGTCTCTCGCAGCGTCGTCTTCTGCAGTTGTCCGCGTTCCTGGCCGCCTGGACGCTGGTGATCGTGTTTCGTCTGATGCAGGTGCAGCTCGTGCGGCACGATCACTATGTCGAGCGCGCGCAGAAGCAGCAGGAGTCGACGCTCGATCTGAATCCGGTGCGCGGCTCGATTCTCGACGCCAAGGGCCGCGTGCTCGCGGAGAGCATCGACGCCGAGTCGATCTACGCCGATCCGCAGGCGATCGGAGAGAAGCGCGCCGTGGCCAAGGCACTGGCCAGCATCCCCGGCATCGGCGTGACCGCGCGCCAGATCGAAGCGAAGCTGCGCGGCGACGGGAGCTTCGCCTGGGTCGCGCGTCAACTGCCACTCGAAGTGACGGCCGAGGCGCGCAAGCTGAAGCTGAACGGAATCTACTTCCTCGAGGCGCACCGGCGTTCGTATCCGCGCGCCGCGCTGGCCTCGAACGTCATTGGCTACGCCGGTCTCGATGGCAACGGCCTCGGCGGGATCGAGCATTCGTTCGACCGGCACATCAGCGGAACACCCGGCAAAGTCACGCTTCTCCGCGACGCGCGCCGCGGTGTTTATCTTGTCGGCGGCGATGGCGCCAACCGTCCGAAGGATGGGCATCACGTCGTGCTGACCATCGACTCCGTGATTCAGTTCATCGCGGAGCGCGCGCTGCAGCAGGCGGTCACGCAATACCGCGCCACCGGCGGCTCCGTGCTGGTCATGGATCCGAATGACGGCTCGATCCTGGCCATGGCCTCTTCGCCCACATTCGATCCGAATCGCTTCCGCGCGTTCTCGCCGATGACCTGGCGCAATCGCAACGTGCATGATGTCTACGAGCCCGGCTCGACGTTCAAGATCGTCACGGCCGCGGCGGGATTGGAAGAGCATCTCGTCACGCCGTCGCAGATCCTCGACTGCGGCAACGGCTCCATCACCATCGCCAACATCACCATCAAGGAGCACGACGGCAAACGCTACGATCTTCTTTCGTTCGAAGACGTGATCGTGAATTCTTCGAACGTCGGCACAGCGCGCGTCGGACTGGCCCTCGGGCAGCAGCGCTTCTACGATTGGATCCGCCGTTTCGGTTTCGGCGAGAGAGCCGGTCTGCCGCTTCCGGGCGAAGAGTCCGGGATCCTGTGGCGCGCCGAGAAGTGGACGCAGGTGTCGCCGGCCAGCATTTCCATCGGGCAGGAGATCGCCGTCACACCGCTGCAGATCACGCGCGCCGTCGCTTCCGTGGCCACGGGCGGCCTGCTCATGGAGCCGCGCATCGTGAAGCGCATCGTCGACGACGAAGGCAAGACCGTTTCCGAGCCGCCGCGTGCGGAGCCGCGCCGCGTGATGTCCGAAAAAACCGCGGCCGTTTTGAATGAGATTCTCAAGAATGTCGTTTCGCGCGGAACCGGCCTCAACGCCGCCGTCGCGGAGCATGTCGTGGCCGGTAAGACGGGCACGGCCCAGAAAGCAGTTCGCGGCGGCTACAGCGCCGACAAGTACGTCGGCTCGTTCGTTGGTTATGTACCGGCGGATCAGCCGCGACTGGTGATCCTGGTCGTGATCGACGAGCCGCGCGGCGAGCATTACGGCGGCGCTGTGGCCGCGCCGGTGTTCCGCGAAGTGGCCCAGGCTACGCTGCGCTATCTCGGCGTTCCGCCCTCGATTCCGTCGCGGACGATCGGTGTCGAGCCGCCGCTTCTGGCCGCGTTTTCGCAATCGAGCCCACGAACCGGCCCGGCCACGACGGTCCCCGATCTGCGCGGCCTGGATGCGCGCGCCGCGATCGCAAGAGCGGTCGCAAGCGGACTGAAAGTCCGGGCCATCGGGAGCGGAGTGGTGACCTCACAGGATCCAGCGCCGGGCGGAGCCATGCCGGCCAATCGACGAATGACACTGCAGTTTTCAGCGCGTGCTGGCGCTCAGGCGCAAAACACGGCGCCATTTTGGAGTGCGGTGGCCGCAGCCACCGCTTTGGAAGGGCGGCAATCGGAGGTGCGCGCGTGAAGCTCGCCGATCTCCTCCGCGATGTTCCCGTGCGCGAGCTCCGCGGCGACGCTGATGTCGACATCACCTCGGTGACGCCCGACTCGCGTCTCGTCACGAAAGGCGCGTTGTTCGTGGCCATCCCCGGTACGGCGAAGGACGGAACCGCGTTCATCCCGCAAGCGATCGAGCGCGGCGCGGTTGCCACTGTGGCGCTGGCGGCGCCGGCCACCGTCATCGTCGATGATGCCCGTTCCGCGCTCGCGCTCATCGCCGCGAATTTCCATGGACGTCCGGCGGACAAGCTCTCGCTCGTCGGTGTGACCGGAACGTCGGGCAAGACGACCACCGCGCGCATGATCGAGTCGGTCTTCGATGCGCTTCATGAACCGGTCGGGCTGATCGGCACTATCGAATACAGAGCCGGTGACGAGCGCCTCGTCGCCGATCGCACCACGCCCGACGCGGTCGTGCTGCAGGAGTGGTTCGCGAAGATGGTCGACGCCGGCGTGAAGCACGCCGTGATGGAAGTGTCGTCGCACGCGCTGTCCTTGAAGCGAACGCATGGCGTGAAGTTCGCCGCGGCCGTTTTCACGAACCTGTCGCGCGAGCACTTCGACTTCCACAAAGACTTCGAAGATTACTTTGCCGCGAAACGGATTCTGTTCGACCAGATTGATCGCACACGGCAGACCGCGGTCGTCAACATCGACGACGACTACGGCCGCCGTCTCGCGGACGAGTTTGGCGTTTTGGCCCTGACGTTCGGGCGTCACTCGAATGCCGATATTCATCCGGCGGACGACTTCTCGATCGACGTCAACGGTCTGCACGGCAAGGTCCGCACGCCCCGCGGCGACATCAATGTCGAGTCGCCGCTGCTGGGCTTACCCAATCTGTACAACTGGCTCGGCGCGATCGGCGCAGCCATCGTGGTCGGAATCCCGACCGCCGCGATCGAGGCAGGTATCCGCAACCTGCAGTCCGTACGCGGCCGGTTCGAGCGCGTGGGCGAGCGCGAATCGACTCCGACCGTCATCGTCGACTACGCACACAAGCCGGACGCACTCGAGAAGTTGCTGCACGCCGTGCGCGAGATTGCAGACGGGCGCCGGCTGAAGATCGTCTTCGGTTGCGGCGGTGACCGCGATCGCGGCAAGCGTCCGCAGATGGGCGAGATCGCGGCGCGGCTCGCGGATGAAGTGATCGTCACGAGCGACAACCCGCGCGGCGAAGAGCCGCAGGCCATCATCGACGAAATTGCCAAGGGCATCACCTCGGGTCATTCGGTTCTGATCGCCGACCGGCGCGAGGCCATCGCGCGCACCATCGCCGAGGCGAGGGAAAGCGATGTGATCGTCATCGCGGGAAAAGGACACGAGACGTACCAGGTGATCGGAGATCGCGTGGTGCATTTCGACGACCGCGAAGAAGCGGAGATCGCGCTCAAAAAGCGTGATGAAAAACGGACTTGATATTCGTGATGAAAATGACTTATTCTTATCTGCGTCTGATCCGGTGCGGTGTTCCGGCTCCGTCGGTCGGTTTCCGTGAGGGTGGATGGTTGGGGTTCGCCAGGCAGTCTTCGGGGAAGGGGACGAACGGCGACGAAACGCGGCGGAGTCGGAAGACGGCATCCGTTCAGGGGCAGTCGGCTCAGAAACAGTCGGCGGTCGGCAGTCGGCGGTCGGCAGTAGATGAAGCACCACTTGCCGCGCACTGTTTCGTAGGGTTTTCCACTGCCGACCGCCGACTGCCGACTGCCGACTTCTACCGAGGGACGTCATGCCCACGCTGACGTTCATGCAGCTCGCCGGCATGATCGGCGGCACGGTCATTCAGGGCGGTGACATGACCTGCTCGTCCGTCGTAATCGATTCCCGCGCGGTGAAGGAAGACTCCGTTTTCTTCGCCATCAAGGGTGAGCGGCTCGACGGACACGAGTTCCTGCCGCAGGCACTGGCCACCGCGCGCGGTGCCGTGGTTTCTGACTCATCCACTGCCGACCGCCGACCGCCGACCGCCGACTCGTCCAAAGGCCTCATCCGTGTCGATGACACCACCAAAGCGTTGCAGCGTCTGGCGCGCTCCATCCGCGAGCGGTATGACTTCCTGCTCATCGGCATCACCGGCTCGGCGGGAAAGACCACCACGAAAGAGATGATCGCCACGCTCGCGGCGACGGAGCGCCGCACCTGGAAGTCGTGGGGAAACTTCAACAACCAGATCGGCGCGCCGCTCTGTCTCGACAACATGCCCGATGACGCAGAGGTCGTGGTGAGCGAGATGGGGATGAATCACGCCGGCGAGATTGCGGAGATCGCCGGAACCATGCGACCGCACGTCGGCGTCTACACGAACATCGCGCCGGTACACATCGAGTTCTTCGGCACGATCGAGAAGATCGCCGCCGCGAAGCGCGAGCTGCTCGAAAACCTCGCTCCGAACGGGACAGTGATCATCAACAACGACAACGAGCACGTCGTCAACATCAGCGCCGGATTCGATGGCCGCGTCGTGACGTACGGCATCGATCATGACGCGGACTATCGCGGGCGCGACATCCGCGAGCGCGGTCTCCTCGGCACGCGATTCACGCTGGAAGCGGAAGGCGCCACGCGCGCATTCGAGCTCCTGCTTCCCGGCCGCCACAACCTCGAGAACCTGCTCGCCGCAATCGCCACGGCGCGCGCCATCGGCATTTCGTGGGAAGGCATCGGGCGCGGTGTCGCCGATGTGAAGCCCGCCTATCACCGCGGCGTCATCATCCCGCTCGCGAACGGCGCAACGATCTACGACGACACCTACAACTCCAATCCTTACGCACTGGCGCGCACGCTGGAGCTGATGACGCAGGCGGATGTTGGCCAACATGGGCGCGGCCGCCGCATCGCCGTCATCGGCGACATGCTGGAGCTCGGCGAGCAAGAGCTGCAGTTCCACCGCGATGCCGGCAAGGGGATCCCGAAGTCGATCGATGTCGTAGTCGCCGTCGCGCGAAACAGCGATCCAAGTCGCTCGCAGTCATTGCTCGAAGGCGCGCGTGAGGCCGGTTTCGCCGATGACGCGCTGCACCACTTCGCGAGTGCGGAAACGGCCGGCGAATTCCTGAAGACATTTCTTCGCGAAGGCGATCTCGTGTTGATCAAAGGCTCGCGCGGCGTCGGTCTCGACAAAGCGGTTGCAATGCTGGAGGAACAGCGATGACCCTCGTTCGAAGGAGCGAAACGTAATGCTCTACTACCTCCTGTATCGCCTCCGCGACGAGTTCGTCGGCTTCAACGTGTTCCGGTACATCACGTTCCGAACCGCGTTCGCCGCGCTGACCGCGCTGCTCATCTCCTTCATCCTCGGGCCGTGGCTGATCGAGCGGATGCGCCGCATCAAAGCCGGCCAGTACATTCGCGAGGAAGGTCCGAAGTCGCATCAGGTGAAGGCCGGAACGCCGACGATGGGCGGTCTGCTCATCAATGTGGCCATCATCATTCCCACGATCCTCTGGGCCGATATTAATAATCCCTACATCTGGATCATCCTCTTCGTCACCGCGTCGTACGCCGCCATCGGCTTCGTCGACGATTACCGCAAGCTGGTCAAGAAGCAGAACCTCGGCCTGACGACGAAGCAAAAATTCGGCGCGCAGTTCGCGGTGGGTGGATTGGCGGCATTGGCCATCGCCTATCTGCCGATGATGAAGAACAACTACAACACGGTCATCACGTTCCCGTTCCTCAAACCCGAGGTATTCAAGCTCGACATCGGAATTGTCTACATCGCCTTCGTGATGCTCATTCTCGTCGGCGCGTCGAACGCGGTGAATCTGACCGACGGTCTCGATGGACTGGCCATCGGCTCGGTGCTCATCACGGCTGTGACTTACATGGTGCTGACCTACGCCGCGGGGCACGCGCGCATCGCCGACTATCTGCACATTGCCTGGGTGCCCCAAACCGGGGAGCTGGCCGTGTTCTGCGGAGCCATGGTCGGAGCTTCCCTCGGCTTTCTCTGGTTCAACGCGCATCCCGCCGAGATCTTCATGGGCGACGTCGGATCGCTGGCGCTCGGCGGCGCGATCGGTTGCCTGGCCGTGATGGTCAAGCAGGAGATTCTGCTCGTGCTCGTCGGCGGGCTCTTCGTGCTGGAGGCGCTCTCGGTGATTCTGCAGGTGGCCTCGTTCAAGCTCACCGGCCGCCGCATCTTCAAGATGTCTCCGCTGCATCACCACTTCGAGCTGTCGGGCTGGCGGGAAACGAAAGTGGTCGTCCGCTTCTGGATCATCGCCGTCATCTTCGCGATGGTCGCGCTGGCGACTCTGAAACTACGATGAAAACACTGGTCATCGGAGCGGGCAAGTCGGGTGTGGCGTCGGCGAATTTTCTCGCCGCACGCGGCGACAGCGTTGTGCTCACCGATTCCGCGGCCGAGCCGTCGCTGCCGATGCCGCTCGACGCGAGTGTGGAACGTGCCTTCGGCCGCAGCGACGCTGGTTTGCTGGACGGCGTGACGTCGATCGTCGTCAGTCCGGGCGTGCCGATGACCATTCCGCTGCTGCAAGCGGCCAAGGGTGCGCGCATCCCGGTCATCGGCGAGATCGAGCTCGCCTGGCGCTCGCTGAACGGCACGGTCATCGCGATCACGGGATCGAACGGAAAGTCGACCACGACCGCGCTCATCGGCGAGATCCTGCGCGTGGCCGGACGCCAGCCGATCGTGGCTGGCAACATCGGTGAGCCGCTCATCGCCGCGCTTGATCGCGAGCGTCCGCGGACGTATGTGGTCGAGCTTTCGTCGTTCCAGCTCGAGACCGTCGATACGTTCCGCGCGAACGTGGCGCTGCTGCTGAACATCACGCCCGATCACATGGATCGCTACGAGACGTTCGATGACTACGCCGCGGCAAAGTACCGGATCTTCCGCAACCAAGAATCGGGCGACACCGCCATTCTCAATGCTGCCGAGCGTACGAGCACGCCGCGCGATTCTGCAGTGCGCACGTGGCGATTCTCATCGACGAAACGCGTCGATGAAGGCGCATGGGTGGATGGCGAAGAGCTTGTGATGTCGGTCGGCGGCAGCGAGCGTCGCATTCCGCGAGCCGCGCTCAAGCTGCAGGGACAGGCCAACGCCGAAAACGCGCTCGCCGCATGGCTCGCGGCGCGTGCCGCCGGTGTCGATGACATGGACGTGCAGATCGCGTTCAGCACCTTCACCGGACTTCCGCATCGGATGGTGCTCGTCCGCGAGCTCGACGGCGTGACCTGGATCAACGATTCCAAAGGAACGAATGTTGACGCCACGCTCAAGTCGCTGGAAGGCTTCGGCGGCTCGAGCGTGATCCTGATCCTCGGCGGCAAGGACAAGGCCGGCGAGTTCGAGAGAATGCGCGACCTCGTCTCCGCGAAAGCGCGCACCGTCCTCACCATCGGCAAAGCCGCCGATCGCATCGCCGAAGCCCTGCACGGCACGAGCGATATCGTCGCCGCGCACGACATGTCCAATGCCGTGCAATGGGCCCGCGATCACGCAAAACCCGGCGACACCGTCCTCCTCTCACCCGCCTGCGCGAGCTTCGACCAGTTCCGCAACTTCGAACATCGCGGCGAGCACTTCGAAGAATTGGTGAGGAACCTATGAGTAGGCAGTCCGCAGTAGGCAGTAGGCAGGAAGCCTCCGCCCATCCCGCGAACGTGGATCGGGTGGTGGCCCCCTGCCTACTGCCTACTGCCGACTGCCTACTGGAAGGGCTACGGTCATGAGCCGCAAACTCACGTTCGACACTTGGCTCTTTTCCACCGCCATGCTCATTCTGGTGGTGGGGTTGGTGATGATTTACAGCGCGTCGGCGATGATTGCCACGCAGCGCTTTGGGCATGGGCCGTATTACTTCCTCGTGCGGCAGATGGCGTTTCTCGTAGCCGGCGGCGCGGCGATGTTGTTTCTCATGCATCTGAATCCGGCGGTGCTGGAGAACAAACGCGTCGTGTACGGCGCGCTGGCGGTGGTGGCGCTCGGCTTGATCGTGGCGCTCTTCCAGTCGCCGATCAATGGGACGCATCGCTGGATCCAGTTCCCGTGGTTTCAGTTGCAGCCGTCGGAGTTCGCCAAGCCGGCCATCATTCTCTTCATCGCCTCGTTCCTGGCCAGACGCGACGAGCGGATCAACGACCTCACCACGACGCTGTTGCCGCTCGGCTTCGTGCTCGCGCTCGTCGCGGGACTGGTGCTGCTCGGCCGCGACTTCGGTACGGCCATGACACTCGTGGCCGTCGCCGCCGGAATGATCTACGTGGCCGGTGTGAGCTGGCGTTACGTCGCGCTCATCGCCGCGGCGTTCGTACCGCTGGCGGGCTACTTCGCCGTCAGTGCCGCGTATCGGCGCGAGCGTCTGCTGGCGTTCCTCAATCCCGAAGCGGATCCACTCGGCAAGGGCTTTCACGCCATGCAGTCGCTGATCGCCATCGGTACCGGCGGCTTCGAAGGTCTCGGTATCGGCAACGGCCGGCAGAAGTTGTTCTTTCTCCCCGAGCCGCACACCGACTTCATCTTCGCCATCATTTGCGAAGAGCTCGGATTCGTCGGAGCGCTTTTGTTGCTTGCCGCGTTGGTGTTGCTCGTCTGGCGCGGGCTGCGCGTGGCGCGTTACAGCCAGGACCGGTTCGCGTTCTACGCGGCCATCGGCTGCACGCTGATGATCGCCATTCAGGCGCTGATCAACGTCAGCGTCGTTCTCTGTCTCCTTCCCACGAAGGGACTGCCGTTGCCGCTCGTGAGTTACGGAGGCTCGTCGCTGATCGCGAGTCTCATGGCCGTGGGTCTGCTTCTGAATTTTTCACAGCAATCGGGCTGAAGACGAAGGTGTCGAACAATGGGTGAGTCGGGCGTGAAGACACTGCTGATCGCGGGAGGCGGGACGGGAGGACACATCTATCCCGCCATTGCGATCGCGCGCGCATATCTCGCGCGCGATGCTTCGCGCCGAGTCATCTTCGTCGGCACGCAGCGAGGTCTCGAGAAGACCATCGTTCCGAAAGCCGGTTTTCCGCTCGAGTTCATCGATGTTGCGGGATTGAAAGGGATGCATGGATTCAATCTCGTGCGCAACCTGGCCCGTCTGCCGCTCGGATTGATTCAGGCGTGGCAACACGTAGGTCGTCATCGCCCCAACGTCGTCCTCGGCGTCGGCGGATATTCGTCCGGCCCGGTGCTCGTCGCGGCGAAGCTGCGCGGCATTCCGACGATCATTCACGACGCCAACGCATTTCCCGGTCTGGCCAATCGAGCGCTCGCGCGTTGGGTGACCACGGTCGCGGCGGCGTTCGCCGAGGCGCTGCCGCGGATGAAACGGAGCGACGGCGTCGTCACGGGCAATCCGATTCGACAGGAGTTCTTCGATCTCGGCGCGAAGCCGCGCCAGCCGAAAGCCGACGGCCGTTTGCGCCTGCTTGTCTTCGGCGGCTCGCAGGGCTCGCGCGTGCTCAATGAGGCCATGTCCGGCGCGTTGTTGTTTCTGGCAAAGCTGAAAGACAAGCTGGAGATCGTTCATCAGACCGGTCCGAACGATCTGCAGAAAGTGCAGGACGCGTATCGGCAGTCCGCGTTTGTTGATGCCCGCGCCGTTGCGTATCTCGATCCGATCGCGGATGAGATCGCGGCCGCCGATCTCGTGGTCTCGCGCGCCGGCGCGATGACCATCGGCGAGCTTGCAGCCATCGGCCGCGCAGCGATCCTCGTCCCGTTTGCCCAGGCCACGAACAACCATCAGGAGCTCAATGCGCGCGTCGTCGAGAAGGCAGGCGGCGCGGTCGTGATCACCGAAAGCGAGCTTTCGCCGGAGCGGTTGGCCGGTGCCATCTCAGAAGTCCTGGCCGATCCGCTGCGCGCGGAACGGATGGGATCGGCAGCGAAGCAACTAGCCACTCCGGATGCCACAAAAAGGATTGTCGATTTGATCGACAAAATTCAGAGAGATTAATTTACAATTTCACGAGAACTCATCAGGATGATTTTTGATCAAATTAGGACCATTCATTTCGTCGGCATCGGCGGGATCGGGATGAGTGGCATCGCGGAGGTCCTGAATGGCGCGGGACTCTTGGTGACAGGGTGCGATCTGAAGCCCTCGGCCTCCACTGACCTTTTGGCCAGTCGGGGCATCGCCGTCACCATCGGACACGACCCCTCGCACGTTCACGGCAACGACCTGATCGTGATCACGTCGGCGGTCAAGGGCGAGCATGCCGAAGTCGACGCCGCGCGCGCGCAGGGCATCCGCATCATGAAACGCGCCGAGGTGCTTGGGGCGCTGGTCAACGAAAAACGCTCCATCGGCGTCGCCGGGACGCACGGCAAGACCACCACCTCCGCGATGATCTCGATGGTCCTCGAAAACGCCGGACTCGATCCGACCATCCTCGTCGGTGGCATGGTCCGCAACTTCGGCACGAACGCGAAGCGCGGCGCGAGCGACCTGCTGGTCGTCGAGGCAGACGAATACGACCGCACGTTCCACCAACTCCATCCGGAGATCGCCGTCGTCACGAACATCGAGCCCGATCACCTCGAGTACTACAAGACCTTCGAGAACATCCTCGAAGCCTTCCGCATCTTCGTGGGCGGCATCAAGCGGAACGGCGTGGTGATCGGATGCGCCGACGATGCGCACGTCGCGCACCTGCTCCGTCATGCGGAACCGCGCCGCGTCGGCTACGGGCTTTCAGAAGATGCGGACCTGCGCGCTGTGAATCTAGAGTTCAACGAACGCGGTTCCTCGTTCGAAGTGCCGGGCCTCGGCTTCTTCAAGCTTTTCATCCCCGGCGAGCACAACGTGCGCAACGCGCTTGCGGCGATTGCCGTCGGCCGCGAGCTCGGGATCTCCGCGGAGGTCATCGCCTCGGGTCTGGCGAAGTTCATCGGCGTCGATCGCCGTTTCCAGATCCTCGGCAGCTATCAAGGCGCCATCGTCGTCGACGACTACGCGCACCATCCCACCGAGATCCGCGCCACGCTCGAAGCGGCGCGTGGCGGCTATCCCGATCGCCGGATCGTGGCGCTCTTTCAGCCGCACCTCTACTCGCGTACGCAGGACTTCGCCCGCGATTTCGGCGAGGCGCTGCTGGTGGCCGACGTTCCGATCGTCGCGCCGATCTATGCCGCGCGCGAAAAGCCGGTGGATGGCCTGTCGGCGCGGATCATCTCCGACGCCGTCGAAGGCGTGGAGTTCCTCGACCTCCGTCACGCCGAGATCGTCAACGAACTGCGCCGCCGCCTGCGCCCGAACGACATCCTGATCACCATGGGCGCCGGCGACGTCCACGAGATCGCCGAAGAGCTCGTGCGGGGTGATGTGTGAACTTCGACACCACGGCCTCGCGCTTCCTCCGTCCGCCCGACGTCACGCGTCTGCGCCGCAATCAGCGGCGCATTCAGGCGCAGCGGCTGCTCATCCTGCTGCGCAACATCGCGCTGGTCAGCGTCGTCGTGGCCGGTGCTGTGTGGGCATATCGTCACACGCAGTCGAACGAGCGTTTCGCCGTGCAGACCATCGAGATCGACGGCGCCGTTCACACGCCGCGGCAGGCACTCGATCGCGCCACGCAGCGTTATGTCGGATTGAATCTGTTCCAGATCGACATCGACCGCGTCCAGCACGACCTCGGCGGGATGGGTTGGGTGAGGCGCATCGACATCGAGAAGAAGCTGCCGAACACGCTGCGCATCAAGATCAGCGAGCGCGAGCCGGTGGCGTTGGTGCGCCGCGGCGAGCGTCTGTTGTACGTCGATGATGAAGGCGTCGGGTTCGCCGAGCTCAGTCCGACGGTCGGCGATGCCGATCTCCCGCTCATCAGCGATGCCGCCGGCGCGGAGTTGGTTCGCACCGTGACGCTGCTGCGCGAGCTGCGCGCGCGCGACCGTGAGCTCTATTCGCGTGTCTCCGAAGTGTGGCCGATTCCGCCGCGCGGCTTCGCCATGTTTGATCGCCAGATCGGTGCCGTCGTTTATGCGAACGATGACGACCTCGTTTCCAAGTGGCGGAACCTCTACTCCGTGCTGCAGGCGGAGAACAACCCGAAGATCGAATACGCAGACCTGCGGTTCGCGGATCGAGTAGTCGTGAAAATGATGGATGCCGCGGATGCCCGGAGCGACGGCGAGGAGTCTGCGCAATGAGCCATGCAGGCGACAACGCTGCAAGAAGCCTGGGGCAACCAACGCAGCCGGCCGTGCCGGCCTAGGAGAAGTCATGCCCAAGACGGAAGACAAATACATCGTTGCGCTCGACATCGGGACGTCGAAAGTCTGCGCGCTGGTCGCGGAGATCAGCGATCGCGGGCAGCTCGAGATCATCGGCAAAGGCACCTCGCCGATGAAGGGCACGCGGCGCGGCAACATCATCAATCTCGATCAGGCCATCGACGCGGTGAAAAAAGCAGTCGATGAAGCCGAGGTCATGGCTGGCTTGCAGATCGACGCGGTCTATGCGGGCATCTCGGGCGATCACATCCGCTCGGTGAACTCGCGCGGCGTCGTCTCGGTGATGGGCAAGCACAAAGAGATCGGCCACGAAGACATCGACCGCGTCATCGAAGCCTCGAAATCGATCAACGTCCCCAGTGAGCTCGAGCTGCTGCACGTGATTCCGCGGCAATTCGTGGTCGACGGCCAGGACGGCATCCATGATCCCGTCGGCATGACCGCCACGCGGCTCGAGGCCAACGTCCACATCGTCACCGGCGCGCGCACGCACAACCAGAACGTCCTCACCTGCGTGAACAAGGCCGGGATCGCGGTGCATGAGATCGTCCTCGAACAACTCGCCGCCGCCGAGGCGGTGCTCACGCAGGATGAGCGGGAGATGGGCGTCCTGCTGATGGACATCGGCGGCGGCACCACCGACTACGCCGTCTTCCTCGAAGGCAACGTCGTCCACACCAACGTGCTGCCGGTCGGTGCCGGTCACTTCACGAGCGACATCTCGGTCGTTTTGCGCACGCCGATGGAAGACGCCGAACGGATCAAGAAACGCTACGGCTGCGCGCTCGCATCGCTGATCACGAGCGACGATCCGATCGAAGTGCCGACCGTTGGCGGACGTGCGCCGAAGATTCTCTCGCGGCAGGAGCTCACCGGCATTCTGGAACCGCGTGCGGCCGAGATCGCGAAGCTCGTCTATCGCGATCTCGAGAAGGTCGGTCTCGACAAAGAGATCCGTTCGGGCGTCGTGCTGGTCGGCGGCGGAGCGGAGATGGAAGGCATGGTGGAGATGGTCGAGCAGGTGTTCGATCAGTCGGCGCGCAAAGGCGTGCCGCGCGGCTTCGGCGGACTGGCCGATACGGTCAGCGGCCCGGAGTGGGCGGCCGCGGCGGGGCTGCTGCTGTGGGGATTGCGCAATCAGGCCAAGGTGCGGACGCGGCGTCCGCGCAAGGGGCTGGCCAAAGTGGCGGACTCGTTCAGGTCATGGTTCGCATCGACGTAAAAGATTGCATTTAGAAATTACTTGGAACGCATCACAAGAATGAGTACCATTCCGGGAGACGGTAAATGATCATATTTGACGAACGACCTGGCGACGGAGCACTCGCGGTCACGCTCACCGAAGAGCTGCACCTCGGCGCGAAGATCAAGGTCATTGGGGTTGGTGGGGGTGGTGGGAACGCCGTCAACCGGATGATCCAGGCAGGCATCAAAGGCGTCGAGTTCCTCGTCGCCAACACAGACCTGCAGGCTATGCGCACCTCGCTCGCGCCGGTGAAGATTCAGATCGGCGGCAAGCTCACCAAAGGCCTCGGCGCCGGCGCGAATCCCGAAGTCGGCAAGCAGGCCGCGCTGGAAGACACGGAACGGATCCTCGAAGCGCTCAGCGGTGCCGACATGATCTTCATCACCACCGGCATGGGTGGCGGCACCGGCACCGGCGCCGCGCCGATCATCGCCTCGCTGGCGGCGGAGCTCGGAGCGTTGACGGTGGCCGTCGTCACGAAGCCGTTCGGCTTCGAAGGAAAGCGCCGGCGCGTGCAGGCCGAGCAAGGCATTCGCTCGCTGCGCGACACGGTCGACACGCTCATCACCATTCCGAACGAGCGTCTGCTGAATTTCGTCGAGCGCGGCACCTCGCTCAACGACGCCTTCAAGATCGCCGACGACATCCTGCGGCAGGCCGTGCAGGGCATCTCCGATCTCATCACCGTTCCCGGCGAGATCAACCTCGACTTCGCCGACGTGAAGACGATCATGCACGGCATGGGCATGGCGCTCATGGGCACCGGCGTCTCGTCCGGCGAGCATCGCGCTGTCGAAGCCGCGCAGCGCGCCATCTCCTCGCCGCTGCTCGAGGAAGCCTCGATCGAAGGGGCCAAGGGCGTGCTGATCAACATCACCGGCGGCGCCGACATGACGCTGTTCGAAGTCCACGAAGCGGCGTCGATCATTCAGGAAGCGGCGGACGAAGAAGCGAACATCATCTTCGGCACCGTCATCGATCCGCGCATGAAGGACGAAGTGAAGGTCACGGTCATCGCCACCGGCTTCGATGCGGCCACGAAAGGCCTGCTCAACTCGCGCGGCGAATCGCTCGGCGCAAATGCAGCGCCGCGCGGGCACGCACAGGCATCGAACGGAGTGCCGTTCCGTCCATTCGCGCCGAAGGAGATCGCCGCGCAGCACGAAGCCGAGCCTGCGCCGCAGCAGATCGGCGCGGAGGGCGAGATCTACGATCCACCATTTTTTCGAAGAGGCTTCACGCGCGCCGACGGTTCCGGTGGTTTCGGGCCGATGGCGTCGAGTGATTTCGGCAATGACCTCGATATTCCGACGGTGATCCGCAATTTGAGCGACTGAGGCTTTTCTATGCCGGGCTTGCCCGGCGAGGCGCATCCCTCATATGCGCCGGCGATCCTGGGGAGAGGGACCCGGGATCACTGCTCCTCCAGGGGCGCCGTTCTTCCGACGGCGCCCCGTTTTTTTGCGCCGGAGGCCTCCCGTTGGGCTAGCGCACGAAGCCGCTTTTGCGCAGGTACGCGATGATTGCGTGTGCGTTCTCATCGGCGCTGGTGGTGACGGTGTCGATCGTCAGTTCCGGAGCAGCCGGTCGCTCGTACGGATCGTCGACGCCGGTGAAGCCCCGGATTTCGCCGCGCATCGCTTTCGCGTACAAGCCTTTTTCATCGCGCGAGGCGCAGACTTCGAGCGGCGTGTCGACGAAGATTTCGATGAATGCGTCGGATCCGACCATGGACCGCACTTCATTGCGCGTCGCGGTGTAGGGACTGATGGCGGCGCAGATGACGGCGCCGCCGTGGCGTACGATCTCCGCGGCGACGAAGCCGATGCGCAGGATGTTGGTATCGCGGTCTTCCTTCGAGAAGCCCAGCCCCTTCGAGAGATGAGTACGCACCACATCGCCGTCGAGCAGCGTGACCTGCCTGCCATGGCCGAGGAGAAGACTGACGAGGATGTTCGCGGTCGTCGACTTGCCGGCGCCACTCAGACCCGTGAACCAGATGCAGAAGCCCTGTCGATGTCGCGGCAGATAGGTCTCGCCAAGGATTGCCGCGACTTGCGGTCGGGTAAACCACTCCGGAAGCGCGCGGCCCTTGGCCAGATATTCATCGCGCACTTGTGTTCCGGAGAGCGAGCGCACTTTCGCGTCCGCGGGAAGCTTCGACGCTTCCTCGTAGCGATCGTGAGCTTCGTCGTAGACCAGCTCCTGAAATGGCACCATCGTCATCCCGAGCTCGGCTTCGTGTTTTGCCATGAGCTCCTGCGCGTCGTACGGCCCGTAGAAAGGACGTCCGGTCGAGTCGACGCCGGGGCTGGCGTGATCGCGGCCGACGATGAAGTGATTTGCACCGTAATTGCGGCGGATGATGGCGTGCCACAGTGCCTCGCGCGGACCGGCCATGCGCATGGCCAGCGGCAGCAGCGATAGCACCACGCGATCCGGCTCGAAGTAGTGTTGCGTCAGCGCGACGTACGTGCGCACGCGCGTGAAGTGATCGACGTCGCCGGGCTTTGTCATCCCCACGACCGGATGAATCAACAACACACCGTCAACCGCCTCGGCCGCGCGCCGCACCAGCTCCTCATGCGCGCGATGCATTGGATTGCGCGTCTGAAACGCCACGACATTCGCCCGCCCCCGTTCCTCCAGCAGCGCCCGCACCTCGGACGGCGTGCGCCGCAGATCGCGGAAGTCGTGCCGCGCCGGAAGCTTCAGCACGCGCAGCCGGCCGCTAATGTTGAACCGCCCCCACCCCTCCATCTCGGCCACGAGCGGATGCCGGCGATCGCTCGTCCCGAACACCTTCGACGCCACGGCATCGACATCCCACTCGAAAATCTCCTCGACCGTCATCACCGCCAGGACCGAGTTGTCCGAACCGCGCAGCGCGACATCGCTCCCCAACTCCGGCTGCTCCGCGACCGGAAGCGTGACCGGAATCGGGAACAGCGTCCCGTCCGCCCGCCGCATCTCCTCGACGACGCCCTCGAAATCAGCGCGACCCATGAACCGATCGAGCGGCGAAAACGCACCCGTGGCCAGAAGCTCCAGATCGCACGACGCGCGCTCAGAAAGCGTGATCGAGGGAAGCGTGGAAGCGTAGCGCGCCAGCTCGGCGGCCGAGTCAGCAGGCTCGAGAAGATCGACGAGAGAGCTGCCGTAGGGAGGGATCAGGATCGGTGCGCTTTTCAGCATGGGCCGCGCATTGTAGCTGGGGACATGACCACACTACTGCTGCGCTTTTTCAAGGAGGCGCGGGTACTGCCTAACATGGCGTCGCATCTGCACCGTCGAAACCCATGGGGCGAGAAAACGATGGTCGCGACCGCGAGGCCCTGTTTTCCGGTGGGCTTTTCGATCAGGGACGGCCCGATACCAGAAGCGCGAGCATCAGCGGCGCGAAGAGCATGACGTCGTAGAGATAGGGGTATGAACACGGCCTGGCTGAACAAAGCGGCGTAAAGAAGAACACCGGCTGGGCGGCGGACATCGACACCACTGACGCGATCTCGACCATTCTTCGGACGATCCGCCGGTAACAGGTGCCGACGAGTCAATCGCTCTCGAGCACAGCCAGCCCGAACCCGGTCAAACCGTATCTGTTGCCGTTGTAGAGCATGTAGCGGTCCTCATCGTGGTCGAAGACCCACGGATATTCGACGGATTCGGAATCCCACCCGCCGGGACTCGGAGCAATCCCGACGAGCGTGTCCTGGCGTGTCCAGTGGACGGCGTCGGCCGATTCGGCATAGCCGATGCGGTAGCTCGCGCCGCGATACGAGTACCACATCTTCCAGACGCTTCCGTCCCGCACGATGCAGGGGCGTGAGAATGCAAACTCATCGCTCCGCTCGATGCCGATGCAGGTGATTCCGGTCGGAGACCACTTCTCGGGATCGACTCCCGCGGCGTACTTGATCACATGATCCATGTCCTTCTGCTCGGGTCCCCATCGCAGGTTTGAGCCGTACCACATGCGCCAACCGCTCGCATCATGCATCACGAAAGGATAGGAGAGCGAAAACGGGTCGACGTGGTTGCGGTCGAGAACAGGCGCCGGCGAAACGCGTTCGAAGGGTTGGCCGCTGGTGCTCACCGCCAGTCCGATACTGTTGCGCCAAGGTACAGTGACTCCCAGATTCCAACCAGTGTAGTAAAGATAGGTAAGAGCGCCCTCGGTCAAAATGCACGCGAGGGACACGCCACTATCGTCGAATGCGCCGACAGGTCCGGGTTGCAGCGTCGGTTCTGGCGAGACCGTGAGGACCTTGGTTGGATCGCGCAGATCGATCTCGACCCACCCGACACTGGCCCTGTTCTGAGTATCACGCGTGCTGAACAGGATCCTGTAACGATTCGCATCCAGCCGCAGTGCCGCGCAGTTTGCGGCGTGGGATTGCATCCAGTCGCTTTCGCCTGCCGGACAGAAAACACGCCCGAGTTTATGCCACCGCATCACGGCGCCTCGGATCGGATGCGGCGGCGAATAATGAAGGGCGCCCGGCCTTTGACGTCCTCTACGATGCGCCCCAGGTAGATACCAATGACGCCGAGTGAGAAAAGAAGAGCACCACCCATCAGCCAGACTGCGGCCATTACGCTGGCCCAGCCGGCCACACCGATCCCATCCATCAGCTTTCGATAGAGCACATACGCGAACTGCATGACGGCCAGCGCAAAAAACGAAAACCCCGCGTAAATGCTGAGATGGAGAAGCCGCGTGGAGTGCGCGGTAATGCCCGTCATCGCATGAGTCATCAGTCGCCAGACGGTATAAGAGCTCTTCCCGTCGAACCGCCGATCATGCTCGACGTCGACATAGGTCTGCCGAAAACCCAGCCATTGCAACACGAAGAGAAAATGTGAATGTCGGTTGGGCATCGTCGCCAGTTCGTCGACGACTTGACGCGTGACGATTGAAAACGAGCTCGCCGCGGGATCGGTAGGTGAGTCCGTAAGAAGGTTCAATAGCGCAAACCATAGCCTCGACGTCGCGCGCTTGAACCACGAATGCTGCCGGCGGTGACGCCTGGCGATGGCAACGTCGAATCCTTCGAGGACTTTCGCGTAGAGCAGAGGGATGTCTTCTGGCCGATCCTGAAGGTCGCAGTCCATCACCACGACAGCGTC
This sequence comes from Acidobacteriota bacterium, assembly GCA_030775085.1. Classification (GTDB taxonomy): domain Bacteria; phylum Acidobacteriota; class Thermoanaerobaculia; order Gp7-AA8; family Gp7-AA8; genus QHVT01. The sequence goes on along the minus strand of JALYJW010000053.1, from coordinate 18,193 downwards.
CGCGCGCGATTGCGAAAGACCGGCCAGGATGGCCGCGTGTTGGCCGAAGTTCCGGCTCAGCAGCACTGCCATGACGTGCGAATCGGAAGTGGCGATCTGCTCGAGCTTTTCAGCGGATCGATCCGGGCTGCCGTCGTCGACGAGAATGATCTCGTAGTTGACCTGCATCTCGCGCAGGACGGCGGTGAGTCGCCGATGAAGCTCGTCGATGCAGCCTTCCGCTTTGTATACCGGGCTGACGATCGCCAATTGGGGCGGCAATTCAGATCCTCCGAAGGTCGCCGCTTGCGATCGTAGCCGCCGGCGTGCTGATCGACTTATACACGGACTCCGGCGGCGCGTCCCGCAGGACGACTGTTCCCGCGCCGACCACGCAGTCGCGTCCGATGGTGATGCCGTCCCTCACCGTGGCATTCACACCGATGAACGTGTTGTCGCCGACGACGCAGTTTCCGGAGATCACCACGTGTGAGGTGATGAAAACGTTGCTTCCGATGGTGGAGTCATGACCGATGTGATTCCCGCTCCAGAGCACGGTATTGGAGCCGATCCGGACGAAGGGTTGGATGACGTTGTTCTCGAAGATGAAGCAGCCCTTACCGACCGTAAGGTCCGGCCAGATCGTGGCTTTCGAGCAGACGTACGTGATCATCTCGTATCCCGCCGCGCTGGCCTCCTCGAAGATGAGCGCCCGGTTCCGGTTGACCTTGCTGTATCCCACGGCCACGAACATGTCGTACTCGGATGGCGGGTGCGTCTCCCCGGCGGTCTCCCATGCTACGACCGGCCGTCCCATCAGCTCTTTCGCGGTGATGAAGCGGTCATGCACCGTAAAAGCGGCCACTTCCAAGGGCGAGTCGTGCTCGAGGTAGAAACAGGCCACACGGGCGAAGTCCCCAACGCCGAAGATCAGCACTTTTCTGGTCATGCCGCCGACGAGCATAGCTGACGGGACGGGCCGGGGAAAGAGTGAGCCCCCGTGGTAGCCTTTTACCGGTGCGTTGCGCGATCGTCCAACCCTCGTACATCCCCTGGCGGGGATACTTCGATCTCATCCGGCGCGTGGACTTGTTCATCTTCTATGACGATGTTCAGTACGACCGCCGCGGCTGGCGAAACCGCAATCGAGTGAAGACTCCACAGGGCACGCAATGGTTGACCATTCCCGTCCATGCTCGCGGTGCGCAGACGGAGGGATTGCCGATCAACACGATTCGCACCGCGAATCGGGAGTGGCCTCGACAACACTTGGAGACGCTCAGCCGGCTGTACGGAAAGGCGCCCTTCTTTGACCACTACGCGGGCTGGCTGGAACGCGTCTATACGGACCCGCCGACGATGTTGGCGGATCTGACGATCTCTATGGTCCGAGACATCGCCGGCATGCTGGGCATTTCGCACACAATGTTTCTTCGATCGTCAGCATTGGGCGCGGCCGGCGCCAAGACAGATCGTTTGCTCGACGTCCTCGGCAAAGTGGGTGCCACTCATTATCTGAGCGGCCCCAGTGCGCGCGCGTATATCGATGCACGGCAGTTCGAAGCGTCTGGAGTGGCGCTCGAGTGGATGGAATATGACTATCCCGAATACCGGCAGCTTCACGGACAATACGAACCGCATGTTACCGTGCTCGATCTCTTGTTCATGACCGGCGATCGTGCGCGCGACTACATCTGGCAACAATGAGGTTCTCGCAATGATCTATAAAATGGGCATCGCGCTCTGCATTCTTTTCACGGTCTTCGGTCAGATCGCCGCGAAGCTGGCCACTCGTCAGCTCGGCACTCTGCCAGGCGACTGGGACGGGCGTCTTGCGTATCTCGGCCGCGTGATCGTCAATCCATGGTTCGTCAGCTGTTTCATCGCGGCGACGCTGGCCGCGGTTAGCTGGATCACGGCTTTGACCGGGCTGGAGATCAGCCGTGCCTACCCCTTCATGAGCCTCAACTTCATCTTGGTCATGTTGCTGGGCGCGGCGCTGTTCGGCGAACAGATCACGCCCGCGAAAGTCGCCGGCGTACTACTGATCGTGGCCGGCGTCGTTGTCGGCAGCGTTTTCCGCTGAGGCGGTGCACTTCCATGCCGTGAATCGCTGACCCTCGAACGCAGTCTCGAACCGGACGGTGGTCCCGTGATGCTCGGCAACGAACGTTGTCAGCAACTGCGGGATGTACGCCGGCGCGACGATGAGCAGGCCGGGCTCCGTGCACAGTGAAAGCGGAAGGTCGATGCGGCCGGTGCGCCGCAGTGAGTCCTGAACGGGTGGGGTGCGTGCACTGACGCCGAGCGCCACGAACGGAAACGGGGTCTTCTCCACGAGCAGAGGGCGCCAGTAGTCCTCATACGGAAATGCGTTGCCGTGCAGCACGAAGAATGTCGCTCCGGTGGCTTTGAGCCCCTGGGCGTCCTGTCTTGCGGTCACCGCGGCGCCCCGCCGTTCAGCGGCCTGCTTCCACAAGGCAAGGACCGATGAACCGGCGACATAGCAGGCCAGGAGAGTCGCTCCGGCCACCATCGCGGGATGCACGGGCTGTCCCCAGCGGCGGGAAGCAATGGGCAGCACCGACGCTCCGAGGAGCAACATCGGCCAGAAGATGCGGTCCGGAGGGGCCTTCAGTGCCAGCGTAATTCCTGCAATCAACACGGCGATCATCAATGTGATGCCGACGAAATAGAGTAGGAGCCGCACACTCGCTCCGCGTGCCAGTACATAGGCCAGCATGAATAGGAAGGCCAGCCGCATCTCGACGAAGAAGTTCCTGGCCAGTTCGACGCCTCTCTTCATGCGGCCGGCGCGTGATTCTTCGGTCGGCTTGTCGGAGGCTCCGTAGAAAAGCTCTTCGGCCTGCCGGACTTTGGCGAGACTATAGAGATTCGGATCCGTGAAGAACCAATTGCGGAACAGCGTGAAGTCGGTGCTGCTCCATCCGACCTGTGTCGCCATCCGCTGGACGGCTTCCGGCGTAATGCGCTCCGGTGTGATGTACTCATTGATGCGCGATCGCCGGAGGTTGTACTCATAGAAGTCGCGCCATCCCGTCGCCTTCGCGTAAACGTATTGATTCAGCGCAAACGAAAGCACGATCAGCAGGCCGGCCGCGAAGCTGGCCAGCACCGTAAGGCGCACGCGCGGACGCTGTTCCGGAGCACGCCACGCGGCAATGACGAACGGCAGCGCCAGGATCGCGCCCTGGAGGATCATCAGGACCGCGCCCTCGAAGCGGATCATTGCCCCCCAGACCAGCAGACTCGTTCCAGACAGGAGGTAGAGACGGAAGTCGCGCACGGCGATCGGCTCCGCAAGCGCACGGACCAGCATGACCATTCCCGCGGCGGCGCAGCCCAATCCCACCAGCGAGAACTGCACGTGCACGAATGAAGGTAGCAGAAAGAAGACAGCAAAAAGGAAGGCCCAGACGATCTCCAGCTGATGGCCCGAGGTTCCCCAGACGTAGAGCAGTGCCCCGGCCGCCGCCGTCATGCCTGCGCCCATCAACAGGTCATACCACGGCAGCGCATGCGTGAGACCGTAGGCGAAGCTCAGGAGGCGTCCGACGATGACGTTGACGTGCATGAGAAATGGGAGAGGCTGGCCTTGCGGGACGAAGGTGCCTTCGGCCAGCAGCCGCATGGCGACGTCGTCGTTGGTCTGATAGAAGGGCCCGAAGACCACCACCGCCGTAACGGGGAGCAGAAGCGCCAGGAGGAGCAAGCTGAGATTCCGTCGATTGAGAAATGTCAGCCGCATTCGATGAGGCCGACGAGCGTATCACCACACTGGTAAAAACAAAACGGCCGCCTGGAAACAGGCGGCCGTTTCAAGAGTGAATCGGTTCGTCAGCTACTGGTTCTTCTGGAACTTCTCGAGCTCGTCGATGCGCTGATTGAGCTGATCGATCGTCTTCTGCTGTTCCTGAACGACCTTGGTCACCACGGCCACGATGTCGAGCGCGCTGAGGCCCTGGCGCTCCGGCGTGGCTACGATGGCCGGAACGTCCTCTGCGATGAACCCGACTTTGGGATCCTCCGGGAGTACCTTGTAGTTGTAGGTCACCGGCTGGAGCTCATGGAGTGCCTTCATCGCATCATCCACGGACAGGGTTTCGATGTGCTCCTTGGCAGCGCGAGAAGAGGCATCCGTCCACACCCCGGCGGTGGTCAGGCGAGCCTGCGTGCCGCCGTTCGTGTAGTGGATCGGAGCATCGGGGTTGGCTGTCGTGCCAATGCCGATGAATCCCTCGTTGTCGATGATCATGCGCACCGTGTTCGCAGTCATGAATCGCAGCGACGGGTTCGGAGCACTGGCGCTGGCGTCAGGGCGAACATTGAGGAAGCCGGCTGCGCGCCCGAAGGTGCTACCGCCGTAGCCGATGTTCAGCGCCGATTCCGGCGTTGAGTTGTCGTTGTTCGGGTCGGGGCCGAGGCCGACGAACACATCGGAGGTGGCGCCCGCAAAGACGTGAAGTTTCACATCAGGGCTGGCCGTGCCGATACCAACGTCACCATCTGCGCTGATGTCGACCGAGCTCGTAGGCGCGCCCGGACGGATGCGGAACGGGAGGCGCGAGCCGCCCGTTACGTCGCGGATGAAGAAGTTTGCTTCGTTGCCGGCGATGTCCCAGGTCTGTGCGGTGAAGCCGCCGGAGTTGTTCTGCTCGAGGCGGATTGCCGGGGTGTTGCTGGTGTTGACGTGCAGGTCGAGCACCGGCGTCGAGGTGCGGAAGCCGACGCGGCCTGTGCTGTCGACAAAAATTGAATTCGTCGCCGCTCCGGCCGTGATGGTCATCGGCACTTTCACGCCGGTGATGTCTTCGACGGAGAATTTGCTTGCACCACCGCTGGCCGAATCGTTGGCGGTGAGCTGCCAGTCGTTGGTCGGGAAGGCGCCGACCGACGTGTCTTCGAATTTGATACGCGTGTTGTTTTCTTTGAGGCGAATCGTATCGAAGCCGAAGCTCTCGTTGTTCACGCAGTCGAAGCCGGCGCAGATGCTTCCCTGCACGATGAGGTCATCGGCGATGACCTGGTCCTCGACCGCGGGACCACGTTTGATCACGGCATCGGTCGTGATCTCGCGCGCTCCGGTTGCGCTCGAACCCGACTCCACGAGGTTCGGCGAAACGATCGAGCCGTTTTTGATCGTGAACGCGCCGGAACGCTCGGCTACCGAAATGCCGGATTCCCGGAGGATCTTTCGCGCGGCTGCATCGTCGTTGCCCGCACGCGCCTTATCGAGTTTGCTTCTCAGGTCGGCCGAGACTTTCGGGACCGTGACGACCCGGAAGTTGTACTGGCCGTCGGCCACGTCGCCGCCGAGATCGATCAGGCGGAACGAAGGAGTGCGTCCTGCCAGGAAGCGTCTGACGGTCACTTCGCCGCTCGGCGCGACGACCGTCAGCTCGACGGCGTCATGGTTGGTACCGCTCACCGACCATTCGATCGATGCGCCGCCGCCGTAGGCTAAGCCGACGTCATCCGCGGCGAACGAGGCCACGGGAATTGCAAGTACGGTCAGTGCAACGACGATTCTGAAGATGGGGGATCGGGTGAAAGTCATGATCTGCCTCCTCTTGGTTGAACGTCACGCTTCGGCGTTGCCGAGCATGACTACCCCCGCTACGCCGGGGGCCTGCGTTCGTGTTTCATTTCTGTTCAAGACGCGGATGGGACACTATACGACGAGAGGCAATCGCTTTTACACCCTAATTTCGGAAGATTGTTTCCACATCCGGGCGATTGGCACACACTGGCACTCACTCCCACTCGATGGTGCTCGGCGGTTTCGAGGAGATGTCGTAGACGACGCGGTTGATCCCGCGAACTTCATTGACGATCCGTCGCGCCATGCGGTCAAGGACGTCGTGGGGCATGCGGAACCAGTCGGCGGTCATGAAGTCGGTGGTGGCTACGGCGCGAATGGCGCAGACGTTCTCGTACGTCCGCTCATCGCCCATGACGCCGACGCTCTTCACGGGCAGCAGCACGGCGAAGGCCTGAGCAATCTGGCGATAGAGACCGGCGCTGCGGATCTCCTCGATCACGATCTCGTCGGCATTCTGCAGGATCTCTACGCGCTCGGCGTTGACCTCGCCGAGGATGCGCACGGCCAGGCCGGGGCCGGGAAACGGATGACGCCAGACGAATTCTTCTTCCAGTCCGAGCTCGATGCCGAGGAGACGGACCTCGTCCTTGAAAAGCTCGCGCACCGGCTCGATCAGCTTCAGCCCCATTTTTTCCGGCAGGCCGCCGACGTTGTGGTGCGTCTTGATGACGGCCGAAGGTCCTTTGATCGACACCGACTCGATTACATCGGGATAGAGCGTTCCCTGCACGAGGAACTCGACGTCCGCGATGCGTTTCGCTTCCTCTTCGAAGACGGCGATGAACTCGTTTCCGATCCGCTTCCGCTTCACTTCCGGATCTTCGATTCCGGCCAGCTTTTGATAGAAGCGCTCACGTCCATCGACCTGTACGAAGTGAAGACCCAGGCGATCGCTCAACCGCGAACCGACTTGCACGGACTCTTGCTTTCTCAGCACGCCGTTATCGACGAAGATCGCGGTGAGCCGGTCGCCGATCGCTTCCGCGACCAGGAGCGCGGCCACGGTCGAGTCGACACCGCCGCTCACCGCTGCGATGGCTCTGCGGTCGCCGACCTGCTGGCGGATCTCTTCGACTTTGCGCCTGCGGTAATCGCCGAGGTCCCACGATGGCGCGCAGCCGGCGATGTCGAACAGGAAGTTGCGGATGATCTGCGCGCCCGCTTCGCTGTGCGTGACCTCGGGATGAAACTGGATTCCAAAGCAACCGCGTTCTCGATGCTCGAAGGCGGTGATCGGTGCGTTGGGAGAAGAAGCGGTGGTGCGGAATCCTGAAGGTGCGCTGAGGATGCGATCGCCGTGGCTGGCCCAGACCTGCTGATGCTTCGGAGTGCCCGCGAAGAGCGGAGACTCGGCGGTAACGTCAATCTCGGCGCGGCCATATTCGCGCTCCGAGGCCGCCTCGACTTTTCCATCGAGGAGGAACGCCGTGAGCTGCATGCCGTAACAGATGCCGAGGATCGGGATGCCGAGCTCGAAGACTTCGCGCGAGCAATATGGCGCAGCCTCGGAGTAAACGGACTCCGGACCGCCCGAAAGGATGATCGCCTTCGGCGCGAGCTCGCGGATTTTGTCGGCAGGGAAGTCGAATGGATGCACGACCGAGTACACGCGATTTTCGCGCACCCGCCGGGCGATCAACTGCGTGTATTGGGAGCCGAAATCGAGAACGAGGACGGTCTGCTCAGGCACGGCGCGCATTGTAGTGCAGTGCCTGAGCAGACCTCCTCGCAGCACGGCGTTCAACCCCAACGCCGTGCCGCAATATGAGACTGAGCGTTACTGCAGACTCAGGAGCACAAGGATCTCTCCTTGGCCGGACTCGAGCGACTCGAGAGCTTTTCCAAGCAAGGTTCCCGGCCGATGAATCTCGACGCCAGAAAGCGAAAGGGGGACAGACTTCATGGCCACACCTGGTGTATCGCTTGTCACGAGCAGATCGCCGATGCGAATGGGCGCTTGCCGTGCGTCCACTTTGACTCGGACGCGACCCAGTGTTGCGATCTGATACTTCCCTTCGCCCCTCGTGCCGAGCGCGATTCCAGGTTGTACCGAGACGACTCCGGCGATTCGCGTGTCGTAGGACCGTTCCGATGGCGTTACTTCGTTGGTTTCCTTGGTGCTGATCACAACGACCGTGCCGGCGGACAGGTTGCTGTCGCTCGGTACCCATTCAGCGACATCCTGGTATTTCGCGGCGATGTTTCCATCGACCGTGAGGTCGTTCAGAAAATGCCCCGAGCCGGCAACATCCAACGTGTACTGGGGACTCGTCGTCCCAATTCCAACGCGTCCGATGTTCGTGATGATCATTCGCTGCACGTTTGCCGTCAGGAAACGCAGGGACGGATTAGGCGCGATCGCCAAACCATCCGGGCGGACGTTGAGAAAGCCCGAAGCACGTCCAAAGGACGTTCCTGAATATCCAAAGTTGAACGACGGCCCGGTCTCGGTGTGGACTCCCATACCGGCGAAGACGTCCGACGTGGCGGGGGCAAAGACGTGAAACCTGTTCGTCGGGCTGGCTGTAAAAAAGCCGATATTGCCGGCAACTTCGGCGATTGACGAGTTTCCCAGCGTTCCGGCGCCGTCAGTCCATATCGCAATTTGATTCTGAGTCCCAGCACCCGAAGCTTCCGTGACCGGACCTGCAGGAACGGGACGGCTGTCCGGAACGGCCTCGGTTCGCGGAATCTGTGCTTGAACGGCTTCAGGGTGAACGCCGAGGACGATGGCCGTAGCCAAGGCGAGTATTAGACGTTGCTTGAACAAAGTGTTCTCCTTGTTTCCAGGTGAAAATTGACGAAGAACTAGCTCTACTGCGTTGCGATACACTGGACCATCGTACCAGACAGCGACGTGTGAAGCTTCCACGAGCAAATATCAGCGGGGTAGTGTCGCATACATCGCGACAGCGCGAATCAGAACGTGAGCGTCTGCCGGCAGCCTGATGCTGGGCTCGTTCCGGACGAGGTGCCACGTGCAATTGAGCAGAAGTGACGTCCCAATTTCAAACACCGTCGGCCGCCGACGCGCAGCCTGTTGCGT
>JALYJW010000053.1:0-9535 GCA_030775085.1 Acidobacteriota bacterium | reverse complement strand
GCCCGGAGGGGATATGGGGGTGGGCCGGTGCATCGTCGGGGTTGGTGCGATGCGGCGGGTGTGCTCTTTCCTGTTTTCTAAGACGAAACTCAGGGACAGTTGTTGCGCGACCCGCGACCGGTTTGCTGCTTGTTCACCGAACGGTGATTTTCCTTCTTTGCGTTACAGCAGGTTCCGCAGCTCTTTTCCGGGCTTGAACCGAATGGCGTTACCGGGTGGGATCTTGACCTCGACGCCGGTTTTCGGATTGCGGCCGATGCCCCTCTTCCGCTGTTTGACCTGAAAGACGCCGAAGCCGCGGAGCTCGATGCGCTGTCCGCGGGCGAGCGCGTTGCGGAGGCCTTCGATCACGGTGTTGACTGCCTGAGCCGCATTGACGCGAGAAAACTTCCGAGGCCTCCCGCCACTTTGTTGACGATCACTTGGTTGACGATGTCCGCCTTGATCATCTGAGATCCTCCGAAGGCGCTGACTGCACGATGGAGCTCTGAGCTCCCGCATCGACATGTGGCTCAAGCTCGTCTGTCTCTTCAAGCATCGCGCGAATGCTACGGAGGCGTGCAAGGGCGGTCACGTCAAGATCAACGGCCAGCGGGTCAAGACTGCCACGCTCCGGTCAGTCCGGCCAACGCCTCCAGCGCGATGCGTGGAGCGCGACCACGAAGCAATCCGATCAGCACGCCGGAGTGGACGGGAGGATGAAACACCCGCGAGGATGAAACACCCACGTCCAGCGGAAGAAGTACGGTTATTTCGAGGATCGGCGCAAAACTCTGGCAAGCGCTCGCGATGGGTGCCCTCGGAATATTCGCCTGCGCTGCTTCCCCTCTTCGATAGCGTCGTCTATCCTCGAATGGTGCTCGGTTTCTCCGTCGTCACCCTCGTTTATGGCGCCGAATTGTGTCTCGACGAGTTGCACGGCCGGCTGACGGAAACGCTGCAGTCGATGAAGCTCGGCTTCTATCTGGCGCGCATCGTCGATGAAGTGAAGCAGCGGCCGGCGTTCATCGTGCGCGAGAGACTCGGCGCGGCGTTCGATGTTCTCGAAGAGGATGTGCATGCAGAATGACAGCATTCCGTTCACTCGCGTGCATGTGACGGGACGCGAGATCGAGTATATCCGCGAGGCCATCGACAGCAATCGCCTCGGCGGCGACGGGGCCTTCACCAAACGCTGCGAGGCGTGGCTCGAAAAGTCGATTGGCTCGGTGCGAGCGCTCCTGACACACTCCTGCACTGCGGCGCTGGAGATGGCGGCCATCCTCGCCGACATGGGGCCGGGAGACGAGGTCATCATGCCGTCGTTCACTTTCGCCTCCACCGCAAATGCATTTGCGCTGCGCGGCGCGACACCGGTTTTCGTCGACATCGAGCCGCACACGATGAATCTCGATCCCGAGCGGGTGAAAGAGGCTGTTACCGCGCGAACCCGCGCGATCGTGCCGGTTCATTACGCAGGTATCGCCTGCGACATGGATGCTTTGCTCGAGATCGGCCGGAATTCGAACGCCTTGATCATCGAAGACGCCGCCCAGGCGCTGCACGGCGAGTGGAGCGGCCGTCCTCTCGGCAGTATCGGAGAGATGGGGGCGCTCAGCTTTCACGAAACGAAGAACGTGACGTCAGGCGAGGGCGGGTGCCTTCTCGTCAATGATCCCGAGCTCATCGAGAGGGCCGAGATCGTTCGTGAAAAGGGGACCGACCGCGGCCGCTTTCATCGCGGACAGGTCGATAAGTACACCTGGGTCGAGATCGGTTCGTCGTACCTGCCGAGTGAGCTCACCGCCGCCTTTCTGCTCGCACAACTGGAACGAAGTGTCGAGATCACCGCCGCGCGCCGGAGAGTCTGGGATTGGTACCACGAAGCGCTGGAGTCGCTCGAGAACGAAGGCCTGCTGGTGCGACCCAGGACGGGCGGCGGAAACGCGCACATCTATTTCGTGCTGCTGCCGTCGCTGCAGCAGCGGGCCGACCTCATCGATGCGCTCAAGAAAAAAGGGGTGAGCGCCGTCTTTCACTACGTCCCGCTGCACAACTCACCGGCCGGGATTCGTTACGGGCGTCCGTCGGGATCGCTGGTGGTGACGGAGGACCTCAGTGACAGACTCCTGCGTCTACCTCTGTGGGCGGACATGACCAGAGAGGACGTGAGCTCGGTCGTGGATTCGATGCGTCTCGCGCTCGGATGATTCCTGTGAAACCCTCGACCGCCAACCGTTCCCGAGCTCGCCTCTCTTGCAGGCTGGCTCTGCTCCTTGTGATTGGATGCGGTCGCTCAGGCCTTCCTGAAACCAGTCCGGCCGCGAAACCGCTGCCGATGACGGCGGCATCACAGGACGGCGAGATCTTCGTGACGTGGGGCAACGCCTGGCTTGGCGAGCACCGCGTGAAATGGAAGGAGAGCGCGGGGACGAATTGGGACGAGGTGACCGTTCGCTCTCGATGGACGCGTTCCCTGGCCGGATTGCAGAATGGTGTTCCGTACACAGTCCAGGTCGAGGCGCTCGACGGAGCTCGAGTGGTGAGCCGAAGCCATCTCGTCACGGCCACTCCTCATCCACGAAACAAATGCGTCTGGTCGCCCTATCTGACGTGGGATTTGAGCACCAGCTATTTCTGCTCCAAGCCGGCGTTCGACGCCTGGCTCGCCGGGAATCATGTCGATCCTCGAACACTGCGCTGCCGCAATCAGCCGGTCACCACATGGGACGCGGACGTGCCGGATTGCTTGTACACAACTGCCGACGGAGCGCATCGCATGCTGCTGCTACGCTCCGGCGACAACGTATTTGCCGATCACCCCTACCCAGATCCTGCGGCCTCTCGCGAGGAAGCACGCAGGCAAATCTGGGCCGCTGACAATCCTTTCTCGCGCAACGATTCCGGTTTGCTGGCTCCGCAGGCGGAGGGCGGCGCCGGCAAAGTGACGAAGCATGCCGGTGTGCAGTTGTTCCGGATCGCGACCTCGGACAGGATGGCCAGCAGAGTGACCTGGTTCCTGCCGAAGTGCGGCATCCACAACCGGTACGCGATCTACAGCGAAGGACATGGAGGGGCGGCGGTGGAGGTGGGGGCCGTCACCATCGACTGGCTCCTCGAGCGGGGATGGCAGGTGATTGCGGTGGACATGCCGCTGACCGGTCTCAATCAGGAAGACAAGACGGCAGACCTCCAAATTCACCCGGATCTGTACCGGCTCGACGAGGGAGTGACCAGCCCCCTGTCACTCTTTCTTCTTCCGATGAAGACCATCGTGGACTCGATCGCCTCCCGTTCGACCGTCGATCCGGAGATCCTGCTCATCGGTTTCTCGGGTGGGGGATGGACATCCTATCTATACGGAGCGACCGATCCCCGGGTCGACGTAGCCGTGCAGGCAGCAGGTGGCCGGCCCAATTCGCAGCGCCTGGACGGCCCGTGGGAAGCGAGCGAGCTCGGTGACTACGAACAGACCAGTCCGTTTCTCTTCGCGCGCGTCCCGCACGAAGATCTCATGGTTGCCGCAGGTGCCCGAGGATCGCTGCACCTCTTCAACCAGTGGGACACCTGCTGCTTCCGCGTGCAACCCGGCGATCCATTCGTGAAGTACCTCGAAGGATCGTCCGCGGCGCTTCACAAGAAAGTGCGAGTCTTCGTCGATGAAACCAACCGCAATCACTCCATCGGCGCTGCCGGGTACGAAGTGATTGGGCGCTACCTCGACGAGGTGATGCCGCCCGTCAAGACGACCGATCCGCGTCCATGCGCCGAGCTGACTCTGCCGGAGTGAGTGGTCACCGAGGCGCGGCGCTTGCGGCGGGTGGCGGCAGCGTTGGATAGCGCAACGAATAGAGCCGCATCTGAAACAGCGAATACCAGAACGCGCTGAATACGAACACCAGGACGATGGCGCCGGTGCGGCCGGTCACCGACTCCAGCAGCGAAGGCGCGACTGCAAAAAGCGCAATCGCCAGCGGTGCGAACAAGAGGAGATCGAACAGCCACGGATGAACTTTGACCGACTGGCTGAAAACCGCTGCATAGAGAACCCATGCGCCAGTGAGCGTGGCCAGCGCTTCGAGCGCGAACCGCGGCGCACGGCCGCGGACGAACGCGATCAACACCGCAAAGATGGAGGCGACGCCGAGAAAAAATACGGTTGGCCAGCGAAAGAGGTATTGGCGATTGGCCGCCCAGTTGCCGCGCGGGATGGTCCTGTTCAACGCAATGTCGAGATGATCGCCGTAGACGCTCGCGTCTCCGTCGAGGCCGGTGCGGAACAAAATGTTCGAGCCGGTCGTCGGCGCGTCCGGGAATCGCGCCGTCGCGATTTTCACCTGCACCAGATACACAGCCAGCCCCGCAAGGCAGGGAAGGACGGCGACCAGAAGGAATCGCCGGAACGATTCACCCCGGCGCAACAACACGATGGCGGCGACCAGCGAGGCGGCGAAGCAGAGTCCGAAGATCATCTCCATGGCCGTCATCAGGAACACGGCCACCGCCTGCGCAATGAGCAGGCCACGGGTGCGCCGCGAATGATCGAGGCCGCGTTCTTCGAGGATGAGAAAGACCAGCGCAAAGAGGAGCGCGTACGACTGCGCGGTCATCTCCCAATAGAGCTGCAGGCTTTCGGGGAACGTGAAAAGGACGATGACCACCGATGCGCCGGCCGCCAGTGCGAGGATTGGCTCGAGACCGAAACGCCTGGCCAAGCGGTAGGACAGCAATCCCGCCAGTGCGCAGAGGATCATGGTCACGACTTCATTGTGCAAAGCGAGCAGACGGTAGCTGTAGCGGCCGAACATCGTGACATGGATTTTTTCGACGATGAAGCTGCTGACCATGTACGCGCCCGTCGTGCTCCGATAGAGCGACATCTTCTTCGGGTCGCGGTTGATCATCCCGACGTAGTGGAAGTAGCCTTCGTCGAGCCAATGCGTCAAGACGACGTGGGCGCGGGAGGCGCCCGGTGACTCCACCAGTTCCTGCGGCTGCCGCGCAAGAACGGTGATCCACGCCGCGCCGAGCGTGATCGCCGCGACCAGGAGAAGCGCCGCAAACACGGCAGGCGTCGAGTCGAGCAGGCGTTCGAAGCGCGAAGCCGCGGCGGGTGCGGGAATTGGGCTGACCGAGTCGTCCTCGGAGATTTCTTCTGCAGCGGCGGGCGCGTTCTGGATCAGAGCAGATTCCTTAGTTCTTTTCCGGGCTTGAACCGAATGGTGTTTCCGGGTGGGATCTTGACCTCGACGCCGGTTTTCGGATTGCGGCCGATGCCCTTCTTCCGCTGTTTGACCTGAAAGACGCCGAAGCCGCGGAGCTCGATGCGCTGTCCGCGGGCGAGCGCGTTGCGCAGACCTTCGATGACGGTGTCGACTGCCTGGGCCGCCTTGACGCGCGAAATTTCCGAGGCCTCCGCCACTTTGTTGACGATGTCCGCCTTGATCATCGATATCCTCCGAAGGCGCTGATTATACGATAGTTGCACGATGGAGCCCTGATGCCAACCAACGATAGCTCCCGCATCGACATGTGGCTCAAGCTCGTTTGTCTGTTCAAGCATCGCGCGGATGCTACGGAGGCGTGCAAGGGTGGTCATGTCAAGATCAACGGCCAGCGGGTCAAGCCTGCCGCGCCGGTGAAGCCGGGCGACGAGGTGGAGTTTTATCTCGGCACGCACTATCGCCGCGTCGTCGTGCAGTCGATTCCCATCTCGAACGTCTCGAAGGAGATCGCCCGCACGATGTATGTCGACGAGACGCCGGTGCAGCCGAAAGTCGAGAACATCTCGATCCGCGAACGGGGAGCGGGACGCCCCACGAAGCGCGACCGGCGCGAGATTGAGAAGTTGAAGCAGTAGACGATTCGCCTACTGCTCCATCACGAATTCACGAACCGCCTCAGATCCACATTCGCAATCAGTCCGACGGCGATGAAGAACATCATCGTCGACGAGCCGCCATACGAGATCAGCGGCAGCGGGATGCCGGTGGTCGGCAGGATGCCGATTTGCATCGAGACGTTGATCAGGATGTGGAAGACGAAGAACATCGTCAGGCAGATGACGAGGAATGTGCCTCCTCGGTCGCGCGCATGTTTGGCAAACGTGAGCGCTTGAAAGACCAGGTAAAGGTAGAGGCCGAGCACGACGATCACGCCGACGAAGCCCCACTCTTCACCGAGCACTGAGAAGATGAAGTCGGTGTGATGCTCGGGCACGAACCCCAGCTTTCCCTGCGTCCCGTGCGTGAATCCCTTGCCGTGAATCCCGCCCGAGCCGATGGCGATCTTGGCCTGAATCATCTGGTAGCCGTCGCCGCGGGGATCGCGCTCCGGATTGAGAAAGATGATCACGCGCTCTTTCTGATACGGCTTGAGAAAAAAACTCCACGCCAGCGGCAGCGAGACCACCACCGCCAGGATCATGGCCAGCCAGATGCGCGGCCGGATGCCTCCGAAGAACATGGCCACGGCCACGAGCGGAAAGAACGCTGCAGCCGTTCCGAAGTCTGGCTGGACGATGATCAGTCCTACAGGCAGTCCGATGATGCCCATGGCGATCATGAACGAGCGGAAATCGAGATAGGCGCGATCGTTCGAGTCGAAGAAGCGCGCCAGCATCAGCGCCGTGAAGACTTTCATGAACTCGGAAGGCTGGAACTGAAACCCGGCGATATGGATCCATGAGTTGACGTTCGCGGTCACCCGTCCCCAGATCAGCAGGTAGATGAGCAGCACGATCCCGATGATGTAGAGGATGGGAGCGATGTCGAAAAGGATGTGGTAGTCGATCATCATGATGACGATCGCCAGGACGATTCCGATCAACACCCACAACATCTGTTTCTTGAAAGTATTGAGGTTTGGCTCGTTGAAGAATGTGGCGCTGTAGACGAGCAGGCAACCGATCATGGCCAGCACGATGGCCGTACCGAGGAAGTTGAGGTCGATGGCCGTCGATGTGCGCTCGCGGAAGATCATCGCATTACCGTCATCGAGTGGTGGGGAGCGGCATCTCCCCTTCCTTGATCTGCTCGAGGGTCTCGGGATTGTTGAGGTCGAGGCGCGTGCCGGCGACCTTGTCGCGGAAACGCGATTCGTACATCAGCTTCGCGAGAGGCGCAGCATCCGCACCGCCCGCGCCGCCGTGCTCGACGAAGACCACCACCACGATCTGCGGATTCTCCCGCGGTGCGAACGAAGCGAACCAGGCGTGGTCGCGATACTTGAACGGCAGCGATGAAGCCTTGATCCATCCCGAGTAGGCGATGACCTGTACGCTTCCGGTCTTGCCGGAGATGTCCAATCCTTCGACGCGTGAATTGCCGCCGGTGCCGCCTTGTTCGTTCACCACTTGCCACAATCCGGTGCGTACGGCTTGCAGTGCGTTCGGCGCGAGCGCGACCTCATGGATTACGCGGCTGGGAACGCGGAAGCGCTGATAGGAGCCGTCCTTCTGCACGCGATCGACATAGCGGACGACGTGCGGCTGGAAGACTTTGCCGCCGTTGGCGACGGCCGCGGTCATGTTGGCAACCTGCAACGGTGTCACGATCAGCGGACCCTGGCCGATGGCGACGGAGATCGTTTCGGAGGGATACCACTTGCGGTTCTGTTTCGTGCGCGCCCACTCGGTCGACGGCACGAGGCCGGCGCGCTCGCCGTCGAGATCGATGTGCGAGGTCTCTCCGAACGTGAGCTTGTTTGCGTGCTCTTTGATCTTGTCGACGCCGAGTCGGGCGCCGGTCTGGTAGAAGAAAATGTCGCAGGACACTTTCAGTGCGCGCTCGACATCGACGGCGCCGTGACCCTCTTTCTTCCAGCATCGGAAACGGCGCCCGAAGAACACGCCGCTGCCGCCGCAGTTGAACTGCGTGTCGGGACCGATCACCCCCTCGGAGAGTCCGGCCATGGCCATGACGATCTTGAAGACGGAGCCCGGTGAGTAGAGCCCCTGGATCGAGCGATTGAGCTCGATCTTGAAAGGGTTGCTGGTGATCGTCTTGTAGACGTCGGGGGTGAAGCGCTTCGAGTAAACGTTTGGATTGAGCGCCGGCGAGGAGACCATGGCCAGCACTTCACCGTTTCGTGGATCGAGCGCGACGGCCGCTCCGACCATTTCGTTCTCGATGAAGTACTGCTCAGCGCGGCGCTGCAGCTCGAAGTCGATCGTGAGGTAGATGTTGTCGCCCGGGATGGGCTGCTGGCGCGCCGGAACGTATTCGCTGAGCCGGCGGCCATCCGCGTCGTACTGCCAGAATTCGGCGCCGTCTCTGCCGCGGAGGTACATGTCGTACATCAGCTCGACGCCGCGCTTGCCGATGAGATCGCCCTGCTCGAGCGTCTCATGCTCCTTCTGCGTGAGATCCTTTTCCGTCACTTCGCCGATGAAGCCGAGCACGTGCGCGGCCATCGTGTTGTAGGGATAGTTGCGGCGCTGCACCGGTACGACGTTGACTTCCGGGAAGGCCACCGATTGCGCCTGAATCTTGGCCACCTGCGCCATGCTCAGGTCTTCCGCGATCGGGAACGGTTGCGTTGCCGGCAGCTTGGCCGACTCTTTTTCCCATCTCGCAGTCATCTCGGCCGGCTGGAGCTCCAGCACGTTGCCGAGAAACGTCAGCAGTTTCTCGCGCCGCTGTTTGTCTGCCTTCACGAACGGCTTCATGAGCACGCGATCGATCTGCAGTGTGTAAGCAGGCTGGTTGTCGGCCAGGATCTTTCCGGTGCGGTCCATGATCAGGCCGCGTTTCGCCGGGATCTCGATCTCGCGCAGGGCATTGGCCTCGGAAAGGCCGCGATATTTCTCCGCCTGGACGCCCTGTACGAACCAGAACGATCCGGCCAGAAAAACGAAGACCGCCACGATGCCCCAGAGGACGGCGTTGATGCGGAACTGCAGGAACTTCTGATCGTCTCGATATACGCGCATGGTTCGTCACCACGCCGCGGGGCGGCGCGTGGCCTCGATCGGCTCTTCACGCAAGAACATTGTCAACAGTTGATAGACCAACATACCGAACAGAAGCGTGAAGATGGTCTTGAGCAGGAGTGCCTGTTCGAAACTCTCGATACGCTGCTTCACGAGGATGCTCACGAGGATGTAGATCACGAGCTCGTTCACGATCACCGCGCCGCCGAGGCAAGCTCCAAAGGCCAGAGTACCGCGGAGCGCCAGGCGCGAGTTGATGTAGGCGATGACATATCCGCAAACGGTGAGCGAGAAGGCGTGCAGGCCGAACGGTCCGGTCGAAAACGCATCCTGCACGAAACCGGCGAGCACTCCGGCCACGATCGCGCCGAGGATGTTGCCGCCCATGGAGTAATACGCGAGAAGGATGATGTACGGATTGAAGAACGCCAGCGCGTTCGGATAGAAACTGTCGAGCAGCGAGTGCAGGGTCAGGGCGATCAGCAGTCCGATCGCGAAGCGTAACCACCTCAAGACGTGTACCTCGACGTGTATCTCGATGTGTATCTCATGGCGCGTACCTCACCACGGACGGCGAGATTTTTCGTGTGTGGATGACGATCACTTCCTCGATCGTCCCGAAGT
>JALYJW010000052.1 GCA_030775085.1 Acidobacteriota bacterium | reverse complement strand
CCCCTCACCCTACCCTCTCCCCACCGCGATGAAGCTGCGGCGGGGAGAGGGGACTGTATTTCGAGTTCCCTCTCCCCACGGCGGCTTCATCGCCGAGGGGAGAGGGTTAGGGTGAGGGGCGGCTCTCGCGCAAATCTACGCCACCGCTTCGCGCAGGAGATCGGCGTCGATGCCGGGATTCTTCAGATTCCCCAGCAGCGTCAGCGACAGCGATTCGGGGTCGACGATCGATCGGGCTACGTTGCGGATGTCGTCGAGGGTGACGGCGTCGATGTGCTCGATGATCTCGTCGGCGGTGTACTGGCGGCCGAAGTAGTACTCCTGGCGGGCGATTCCGGACATGCGGCTGGTGGTCGATTCGAGGGAAAGCAGGATCGAGCCTTTGAGGTGCAGTTTGGCGCCGGCCAGTTCTTCGGCGGTGGCGCCGTCGGTCTTGATCTTCTTCATCTCGGCGAGCGTGAGGTCGAGGACGCGCTTGAGATTGCGCGGCGCGCAGGCGGCGTAGACGGCTTCGTAGCCGCCGTGCAGGTAGCCGTTGTGGTACGAGGCGATGCTGTAGACGAGACCTTCCTGTTCGCGGATGCGCTGGAAGAGTCGCGACGACATGCCTCCGCCGAGGACGGCATTGAAGAGCGCGGCGGCATAGCGCTCGTGACCCTGTTGCGGAAAGCCGCGCGAGCCGAGGCAGAGATGCACCTGTTCGAGCTCCCGCTTCTCGCGCAGGATCACGTGCTGATTCGGTGTGGGCGCGTTCCACTCGCGGCGGACGGACGTCTGTGACGTGACCGGGAAATGCTTTTCGAGGAACGGCAGCACGTCCGCGGGAGTGACGTTGCCGGACGCCGCGAAGATGAGGTTCGAGGGCTGGAAAGTCTCCTGGTAGTGCTCGATGATTTTCGTGCGCGCCAGGCGGGCGATGGTCTCCTCGGTGCCGAGGATGGGGCGGCCCAGCGGATGATCGGGCCAGAACGCAGTGACGAAGATTTCATGCACGAGATCGTCGGGCGTGTCCTCGACCATCTTGATCTCTTCGAGGATCACGCCGCGCTCCATCTCCACGTCGTCATGCGTGAAACGCGGCTCGGTGACGATCTCCGTCAGCAGGTCGAGCGCGGTGGAAAGCTGCTCATCGAGGACGTGCGCGTAAAAGGAGGTGTACTCCTTTCCGGTGAACGCATCGACGTCGCCGCCCAGACTATCGATGGCCTGTGCGATCTCCTGCGTGCTTCGCTTCTGCGTGCCCTTGAAGACGAGATGCTCGAGGAAATGCGACGCGCCTCCATGCTCCTCCGACTCCACCGCGGAGCCGCTGCGGAGGTAGTAGCCGAACGCGACGGAGCGGACGTAAGGAAGCGTCTCCACCAGCACAGTGAGGCCGGAGGGAAGCGTGGTCTTGAAGCACGGTACTGAGTTGCGAGTCATTCGGGGGGATTGTAGTCGGTGTTACCGGAGGGCAGAGGCTCTGCCTCTATGGAGTGGCCAGCGCTGCCTGGCGCGCCTGGATCTCGGTGCGAAGGTCGTGGACGGTGTAGACCCATTCGCTGTAGTCCTCGGCGCCATTGAGGGCGATGAAGCTCTTGCCGGAGGCGTTGGGACGGACTCCCACGAATGGCCCTACGTAGTCCGCAGGGGAGAGCTCTTTATTCAACTTGCTCGGAGGGCGGACCCCCGGCTGTTGTTGCTGCGGTTGTTGCGGTTGCTGCGGGTTCGTGGCGGGATTGGTTCCGATCACTGGGGGAATGACCTGACCGGTGGCGGCCACTGCCTGTTCCGGGACGAGAATCCAGTCGTCTTCTTTGCCGGTGAGCGGGCAGGGCCACTTGCCGCCATTGCGGAGCATGAGCGGTTTCCGCGCTTCCTGCATCTGTTCCAGACTGACCGGCGCCGTGTTGTTGTGCTTGGCCTGCCAGCGCAGAATCCCGCGCGCGTATTGCTTCATCAGAAAGATCGTCTGACGGTCCCGCTCCCGCTTCAACACGATCGACCACTGCGTCGGCACCGTATACGCGATGACGATGCTGATGATCGTGAGAATGACGATCAGGGCGGCCAGGGAGAAGCCGTTTTCATCAGTCGGCAGTCGGCGGTCGGCGGTCGGCAGTAGTCGCCGGCCTACGCCCGTTTGAAGCGGGGGTTTCTGCTGCCGACTGCCGACTGCCGACTGCCGACTAGAGTTCAGTGTACGGAACATTGTCCAGTGTCATTCCGACGGCCACGCTCTTCACGTCTACGATGCCGGGCTGGGAGAGTGCTTCGGGATCGGTCTCTGCGGACATGAACTCGCCGTCTTCGCCCATGCCTGCGGCGAGCGGGTCGTCCATGAGGACTTGCCAGTCGGCCTGCTCGGTGATCGGGTCTTTGGGGATCTTGCGGATGTAGTTCGGGACGAGCTCGTTGAGATCGTTCGGGTAGCGCTGCTTGTCGGCGTAGAAGTTGTCGATGGCCTTGCGCATGGTGGACAGGCTGTCCATCAGCACCGCCTCACGTGCCTTGCGCTGCGCGAACTTGACGTTGGCGACGGCAATGCCGGCCAGGAGGCCGATGATCGTGACGACGACGATCAGCTCGATCAGCGTGAAGCCCTTCTGGGCAGAACGATGAGCGATGAACGATGAACGATGAATCGCTTCGCGCTCTTGCGGAGTCTGGGGTTGCTGGTCGTTCATCGTTCCTCGTTCACCGTTCATCGTTGGCATCACCATTCGTTGTAGTGCGTCTTGCCGTCGAGGGCGAGCGCTGTGGAGGTGGAATGCACCTCGTAGAGATGATCGGCACTACACGAACCACCGGGAGAGCATGTATTGCTGAAGGCCGAGTCGGGATCGTCGGTGGAGGAGAGAACGTTCCATTCTTTCCGGCCGGTCATCGGATCGATGAGATCGCGCTCGCGGATGAGCCGCACCGTTTTCTGGTCGGACATCGTCACGCCCTTGAGCAGTTCGTCGAAGTCTTTCGGGTAGCCGTCGGAACCGAGCGCCTGCATTTGGGCCGGCCGTACGGGAGCGGCGGGCTGTCCGGGTTGGGGAGGTTGCTGGGCCATGGTCATCAACTCGTGATAGCGATCGATGGCATCGGTGATCTTTCTCAGGCGATCGCGCAGCTCGATCTCTTTCTGCCGCCGGAGTCCGAAGCGCGCCACCGGCAAAGCCATCGAGGCGAGAATTCCGATGATGGCCACGACGGTCACGAGCTCGGCGATCGTGAAACCGCGGGCGAGTCGGCAGTCGGCAGTCCGCAGTCGGCAGAAGAACGACGCGACGGTGGCCGGGCGATGGTCTACCGCCGACCGCCGACTGCCGACTGCCGACTGATTCCGTAGTTGCATCATGATTACTGGACCTTCGCTCTCCCGCCGGCAACAGCGGCGACGATGCTCTGGCCGCTGGCGGTGCGCAGGTCGGGACTCTCCATCACCAGGAACGTTTCACCCGACTGTCCGCCGTGGACGCGAATGGCCAGCACCTGACCGCCGCCGGCGAAGCGCAGCGGCTTGCCGTCGCCCTGGGTGACCGTGATCGTTCCTGCATCGCGGTTGACGCTGACGATTGGCGGTGCGTCGAGATTGACCGTGATCGCCGAACCGATGCTCACGTCCGTGACATTCATGGCGCGCGGATCGAAACGGAACACGAGCTGCGATGCGGTCAGGCCTTCGAGGTCCATGCCGATCACTTCCCACACTTTCGATTCTCCCGGACCGAGGGAGATCGTGGCTGGTTGTGGCGCAAGACGCGGTGCCAGACGGAGCGACGCGGTATCTGGATCCATCGTGGCCAGCATCGCCGCCGAGGGGGTCTTCATCGCGACCTGCTGCGGCACTGCAGGCGTATCGGAGTCCTTTTCGGCGCGAGCCATGAATGCCTGCGATGCGGGATTCGTGGGCTGCGTGCCGGTCGAAGAAGATTGCGACGAGGACTGCGGCGAGGGCTGCGGCGAGGGCTGCGGCGGGCTGCCCGCTTCCGGCGGATTGTTCGACGGCTGCGGACGGCGGAACGGATCGGACGGCGGCGTCCCCTGCGTCGGTGCCGGCACGGTCGCCGGAGCGTCCAGCGATTGTCCCTCGGGGACGATGTAGTTGCCGGGCTCACCATCGCTGGAGAGCTGCAGGCCCTGAGGATTGAACTGATCGGGACGCTGCTGGACGAACGGATCGCCTCCGTTCTGCGACTCGATGCGCGGGGACACGCCGCGGAACGTCAGGTTGTTGCCGGTGCCCACCCACATCGGCGCGAGATCTTCTTCCGTGATGTCGGGGATGCGGATGATGTGCGGCGTCATGGTGAGAATGAGATCGGTGCGCGTCTGTTCTGTGTGCTCGTCGGTGAAGAGGCGGCCGATGAGCGGGATATCGCCGAGGAGCGGAGTCTTGGTGGCGCTGCGGATCTTGTTCGACTGAATGAGGCCGGCCAGGAAGTTCGTCTCGCCGTCTTTGAGGCGGATCGTCGAAGTGATCGTGCGTGTGGCGAACGTCGGCTGTTCCTGTCCCGCGAACTCCACCGACGCGCCCTGGTTCGAGACCTCGACGGTGAGCTTGAGCGTCACCTCGCGGTTGTGGTGGACACGCGGTTCCATCTCCACCTTGATGCCGACGTCCTGATACTGGAACGATGTGTAAGGAACGGTGAGGTTGGGATTCTGGCCGCCGGTGGTTGTTCCCGGGTTGTATCCGGAGATCGTCGTCACGGGCACAGGAATGCGCTGGCCGATGTGCAGCGTGGCTTTCTCACCCTCGGAGATGCGAAGCTCCGGATTGGCGAGCAGCTCGCTGTTGCCGTAGGTCTTGAGCAGTGAGTAGGTGGCCGTGGGGATGGCGAACGTCACGTTGCTGCGCAGGTCGTTGAGACTGCCGACGACGCGGGCGATGTCTTTGAGCGTGCCGCCGGTGAAGGCGTTGGCGCCGTCCATCGGTGTGGCGTTCGCGGAAGAGCTGATCGAGGTCCCGCTGCGGAAGCCGGAGATGGACAGACCAATGTCGCGGATGCGGTTGAGGTCGAGCTGCACGAGCTCCACCTGCACGACCACTTCGGCCTTGGCCTTATCGTTCGCCTGAATGATCTTCTCGGCGATGCGCACTTTGTCCGCCGTGTCGCGAATGGTGATGGCGTTCAGCGCTTTGAGCGGGAAGACGTTGCGCGCTTCAATCATCGTGCGCACCACGTTGGTGACCTGTTCGGCATCGCCGTTGGAGAGATAGAACGTGCGAATGACGAGATCCTCGTAATCGCGGCGTGCCTGAGGATTGTCGGGGACGACGATGATGGTCTTCTCGTCGAGCGGTTTGTAGAAGTGACCGGCGGCCTGCATGACGCGCTCGAGCGCCGCCTGCGCCGTGACGTCGCGCAGCTCGATCGTGATGCGGTCGTCCTTCACGGCCTGGTCGAAGAGAATGTTGATCCCGAAAGCATTGCCGAGGGCGCGATAGATGTCTTTGACGGGCGTGTCGCGTGAGAACGTCAGCGAGATGGGCTCGTTCGAAGCGGGATTGAGCTGCGGCGGCTGGGCTTTGGTGATGGCCGACTGCGCGCGCTTCTTGATCTCATCGATGGAAACTCTCTCGGACGCGGCGCGATTGATCGTGTTGACCAGCTCCACTGCCTTCACCATCTCCACGGCGGCAAACTGATTGGTCGTGTCGAGCTTCACGGTGAGCTGGAACTCGCTGGCGGCCATTTGCGCCAAACGCAATTGCTCGTTGCCGGTGGCGCGGTCCGCCGCCGCGCGATAGGACTTGCCCTTCTCGAAGTGCGCGCGCGATGCTTCGCGCCGGGCGCGGTCGAGGCCGGCCTTGAACTGACGGCTCTCGGGATTGACTTCCAGCGCGCGCTCGTACTCCAGCACCGCGGTATCCCAATCCTTCACCGTTTCCGCCGTCTGTGCTTTCTGGTAGGCGTTGTAGCTCGCGCATGACAGAAGCGTCAGCGAGATGAGCAGCGTGGCGGTTGATGCCTTCAGTCGGTTCATGTTTTCCAGTCCTGACGTTCGAATCTGAGCTTGTGACGGGGCGGGCGGTGAAACGTCACTGGGCTCCTAGTGGTACGCGCAGTGTGATGTCGGGCGCGAAACCGACGTATCCGATCTCCGCCGATTCGATGCCGATGCGGCGCAGAATGAATTTCCCTTCGATGACTTCGCCGATGCGCGCATTGACGATGTCGCCTTCGCGAGCGAAGGTGGCGATCGGACTTTGCGGCCTGCCGAACATGCCGATGAATTTCCAGGTGAACTGAGGCGGTGTCGGCGGCGGAGGCGGCGGTGCAGTCTCCGGCTCGTCACAAGCGGTTCCGATGCCGTCGCGGTCGATGTCCTGTTGATCGGGATTGGCAATGCTCACGCAGTTGTCCCGAAAGTCCGGAACGCCGTCCTTGTCCTGATCGGGCGGAGGCGCAACAGGAGGAGGCGGCGGCGGTGGAGGAGGAGGCGGCGGCTCTCTGTACGCAAAGAGGTTGCGGGTGCTCCTGTAGCTACCGCTCTCGGCTTCGAGCAGATCGAGGCGTACGGGAGCCACGCCCGGCGGCGCCACCACCGGCCGGCGAGCGGTCGCGGTCCGCGCGGTGGGGGTGGTCGTGGCGCGAGAAGCCGCCTGACCTCCATCCGGAGAAGCGAATGTATAGATCGCGAACACCGCGATGAGGATCACGGCCACGACAGTCCAGGTTTTCCAGTTCATCCAGTCCATCACAGCCGGTTTTGGGCGACGTAGGGCTGCTCGTCGCGGAAGATGGTTTTCAGTTCGAGGTTGAGTGACAGCTGTTGTTCGTTGCTTTCCGAGAGGCCAATGCGAGCGATGATCACGAACTGCCGCGAAAGCTCCAGGAGGTTGATCAGGCGGCGGGCCTGTGCATAGGTTCCCTCGACGCCGAACGAGATGCCGACTTCGTTCACGCCGAGACTCGGACGCCGGCCCCCGGAAGAGGCGCGCGCTCCTTCGCCGCGCTTGCCGGAAGAGACGGGCTCCCCTTCGCCGCGCTTGAATGAATAGGTCGTCGGCACGAGGCTGCTGGCCGTGGCCAGGCGTGTGACTTCGGCGAAGAGTTTCGTGAACCGCTCCGGCTGTGTGGCCCAGTGCTCGTTGAAGACCTCGCGCACATCGTTCTCCACTTTGCTGTAGCTCTGCAGCGTTTGCTCGGCGCGAGTGCGGGCCGTCCTCGCCTGTTCCAGTTGACTCTCGACCTGTGCCATGCGCGTATCGAGCGTATCGAGACGGCTCTGATACTGCACGCGGTAGGTGAAGAAGAACATCGTGTTCGCCGCCAGCACCAGCGCCAGGATGATGAGCAGGATGCGTTTTTCCCGCCAGATCATCGCGCAGCCTCCGTGAGGCGAACGCCCGGAATCGGGGGCGGCAGGTACTGCACGGTCAGGTTGAAGGAGTAGCCTCCTCCATCCTTGATCGCGGATTGTCCGCTCGGGAACGGTTGCAGGAACTGCGGATCGGCATTCATCCGGTTGATCGTTCTGATCAAACCGTCGGCAGTCTTGGAGACGAACTGCAGCGAGAGCTGGATACTGCCGTCGTCGACGAAGCTCGGCGCCACGGACACTAGCCGGACGTCATCCACGAGCACCGACTCGAGCTCGTCGAGCAGGGTGCTCCATGAGAACGCGCGCTCGGCCAGCTTGGCGTTGACGAACGATGTCTGCGCGTTGAGGCGTCCCAGGTCGAGACCCTTGATGCGCTGCTGGATCGCCTGCTCCCGCTGGCGCTCCTGCTGGGTCTGCGCTTCGATCGAGGCGATCTTCGCGCGCGTGCTGCGCGTGTCCCGCGTGTAGCGGTAGTAGGTCTCGACGTTGTTCAGCATGAGGAACGCCGTGACGAGCGACATGGCCACCACTGCGGCATACACCGGACGATAGTCGCGATAGGGACGCGAGGCGAGGTTGAGATGGAGAGGCTTCACCCGGTGAATACTCCTGTACAGGCCGTCAGCTCGGCGTCGAGATTCTGAAGATCGGCCGGACTTTCTTCGACATAGTCGCGCAGAGCGACCGATCGTACGTTCGTGTTGAATTCAGCGGCCAGTGTTTCGTGGATGGCGGAGCCGCCGGCGCCGGCAACGTAGCAGTTTTCGAACGTCTCCACGGCCAGCGTATCGCGCAGGTAGCTCGCCGAAAGGCGGATCTCCTGTTCTACCGACCGCTCTCCGCTGAGGTTGCGCGAGCGGATGAACAGCGGTTGTGCGCCGCGGAACACAGCGGTCGTGAAATCGGTGTCGCGCACATAGAGGAACAGCCGGTCGGCCGTCGTTTCCGCTTCGCGAACGGCAATGGCGTTCCAGATGTTGAGGCCGAGCGGCTCGATGAGCACGACGTCCAGGCCGGCGGAGGCGAACACTTTCTCGAGGGCCGCCAGTGTGGCCTCGAGCGCGGAGAGCACCAGCACCTTGGCCGCGTTTCCTTCGCGCGACAACACCGTGTAAGTGACGCGGAGCTGTTCGGGTGCGATCGGCAGCGTGCGCTTGAGGCTCCAGCGCACAACGTCGAGCGCTTCATCCTCGGCGTGAGGGAGCGAGGGAAGATCGACGATGTTGATGCGGAACCAGGAGTCCGGCAGCAACAGTGAGACCTTGTCCCAGCGGCCGGTCTCGTTCCGCAGACGGCGCAACGTCTCGGCCAGCGCCGGCTCACTGGCAAGCAGCGGCGTCACCATCGACGGCGTGAACGTGTCGGTGGGGAGGCGGTACGGCTTGGCTTGCACCAGACGCATGCCCGTCTTGCCGCGGCCGAAACGCGCGTGGACGATTGCATCAGTGTCGATGATGACGATATCGGGTGGGAAGGAACGAGCCATGTCAGATGAACCTACTCGACGAACGTGACCTTGTTGATCTCGCGCAGAGTGGTTTGTCCCTCCTTGACCTTGAGCAGCGCCGATTCGCGCAGGAACGTCATGCCTTCCTCGTGAGCGGCCTTCTTGATCTCCGAGGCGGGACGGCGGTCGAGAATCATGGTTCGGATACGATCCGAAAGGTCGAGAAGTTCCGAGATCGCGGCGCGGCCGTGGAACCCTGTGCCGTTGCACTCGATGCAGCCCGCGCCTTCATAGAACGTCCGGCCCTTGAAGTCTTTCAGTTCCAGTCCCGACTCGACGATGAGCGAGTCCGAGTACTTCATCTCACGCTTGCAGTGCTCGCAGATCTTGCGTACCAGCCGCTGGGCCAGGACGCAGTTGAGCGCCGAGACGAAGTTGTAGAGATCGACCTTCATGTTCAGAAAGCGGCCCAGCACATCCACGACGTTGTTCGCGTGAACGGTAGTGAACACGAGATGGCCGGTGAGCGCGGACTGCACGGCGATCTGCGCCGTCTCTTCGTCGCGGATCTCGCCGACCATGATCTTGTCGGGGTCGTGGCGCAGGATGGAGCGAAGACCGCGCGCGAACGTGAGGCCTTTCTTCTCATTCACCGGGATCTGGGTGATGCCGCGCAACTGATACTCGACCGGATCCTCGATGGTGATGATCTTGTCTTCCGAAGACTGAATCTCCGAAAGCGCCGCATAAAGCGTCGTCGTTTTGCCGGATCCGGTCGGGCCGGTGACGAGCACCATCCCGTACGGTTCCTTGATGAATTTCCGGAAACGCGTCAGCATCCCCTCGTCGAAGCCGAGGATGTCCAGGCGAAGGTTCTTGAACTCCTTGCTCATCGACTCCTTGTCGAGGATTCGGATGACGGAGTCTTCTCCGTGCGCGGTGGGCACGATGGAAACGCGGAAGTCGATCGTGCGTCCGGTGATGCGGAGCTTGAAACGGCCGTCCTGCGGCACGCGCTTCTCCGCGATGTCGAGCTCCGACATGATCTTGATGCGCGAAATGATGGTGGTGTGATGGCGCTTGTCGATCGGCTCGAGGGCCTCGTAGAGCACGCCGTCGATGCGGTACTTGACCACCACTTCGTTGTCGCGCGTCTCGATGTGAATGTCCGAGGCCCGGCGCTGGATGGCGTTGAAGACGATCGAGTCGACCAGCTTGATGATCGGCGAAGAATCCTGCGCCGTGATCGAGTCGATGGTCAGCGTCTCTTCGCCGTCCTCGTTCTCCGCCACCAGCTGCATGCGGAAGCCTTCCGTGGCTTCATCGAGCACGCGCTGCGTGGACTCGGACTTCTGCAGCTTGTCCCGGATGGCGGCCGGTGAAGCCACCTTCACCTCGAGCGGCGCGCCGAGGAGAAGCTCCAGCTCGTCGAGCTTGAGCACGTCCGTCGGATCGCCCACGACGATGGTGATACGCCCATCCTCGCGATGCTCCGGCAGGAACTGATAGCGGATCATCAGATCGAGCGGAATGTCGCGGAAGAGCTGGTGATCGCCCTGGAAATGGTCCAGGTCGACGAAAGGGAAACCGTATTGTTCCGCCAGCCGTTGGGCGCGGGAGGCCTCTCCGTTGGGATCAGCGGTCTTGTAGAGCGTGCGATTCGGATCGGCGACCATATTGTTTAGTAGACAGTTGGCAGTAGGCAGCGGGCAGGCGTCACTGATTTGCTCCCACCGAGGAGAGCCGGAAAAGGGGCAGGTAGAAGGCGTAGAGGAGAACGCCGATGACGAGGCCCATGAATACGAGGATCACGGGCTCGATCGCCGCCACCAGCCGGGACAGCCTGGATTCGATTTCCTCGTCATAGAACTCGCTCACGTTGTTGAGCATTTCCGTGAGCGCGCCGGTGGACTCGCCCACCTTGATCATCTCCACGGCCAGATCGCTCATGACGCCCGTCGAGTCGAGCGAGCGCCACAGTGGCTCGCCTTCCCGTACGTTCTGCACGACGCCGGCGATGCGCGTGGCCACGAGCTGGTTGGTCACCGATTCCGAGGCGATCTCGATGGCCGGCACCATGGGAGTGCCGCCGCTCAGCAGCGTGCCGAGGGATTGCGTGAACTGCATGATGGCGAAACGGTGCAGCACGCCGCCTACCAGCGGAATGCGCAGCTTGATGCGGTCCCACATCAATCGCCCGCTGGTGGTATTCGCCCAGCGGCGGAGCAGGAAGGTGGCCAGGATGGCGCCAATGAACACCAGCAAGACGTTCTCGCGCATGGCCGTGGCCACGTTGATCATCACGACCGTGAACCACGGCAGCTCGGCGCCGAAGCCGGTGAAGAACTCCGCGAACTTGGGAATGACGAACGTCATCATCACGAAGATCATGGCCACCGACATCAGCAGCAGCACGGCCGGGTAGATCATCGCGCCGACCACTTTCTTGCGCAGGTTGACGATCATCTTCTGATACCGGAGAAAGCGCTTGAGCACACCCTCCAGATCACCCGAGCGCTCACCGGCGCGAATGGAAGTCGAATAAATGGCCGGGAACAGGTCGCCATAACTGGCAAAAGCGTCCGACAGCGCCACGCCGGAAGTGATCTTCTCCCGGATCTGCGTGAGGATCTCGCGGAAGCGCACGTGCTTCTGGCGCTCCAGCATGATGTCGAGTGACTGCACGATCGGCAGACCGGCGCGCACGAGCGCCAGCAGCTCCTGATTGAAGAGCAGGAAGTGCTCGGTCGAGATCGCTTTGCGGAAACGCGGCAGGAAATCGCCGGCCGTCAGTGCGCCGCGCTTCGCCTCGAACACGTGCAAGCCCTGGCGCACCATCTCCTCGCGGGCCGCGCGGAGCGATCCCGCGCGCACGTGCCTTTCGACGACTTCGCCTTCCGGCGTACCCACTCTGAGGATGAATTCAGGCATCTAACGCTTTCCTCCGCCACGACTTGGACGTGTCCTTCACCGAAACGTTACGGGTCGTGCGGCGAACTGATAACCACCGATCGGAGCCGGCGCTTCCCCGGTCCGAAATCAGGGGAGATGGGGCGGTTCAGAGCACCGCACGTTCGCTCGCAAGATAGCGCAGGATGGTTCGCAGGAAGCGATCAGCGCTACCGCCCGCGTTGAATCCACCAACCGAGCTCGCCCGGATACCAATTGAAGAGGCCGTAGGCGGGACTCGTGGAAACCTCGCGCAGCCGCTTCCTGACTCCCCACTTCATCGAAACCTGCACCGTCCACGTGTAGGGCTGATCTTCCGCCAGGATTTCGTGAAGCCGCCAGTGGAGGTCCTTACGCTTCGACGAGTCCAGTTCGCGCCGCGCGGCATCAATGAGCCGATCGGCCTCGGGATTCGAATAGAAAACGATGTTCTGCCCGTGCGGTGGGAACTGCGAGCTGTGGAACAACGAGTGCAAATCGGGGTCGGCGTCCAGCTCCCATCCGAGATAGGCAGCGTCGAAATTGCCGCCGCGGACTTGCTGCATGAACGCCGCGCCGTCGGCGGCGCGGATCTCCATTTGCACGCCCACCTTCTTCATCTCCGCCTGCAAGGTCTGCGCGAACTGCGTGATCGCCGCGCTTCCTGGAGGCATGAGCATCTCCAATGAGAGCTTCTTCCCGTTGTGATCCAACACTCCATCGCCGTCACGATCCCGCCAGCCTGCCGTCTCGAGCATCCGCTTGCCCTCGGCAGGGTCGAAACGGATGGCTGGCACGGTCGGATTGAACGCGTACTCGTCCGGTGTGAAAGGCCCGCTGATCGCTCGCGCGGTGCCGTGATACAGATCCCGAATGACCGACTCGGCCGGCACGCACATCGCCAGCGCTCGGCGAACACTCTTGTCCGCGAGAAGCGGGCGCCGATTGTTCCAGGCGATGAAGTTGTAATTGAGGGCATAGAACCGCTGAAAGTCGATGCTGCGTGTGAGTGCGGGGTTCGTCCGCTCGCGCAGCCAATTGTCGGAGGAGATGATCGTCTCATCGATTTGTCCGAGCTTCAAAGCGTTCCAGGCCGTTCCGTGGTCCGCAATGATCTTGAAGACGACGGTCTGGATGTGCGGCTGCTCCCGCCAGTAATCGGCGCGGCGCTCGATGACGATCTCCTTGCCCGGATCATGTTTGACGAGCCTATACGGCCCGCTGCCAATGGCGAGGTCATTGAAATCGCGATTGAAATTGCCCTTTGTATAGATGTGCTCAGGAATGACGGAGACATCGGCGAAATGAATGAGTTGACTGGCCAAAGGCTGTCGGAACGCGACTTCGACCACGTGATCGCCCATCGCGCGCGAGCGTGACAGATCGAGCTCCTCGAAGAACGTGGCCACCTGAGGAGCTTCCGTCGCTGGATCGGCGATCTTGCGCAATGTAAAGAGGACATCACTGGCCCGCACAGCGCTTCCATCGGAGAACGTCGCCCGTTCGTTCAACTGGAACCGGTAGACCAGGCCATCCGGTGAAATCGTCCATGACGTGGCGAGACCGGGAACGGGTTGCAGGTCGCGATCGAGATAGACGATCGGCGTGTACAGGTACTTGTGCACGTAGCGATCACTGCCGGTCGAGGCACGGACAGGATTGAGCGTCAGGATGCCGGTCGAGAGGCGACGCACGAGCGTCCCACCGTCTTGTGGTGTTTCTGTCATGACATCGCGGCGCGCAGCAACGCGCGTCTCCTCACGCGAACAACCGAAGGCCAGCGCGGCCAACAGCCAGAAGATCAGAAATCGGCATCTCACCAGCAGGTAGTGTATCCGGGCCATCGCCCGCTGATTCGTCTAGTGTCGCGTCACGCTTAAAAGCGGGGGTGATTTGCGAGCGCCGGTGGGCTGGATGCGAGTCGTCGCGACGCAGGCGATGCTGGGACATCGTTGAGGAGCGGCGGCGAAGCAGACAGTCCGCCGCCGCCGCCAAGCACCCACGTTTTTAAGCGTGACGCGACACTGGTGCTACTTTTTTGTGACGTAGACACGGATAGACGGCTCCCCTATATTGCGGCGCATGGGTCCGGCGGGGGTAAGAGCAGCTCTTCAAGAAGCGGATTCTGACAGTCACGGCCTGCGAATGTCTCTCTCATGGAACCTACCGATGACCGAAAACGGCTTCCCACTAGCCGTTCCAGCGGCCTGCTTCCGGCCGGACCCAACTAAAACGAGCGATGAGCTTCCCCGGTGTGTCGGCACCGGGGAAGCAAGAATGACAAGGTCGAGAGCCTATGGTTGTGGGGGCGTTGTCGGCAACGGCGGAATGAGCACGTCGCCGGTCGTCTTGATCCCTCTGAAGATCGACTTGATGACGCGGACGATACGAGTGCGACTGACACGTTCTTCGCGATCCTTGCGGAGCGGCTCCGCAGTTACCCGAAGTGTGCCGAAGGCGACAAAAAAAACAAGAACAAGCGAAAATCTTCGCATGGGTGACCTCCCCGGGTTGGGGTCACTCTCGCCGTCAGTTTACATGTCGGCCAGTGGCATGGGCGGAACGAAGTCGAATGGGCGCTGTCGAGTGATCCGATCGACATAGCGCGCGAGATCCGCAACGAGATCTGCTGTCCAGGCTTCGCGCTGTGCCGCCTCCCGAAGATAGGCAAGCACCTGGTGTAACTCGACACGTACCGCGGTGAAATTGCTCAAAGCGTTCAAGTAGTTTTCGCGATCTGATTTGGGCGTGGTCTCGAGCAGAGCGGCGAACTTCTCTCGTGCCGCGCGAAGGTCACCCGACCTAAACAGCAAAAGAGCACGAGCATGCAGTGCGGCGCGCATTCGGCTGGCATCGAGTCGGACTCCGAAGTAGAACAGGCGGTTAATTGTCTCATCGACGAGAACCTCGCCTTGGGCCGCACGGAAGTGGTCGCGCGTGCCCACTGGATGATGGGGAGGATCAACGTGGCGCGCGGAAACGATTCGACGAAGGAACGACACTCGGCGAGTGCAGGTCTCGCAATTGGCCACATGTCGCTTGTCATCTCGAGCTCCGACACCGCCAAGGAAGTCCGCCAGTTCTTCCGGGGACAGACACGATCGTTGCGTCACCCCTGGGCTCCGCGGGACGGCTTTTTCTTTCGTTTCTGCCGCAGTCTCTCGATGGCTCCGCGAATGATCCCGAATTCCTCGGGCGGCAGCGAGAGCAGTTCGTCGACGATCTGACGCTGTTCGGCAGTCAGGCGCCGGAACCGTACCGACCGCGCCTCGCTTGCGGCTCGCACGCGCAGCCCAAGGTCGGCAATGGAGGTCTTCAGCACCTTGGCCAGTGCCATTGCGTTCTCGGAGGTCACCTCTTTCGTCGTGCCATTCTCCAGTTTGACGATCGAGTTGCGGTGCATGCCGGCCAGGTCTGCGACTTCCTGCTGCGTGAGATTGCGCTTGATCCGCATGGTCCGGATCGGTGTTTGCTGCTCTTTGGCGACGGCTGGCTTGGAGCGCCTGCTCGCCGTTCTCTCGGACGTTGACGATGAGACAGCCATAGAGCAGACACTTTACGCTGTCACTGCTGATGATCGCAACCTTTCCGCACTGCCGCATGACGCACACCGCCTTGCAATATCGGTGTGCAGATTGTTAGACTTCATTTCCCTTGCGGAATCCTGTGATCGCGATGACCGCCACCAAAACGAGCGATCGATCTCCGGCCCCGGCAGCGATCGGGGAGGAGAAAACTCCCCGGCTCCCCGCATGTCCGACAACATGCGGAGAGCCGAGGCCGCGCGTAGCACCACCCGCCAGTGAGAGTGACCCTCACCCCGTGTGTGAGTGGTTATCGGCGAGGGTGTACGGGCACGATTCTAAGAGGGAACCGGCGTCGCGGGGCGGATCTCTTTCCAGTCACTCCGCCTCGCGTCGCCCGGCGGGAGGGACGCCGTGATGCCGGGCAGCCGGGAAGCACGCGCTTCTTCTCCCGCAACTGATGGCGATGGCGATCATCTCGCCGCCATCCGCCGCTTCTTCCTGCAGCCGCAGGAGTGGTACTCATTCGAGGAGCTCGCTGCCTTGTGGCGCGTCCATCCCTACGATGTTCGCGACATCTACCACGACCAACTGCTCAGACGGGACGGATCGAGCGCGCTGCGGATCGCCTGGGCCGACGCGTTGGGAACGAGTATCGCGTTCAACATGCTCAGACCGTTCGACATCGAGCGTGCGCTCGGTTCCGACTTTGTGCGCGTTCGACCGGAGACCTGGCGGACGGTGCCGATTCTGGTCCACATCCCGAGGTTCATCGCCGAGGCCATTGCGCTGGACGCGTCGATCCCGCCCAGGCTCCCGCTCGACGTCCGGATCGAGCAGCTCATCGTCGAGCTTTTCACCAGTGGTGAATGTTCGATTGACGATGGTTCCCACGATGCACGACCGTGGCGGCCGGCGTGAAGCGGACAGCGCCACCCCGCGGACCTCACGCCGAGACCTTGCTGCAGCAATTTCTCGACGCCAACGGAATTGCCTCGGCAAGAGTGGAGGCAAAGCTCCACGACAAACTGCAAGGCCGGGCTCCGAGTCGCCAACAATTCAGCCGATGGCGCCTCGGTCGAGTGGACATTCGGCGCAAAGACATGGTGCGCATCCTCTGGGCCGTCCGCAAAGCGTCAAACAATGAGAGTGTTTGCATGGATGAACTATTCAATCTCGATCCAGCGAGTGAGGAGATCTGGCAGGACTGACGCCTTGACACCGCACGTCCGGCAAATGGGATGCTACTTTTTTGTGGCGTTGACGCCGTGCAGATGGATGGCTAGACTCGCGTTACTTTGTGGCTTGTGCGTTCACGCATGAAGTGAATGGAACCAGAGCCGTAACAACAACCGGGTCCCTTTTTCAGAAACAGAGTGTCCAACACGCGAGCAGAGTGCTCGTCATGGCTGTGCCCCATGCATCGAGAGGAAGGTCCTCATGTTCCGTCCACACGGCCCAACAACTCGTCTCGCGAAACTCTGCCATACCGAAAGAGCTAGGGTGCTTGGCTTTGAATTGAAAGTGAAAGAGGTTGCTATGGATCAGAGGATAACGCCGTGCGACATCTGACCGTCATCGCACGCCAAAACTTTTTTCGTGCCGTGGCGGTCGCGGCAACGTTCGCGTTACCGTGTCTGGCTCAGACACCGCCGCCGCCGACACCCTCCCTGATCCGGGTGGAAGTCACCTGGGACGACCCCAAATGGCCCTATTGGTTTCTCCATGTATACAATCTCGACAATGGCCAACACGCCTTTGTGTGCCCTCTCTGTTCGCCTGGCTCGAGCGGTAATCTTGCGAACGCCACGGTCACCAAGCCGCCGTACGATGCGAATGACCCCATCAACCATCCTCCATACCCGCTGATCATCGAAGTCAGTCCGCTCGTACCCAACGCGCACTACCTGTCCATCTTGTGTCGTCAGTCCGGGATCATCAATCCGCTCCTGCCTCCGCCTCCGCCTGCGCGTGGCACGGTCACGATTTCGATCGGCAGCGCGACGACGCAAACCATGTACGACTTGCCGGCCGACAGGGATAGTTGCAATACCGTCATTTTGGACTACACGGTACCGGCGGCGGACCCGGGTGTCTTTTCGTTCGATGTGCAACAGACATCGAGCGCGCGCGTCCTGACTCACAAATACGGACCGGATGACTACCCCACATGGAAGGCACCCGACGGCACGCTGCAGGCTCTGCAAACCGCTGATGGGAAGATCGAAGTCCGGGGTACGGTGAAAAACGGGCAGGGACTGCCTCTGGCCGGCCGGAGCGTGTATTTCCGGGTGATCGATCCTCCCGACTCGGCCGCCTATGTCGTCAATGCTGGCGACGCGAAGGTGGATGACAATGCGGAGGGCCCCGGCATCTTGATGCCAACCACGGCCACCAGCAACACCCAGGGGCGCGTGACGACGACGTTGACCGTCGCCGATCATTCCGCCGGGGATAACTATCAGGTCGAGGCCAGCCTCGACCCGAAGATCATCACCGATGCGTCCTACGTGTGCGCCGCAGGCTGCGTGAAATCCGGCATCTTTACGGCGTGGAAACGCGTTTACGTCGAGATGAACACAATGGCGAAGAAGGGAGCGTTCATCACGAAACGGGTGCAGCCTGGCCATCGAAAAATCGAGGTGTCCGACGTCCGCCACTTTGAAAAAGGAGACAGGGTGCGACTTCTGCACGCCCCTCCGGTCGAAGGAACGGGAGAGTTTTACGATGAAGAGGTGACTGTTCAGCATGTCGAAGGCAAAAAGCTGCTTAGCGTGGGCAAGCCCGAGCCCGGAATTCTCTTCCTCTACGACCCGAATCTGGAGACGCCGTCGGGCGACATCATTGGGAAAGCCTATGAGTGGCGCGACCTTGCAGGGAACAGGTATCGCTCCTACCTTGCCGACGCGGTGATCCGTGTTACAGGTAATCCCAACCTCGACTTTTACCGGATGAGCGCTCAGGAGCGGCGACTCGTCCGTCCACTGTTCGAGGAAGCGTTCACCGAAACGATGTTTCTGGTGGACGATCCCGAACTCGGCGCCAGCGGTCCTCTCGACATCAAGTATGAAGGCGTTGTTCCCTTCTTCGAAGAGTTCGCCCTGAAGAACGGGAATGGAGACTTTGACACACAGCGCGAATGGTTCGGCCGGAAATGGATGCGTCAGGGCGGCCGTGCCGACGCGGCGCGCACCGCTCTGCCAAACCATCAGGTCGTGTTTCTGGCGGCACGGGAGGCCGCGGTGAGCTCGAAGGGAGGGACCTCCGTCGCAGAGGGCTTCAACGATACTTGGCTCTTTCTCGAGTCGATTGACAGCGCGGCCGTGGCTCGTGAGGCAATCCCTCACGAACTGGCCCATCAGTGGCTCGTCAACCCCGTGGTGGTCGCCGATCCGAGCAAGCAGGCGTACGGGCACTGCGACGCGGCGCTGGGGGCGATTCAAACAATGTTCTCGCATCCAGGACTGATGTGCTCGATGACGAACGGCGAGTTTCTCTACGGGTCGCCGGAAGCGACCGACGGTGTGGTCGGGTTTCACTACAAGACGCTGGGCAGCGGACAGGTGGATAGTGAGCACCTTCGCATCCGCCAGCGAGCCGAACCAATTCCACAGACCGAGAAGACAGGAAGGATAATCAAATGAACTGGCGGTCGCTGCTGTCCACCATCCTTGTGACGCTTACCGCTGTTTCAGCCTCAGCGTCGACGATCAAGCTTTCGTTTGCGCTCGATCCCGCGGAGACGCTGCCGGGAATTCCGGTCACGTTCCGCGTCGAAGCCCTCAACACCGGCCCTGCGCCCGCGCGGGTCCCGCGGTTCTTCGTCCTTCAGGTCACGCCGCCGAACGGGGAGCCTTTCCTGGCATCGGGCCACCGGTCGAACAGCGAAGCGTACGTTGTGAGAGAGGAACATCGTGATGGGTCGTCCATCATCGTTCCGACGGCAGGATTGCAGCGTCTCGACTGGTGGGCTTCCTCCACATCGCCCTGGTATCAATCGCGGTTCTGGATCGAGCCGGGGCAATACCGGCTGCGGCTGATCGCGGACGAGAGTCTGCCCAACGTGGCCCTCGGAGAGAGAATTCTCGACCTCTCCGCGCCGGGGCTGACCGATCCAGTCGTTTCCAATGAGGTCACGCTGACCATCCAAAACCCCACCGGCGTCGACGCCGAGGTCTGGAAGTTAATTCGAGACACAGGCCACTACCATTGGCTAAGCGCACTCGCCAACCAGGTATGGGATCTTTATCCCGATTCGGAATACACGGCGTACATGGTGCGCAAGTTCGGAAGCGATCAGGAGATGATCGACAGTTTCGGCGCCAGTCTCCGGAAAAACCCGCGCGGCACGTTCGGCGACGACTATCGAATGGCGATGGTAGCCGCTCACGTCGCCCGCATGCTTGAGTTCGTCGACACCGATGTGCAGCGAGCGTTCGTGGAGTCGGAGGAATCCCGAAAGCTGCTCGAAGAGATTCTGGCACGCGATACGAGCCCGGGGTTCAAGAAGGGCGCGCGGGAGAGGCTCGAGGTCGATGTAATGACCATGGCCGAACTGACCGACTACCACAGACGAATCAACGGGATTCGTTCGCCCGCCTGCGAGAGAGCACAAGTCGCGTCGGCCCGCAATAGTCTCTTCGCCACAATCACCGGCGGTTCATCGGACAAGGCCAGGAAGGCAATTACAGATATCGTCGGTCATCTCGAGAAATACATTGGTGAGGCATCGAAGACGCCACCGGATATGGTTGCTGCACTCGGCGATCTCGAACAGGCTGTCGCGAATCTGGAAGCGGCGGTCAGGAACCAGCTCGTTTCCGCCGAGGACGGAACCAGGTTTCTGAAAGCTCTGTCTGCGGCGGCCGAGCTATCGGCAACCAAGGCAATCGAAGCGGCAGACAAGAGTGCGGGGGCAAAGCGAAGCGACATCGAGCTGGCGCGGAGGAAATGCGAGGAAGGCCGCACAGCGTCGCAAGGCGGCGACTTCAAGAAGGCGATGGCCCGATTCAGGGAAGCGCTCCACAAGGCCCAGGGCGCCTCGTCGGCGCGTGGCTCGTTCTGCTGATTCGGTGTGCGGCGTGACCGAATCCAGTCGTGGCCAATCAGAACGGCGTTGTTGACAACGAGTACATCACGCGCGGTGGAACCAATCCCCGCAGCAGCGCGAGCTTGAACGTCTCGATGCGCATGCACCCCGAGACGACGCTGCCCGGCCTCCCGTTCGGTGCGGTGACATATACCAACTGCCGTTGGCAAATGAGGCGAAACCCATGCGCTTGTTTCTGATCACGGCTACGCTGCTTGTGTGCATTGTCGCGCGCCCCGTCTCCGCTTGCATTTGCGCTCCCCCACCGTTGAAGTGGGCTTTCAAGTACAACGTGATGTTCGTTGGGGAAGTCCTGTCGTCGGAGCGAATGGGGCCCGCGTACGAGTTCGAGACAAGATTCGCGGTCGTCGAGACGTTCAGAGCGCAACCTCGAGTTGGCAGTGAGTCCGTCGTACGCATGAGTAATATCGCCGAGGGCTGCGGCTACTATTTTGAAGTTGGCAAACGATACCTTGTGCAAGCATGGGCTGACGACGGGCTCCGAACCGATGCATGCACACATACGGTATCGGCGGAGGCTCCTCGCGGTGAAAAGAAGATCCGACTGCTCAGGTCACGCGCATGGTGGTGGCGTTCTCCACTCAGTTCCGTCGGGCGGTACCCCATACACCGCTGGTTCTATCTCCGATTTCGCTAGGTGACACACGGCTAACGAAGCAATCGCTGTTTCTCGTCGTGCATTGAGTACGAATTGAGTGATTGAGTACACATCGGCTGATCCAAGAGATACGTTGGTGAGGCATCGAAGACGCCACCGGACATGGTCGCTGCACTCGGCGATCTCGAACAGGCCGTCGCGAATCTGGAAACGGCGGTCAAGAACCAGCTCGTTTCCGCCGAGGACGGGACGAGATTTCTGAAGGCTCTGTCTGCCGCGGCCGAGCTATCGGCAACGAAGGCAATCGAAGCGGCGGACAAGAGTGCGGGCGCAAAGCGAAGCGACGTCGAGCTGGCGCGGAGGAAATTCGAGGAAGGCCGCACCGCGTCGCAAGGCGGCGAATTCAAGAAAGCAGTGGCGCGATTCAGGGAAGCGCTCCACAAGGCGCAAGGCGCATCAAAGGCTCGTGGATCGTTCTGTTGATGCTGACATCTGGCTTCGAGTGACCGATCCAGCGATGCCGCGCCATACGTCCCCCAGGCGTAGCGGGTATCGAACGACGACAAGGACTCGCAGCCGAAAGGGACGCTGAAGACCCGCTTTGGATACTCCCAAGTTGCCAAGCCACGGGCGGAGCCCCGCTGAAGGCTCGGTCGTCGTCGCCGGGAGCCGTGGAGGTGCCGCTGGAAGGGACGGACTGGTACGCCGGCGACAACTACCAGATTGAGGCCAGTTTCGATGCGTTCTTCGCATGCCCTGAGGCCAGTTGAAAGCCATCTGCGATCGGATTCAAGCCATCCGCGATCGGGTCATTCTCGTCCTGAGGACAGTTGAAGGTGATCGACGATCGGATTAAAGCGATCGGTGATCGCTTTAATCTCATCTTGAGGACAGTTGAAAGTCATCGGCGATCGGATTCAAGCGACGCGCGATCACTTAATATCGCCTGGAGGACCGTGAAAGTGATCTTCGGTCACATTCACGCGATTGGGCGAGATGCAACGGCGTCGCGACCCGATCCCGTTCACCCACGCTCCGGCGAATGGCCACGTCATCGCGAGCTCGCACGTTCCGCGATTGACTGCCATCGCAATGGCCTTCGCTAGCGACGCTGCCAGAGTTTGGTCGGTCCAGTCCGCTACCGCTCCGGTGGGGGCGGTGGAGTTTGCTGAAGTTTCTTGCGCTCGGCCTCGATTTCGTACAGGCGCTTCTCCACCTGATCTTCTTCGATGTCGCCGCCGTAGGGCTCATCCATCTCGGCGCCGACCATCTCCTGCTCGGCTTCGAGTTTCTTCAGCCTTTCCTGGGCCGCGCGCTTTGTCTCCGCCTGCTGCGATGACTGCGGCCGCGGAGCGGGTGAGGTGGCAGGGCTCGGCGGTAGAGCCTTCGGTCCCTCGGTCGGTCCCGAAGCAAACGCGACGCGCCCGCGCGTATGGGTGGAGGTGAGGCTGACGACGCGACGCTGCGCCGAGGGAACTCGCGAGGCGACCGCCCTTTTTGCCGCGCGCACCATCGGCGAGTCGTTCGGTTCCACGACGACGGTCTTGGTCAGAGGAGGAGTCGTGGTGTCGTCCGGTGATGCGCTAGTCGTCGTTGCGGACTGCGCATGCGTGTGAACTGCGAAAACGAGAATGCCGGTGACGAGAAAGATGGATCGCATGTCGTGACTCCGCAGACAATTGTAGCAATCGTCGTATCATGCGGCGCGTGAGTCGTCCGGGCGGCGAATCTTCCACCGTTGCGCTCGGGGCATTGCTTTTCGGGTCCGGGCTGTGCGCGCTGATTTATCAGGCCGTCTGGCTCCGGCAGTTCCGCCTGATCTTCGGCGCGTCGACTCTCGCTTCGGCGGCGGTGCTGGCGATCTTCATGGCAGGGCTCGGCATCGGCGCACTGAAGCTGGGCCGCCTGGTCGATCGCTCGCGCAATCCCTTGGCGTTCTATGGACTTCTCGAAGTGGGCGTGGCCGTCTCCGCGGCAGCGACACCGCTGCTGCTGTGGATTGTGAGCAGCGGTTACCTGGCGATGGGCGGATCGTTCGCCCTCGGATCGTTTTTCGCTACGATCGTCCGTCTGTTTCTGACGTTGATCGTGCTGGTCGTCCCGACAGTGTTGATGGGCGGCACGCTGCCGGCCGTCGCGCGCGCGCTCGAGCGGAGCAGCGACGCGGGCCGCATCGGTGTATCCATTCTCTATGCGGCCAACGCGCTTGGCGCGGTCGTGGGTGTGGCGCTGTCGACGTTCTATCTTCTCGAGCGTTTCGGAAATCTGAGGACGCTCATCGCCGCGGCGCTGTTCAACTCGCTCATCGGAATGGCCGCGATCGCATACTCCAATCGCCTACGCCGGCCGCTTGGCAAAGACAGGCGGATGAGCGACGAGATCGATGAGGAAGCGGATCGGCGCGACGTCATGCCCATGGAAGCCGTGGTCCCGATGGACATCCCGACTGAAGCAGTGGCGCCGCCGCGGTTCGTCTACGCGGCCGCGGCGATCGTCGGCTTCGCGTTTTTCCTGATGGAACTGGTCTGGTATCGCTTGCTCACCCCGCTGCTGGGCGGGACGACTTATACGTTCGGTCTGATCCTCGCCGTGGCGCTGGCCGGGATCGGATCCGGAAGTCTGTTCTGGGCGGCCATCCGCCGCCGCCGTGCGACCGTCGCTGCGTTCGGCGTCTCGTGCGCGATCGAGGCGGTTCTGCTCGCAGTTCCCTTCGCACTTGGAGACCGCCTGGCGTTCGTGGCGCTTCTCTCCCGTTCCCTCGGCGCACTCGGCTTCGACGGCTACGTTCTGTCGTGGCTCGGCATCACGGCCATCGTCGTTTTTCCCGCCGCATTCGTGGCCGGACTCCAGTTCCCGCTGCTCATCTCTCTGCTCGGCGAGGGTCGCACCGACGTTGGACGGCACGTCGGCGCGGCATATCTCTGGAACACCGCCGGCGCAATTGCCGGCTCGATCGCCGGCGGGTTTGGACTACTCCCGCTGCTGACCGCGATCGGGGCGTGGAAGGCCGCTGTCGTGTTGCTCTGTTTGCTCGTGATCGCCAGTTGGATGGTGAAGATCCCTGGTCATCGCGCAGCCGGCGCAGGATCGCTGGCCGCCGCAGCGCTCGCGATTGCGCTGCTGTTTGCGGAAGGGCCGTCTGCTTTCTGGCGCCATTCGCCGATCGGTGCAGGACGCCTGGATCGGATCACGCCGGTGCGCAATCGATTGATCGATCTACAACACACGCGGCAGCGGACTACGTCGTGGGAAGCGGAGGGGGTGGAGAGCAGCGTTTCCATTGCCCACTCCGACGGCTATGCGTTCATTGTGAATGGCAAGAGCGACGGACATGCGCGTCTCGACGCCGGGACTCAGGTCATGGGTGGGCTGCTGCCGGCCATTCTGCATCCCAATCCGAAAACCGCCGTGGTGATCGGACTCGGCACCGGTTCGACCGCGGGCTGGCTGGGAGCTGTGCCGTCGATCGAGCGCCTTGACGTGGTGGAGATCGAACCGTCGATCGTATACATGGCGGAGCTCAGTACGCCGGTGAATCACGACGTTATACACAATCAGAAGGTGAACATTGTGATCGGAGACGGGCGCGAGTTTCTGCTGGCCCGCGGTCAGAAGTACGACATCATTTCCTCGGAGCCGTCGAATCCCTATCGCGCCGGTATCGCCAATCTCTTTACGACCGAGTTCTATCGGGCCTGCCAGTCACGCCTGAATCCCGGCGGTGTGTTCGCGCAGTTTCTGCAGGCATACGAGGTCGACGCTCCGACGATCTCTACGATCTACGCCACGATCGCCGGCGTCTTTCCGTACGTCGAAACGTGGCAGACCGCGGCCGGCGATCTGCTTCTGATCGCGTCGTGGGAACCAATCCGCCACGATTGGCGCGCTATCGAGCAGAAGATGCGGAGCGACGTTTTTCATCAGGGCATCCGCAATGCGTGGGGCGTGACTTCCGTGGCCGGGTTCTACGCGCGTTATGTGGCCGGTACGAACACGGCACGGAGGCTGGCGGGCAAAGCGCGTCCGAATACGGACGACCGCCCCACGATCGAATACGCATTCGCCCGCAGCCTCGGATTCTCCGGTGGATTCGATGTGGCCGAGCTGCGCAGTGCCGCGCGAATGCCCATCGACGACGTC
Organism: Acidobacteriota bacterium; assembly: GCA_030775085.1. Taxonomy (GTDB): domain Bacteria; phylum Acidobacteriota; class Thermoanaerobaculia; order Gp7-AA8; family Gp7-AA8; genus QHVT01. The sequence continues at coordinate 12,689 of JALYJW010000052.1, read as the reverse complement.
CCGAAAGAGATTCGCGGAGTGGCCGAAGCGGCGGAGATCGAGGCCGAACGCCTGTCGATCGGAGTGGCGCATGAGTCGAAGATCGATCTCCACGAGTACCTCGCGCCCGAGGTTCGCAATCGCGGGGTCGCACAGATCCGCTACCTCGAAGGCGGATTCGCGGATGCCTGGACGATCTGGAAAGGACAGCAGGGAGGGCCGCGAACGCCTCTCGAGATGATCACGTTTGCCGAAACGCTCGCCGAGCGCGGCGATTCGGACGCGATGCCCTACCTGCAGGCGCTGCGCGCCGAATTCCCGATCGAAGCGGAGACGCTGCTAGCGCGATTGCTTTGGCGTCAAGGCAGGAAGGCAGAAGGCACGGCGGCGCTCGTTCGTGCATTCGAGCAATACCGCACCAATCCGTGGCCACTGCCGATCGTGATGCGGCGGGCCATCCGGCTGGCCAATGAGATCGCGGAGCAGGATCGCGGAGCCCTTGCGGCGCAGGTCGAAACAGCCCTGCGCCAGCCGTTTGCAATCGAGATGCTGCGCGAGCTCCGTCGGTCCGCGCTCCTCTATGTACAGGACCAATTGAGCCCTGAAAGCGCCTGCTCGGATGCATTGCTCGAGACCGTGCATTCCTTCGAGCCGCATGTGCCGTGGCAGGAAATCTTCCTGACCAAGCGGGCCACCTGCTATGAACAGCGCAACGATCCGTTGGCAAAGAAGGCCGCCGCCGAACTGCGAGAATTCAGGCGATCGGAGAGGCCGGAGCTCGAAACTTCGGCGAGAGCGCCCAGCGAATAGTCGCTCGCGGAGCGGCTATTGCGCCGCCCAGCGAGCGTTCCCATCAGCGATCCGTTTCGATCGAAGTGACCAGGACGCGCGGGAAGCCGGTGCGCTTGATTCCTCGCGAAAGCGACTCGTCGTACCAGAGCTGCGGTGTGCCCTTCGCGTCGACCTCGCCACCGACCAGAACCGAGCCGTAATAAGCGGCGTTGCCCTTCGACGTGAAGTCGCCCTCGACGTACAGGACGCCGTCCGTTGCGGGCTCCATCGACACCAGACCGCCATCGAGATCGTAGCTGTTGGAAGTGCATTGAGCGACCGTCGACGCCGCGGTGCAGGTCCATGGAGTGCCAGTGCGCTCGCCATCGGTCGTGATCTTCGGTCTGCGCATCGTGCCGACGGCGGTAGCGGGGTCGAACCATCCGGGCTGAATTCCAAGCGTGGCGGCCGTGTACTTGATATTGAGGTAGGGCTCGTGCGGCTCCGAGCAGTTGCAGGTGCCGCAACTGTTGTTGCCCGGCAGGCAACCGACGCGATAGGGAACGGGGAACCAGCCGGCATAAGTCGTGGCTGGATTCGCCACGGAGGGGTCATGCACAGTACGCGAAGCGACGTAGACGTCGAACGTGCCGTTATCCGTGCCTGCGGCTATGGCGCCGGTGTTGCTCCACTCGAGGTCCTGGTAATCCCACTGACCGTTGACGGCGTTCTTGACGATCGGCATTCCGGAGGCATCGCGCTTGAAGTCGCCCATGTCCGGTCCCGCGGTTTCGTCGACTTCCCGGAAGCCGATGTCCATGTACGGCTCTCCGGGCTGATTGAAATTGCCGACGGGTCCGGAAAGTCCGGTGGTGGCGAAGTTCGCATTGAGGTAGACGAAGCTGCCCATGTACGCACCGCCACCGTTGATGGTGACGTCGGGAGCGAGGATCCCGGGACCGCCATTCTGCGGATTCTGCGCGTTCTGGGTATCGAAGAAAAAGAACCCCATTTCTGATCCCGCCCATGCGCGCATCGTCTTGGTGGTGAGACCGTCCGTATACGTATCGCCGGCCACCCAGCGAAGGTACTTCACGATTCCATCGCTATTGGTACCGTCGTTATTGCCCGCGATTGCAGCGGACTTCCAGTAGTCATAGCTGATGATCGGAAAAAGCAGCTGTTTGAAGTTCGGATATTGATCGAAATTTTGGAACTGGAAGTGGTGCGTTTTCCCGTAAGTGGCCGGGTTCGCATACGGAAACGCATATGGCTGGGCGTTGTTGTTGGGCTCGCCGTCGATGTCCATGGCCGACCGCGCATGAAACCAGGGATCGTCGATGGTGATGTTCCCTCGGGCGATGTAATACAGCCAAGGAATGTTGGTCTGATTGTTGGCTCCGCCCAGGCTCAATGGATATGCGGTCGGGGTACGCGTGACGACCACCACCGTGCCGTCCGTGATGGTGCCGCCCAGGGTATCGGGCCATGTCGGTTCTGTCGCAGAGGTCGTACCGTTCGTAGTGACGGCGTATTCCAAGTACCGGATCAGTGGGTTCGCAATGATGGCGGCAGGACTGGGACGGACGACGTCGCCGATCCGGTATGCGGTCGTGGCTGTCCATTGCACGGACGAGTCATAGCCGCGGTTGAAATGGATTTTTTCGAATGCGTTGAACCACGGAAGCGCGGTGTAATCCTTCTTGAGGTCGAGCGTCTGCTGTCCGCTCACGAGACCCCAGTTGACGTTGAAGTTACCGTTGGTGGCCAGTGCCGACGCAGACTGCAGAGGACCGGCGGGCGTGGGTACGGGGAACTGTGAAATGACGATGCGCACTTCCGCTCTGGCCACGGACCGGCGTGTGCCGGCCGAGCGCGGCCGATCGAAGCGCTCGGCGCGCACCATGATCGTGGCCACTCCGTAGCGCGTACCGCCGTCATAGAATCCGCCGACCAGGGTTGCTCCGACGATCGGCGGCGCGAAGATACGAATCTCGGTGATCTCGCCGCCCGGCCGTGCATCGGTGGTTCCTTCCTCGCCAAGGAAGCGGTCATTGAACTCATCGAGGAAGGCCACCGCGTTCGTGCGATCGATCCGGATATCAGCGCTGTCTTCTTCGCCGTAAAACTTGTCCTGCTCGGCCGGACCAAAGGGGATATCGCACAGCAACATGGCGGACACGTCAGGCTTGTAATAGCCGCTGTAGGTGCCCACCACGCGCGACGTCTTGATGGTATTTTCATTCTCCGGCATCAGTTCCAACGTTTCCATTCGATTCGGGTTCTGGAACCACTGCACGACCAGACGCGCGCCCGCCTCGGCCACGGCAACGGTCTGTGAATGGTTGCGCTGGTTGATCGAGATGGCGCTTTCCGTTTCGGACATGGCCACGAAGGCCAGCCCGAGCAGCGATAGGCCGACGATGACCATCAGGCTGGCCAGCATCGCCGACCCTCGCTGCCGGAAGCGGGATGCAGTCGATCGGAAGAATCTCAGCGTCAGTCTCATGAAATCCTCATTAATTACACGTGGTCGGATTCGCGGCATCCGCGTCAGGCTTGATCTGACAGGAGAAGGTAGTGCCTACCTGCGACGGCAGCGTGTATTGAACGCAGATGCTGTTGATCGCGGCCGGCGTCACGTTGGGTGGATTGCCGCCGGACTTGGCCATATTGAGCAGAATCGTCCGCGTGCCGTCGTTTGCATTGACCGTCACGTCACTCGTGGACAACTGCGCCGGCTTGGGGCTCAGCGTGACGTTATAGGTGCTCGTCGTGCCTGGGCCGGTCATGGTGGCCCCGGCCGCGCTCGGGAACTTGATGCTGTTCCAGGTGTAATCGGGTCCGGACGGATTCGTGACGTCCGGCGAAGTCCAGACGAACGTGAGACCCGTCAGCGTCAGCGCCTCGGCGCCACCGTTGACCAGGTCGAGCTTCAACTGGTATTCCGTGGCCGTGTTCACGAGGATCGAGGGGGCATCCGCAAACGTGGTCAGCGCGCAGGCCGGCAGCGGTTCCTGCTGCACGTAGCGTACGAGTTGCTCCGTGCATGGCGGCTCGGCGTCATTGGTCATCGTGAATGTGACTGCGTAAACGGTTGATGCCGTCTGGTTACCCCAATTGAAGGTGAACGGGTCGGTCGCGTCCGGTTGTGAGGGAGGGACTGGGTCGCCGGCGGGATCGATGATGTCCATTTGGGTCAGCGTCAGGACCGTTCCGGTCGGAGGAACGACTGTCAGCGAATCGCCGCCGTCCATGACCCAGGCGCTGGCCGGCGTCAGCCCGTCGCCGGCAGAAGCGCCGGTCTGGACGACGATCGACCCGGTAAACGTGCAAGGTGGCGGGTAATCGACCCAGGGGCCGGGTGCGCCGCTCAAGCACGGGAGATCCTGTATTGCGCGAACTCTGTATTTATACCTGTAGTTGACAAGCGTGCCGTCGTGCCGGGTCACTCCATAGTCGGTGTAGAGCATGGTGGAGCCGGGCTGAGCCAAGGCATTTGTGACTGGCAGATACACCTCCGAGCCCACGATCTCAGTACCAGCGTCTGTGAATTGCCTTCTCTCGATCTCATACTCATCGATGGCGATGGTCTCGCCAATTGTGTTGAGCGTCACTTTCGACCAGCCGAGGCTGATATCGCAGGTATTCATGGCAAAACTACAGTTGGTCGCCAGCATGCCCAACGGCGGTGTCGCGGGAGCAGGCGGCGCCGCCTTCAGGTTCACCGGCGCGGCCGGCGTGCCGCTGGTGCCGGCGGTGCCCAGGACGCCATTGTTGCCAGTGGCAGGCGTAACGGCGCTCACGGCGTCGTCGGCGTCGCCGGAGGTGTTGTAGGTACCGAGAGCCGCGCAGTACTCCACGGTCTCGATGCGGTAATAGTAGTTCTGGCCGCACGAGACGACCGTATCGTCCCAGGTGAAGTTGCCGTAACCATCCGTCTGTGGCGCGCTGGCGCCAGAGGTATTTTCGTCGACGGCAAGAGTCCCGTTATTTCCGGGCGTGGTCGATTTATAGATACGGAATCCCTTGATCTCGCGCAGGTAGTTCGAGACTGTGTATGGGCCTGCCGAGCAACTGGGCACACCCGAAGCATTGGTGATCGGCGCCGTCCAGCTCAGGCGTACTCTGCCCGGTAACGCCGGGATGGTGCCGTTGCCCGTGGCCTGGAACGAAGTGGCGATATTGGGAATGGTGGCGTTCTTGGCTAGAAAAGGACCGACCACGGGGGACTCGGTCGTGCCGCCCTGGTTCGTGGCCTTGACTCTGAAGTAGAGCTCCTGGCTGATGTCCTGTCCGGTGAGGTCGAGCGCGAACGTGTTGCTCGTTCCCGCATCGTATGCACTGGAGAAGCTTCCGTCTTCATCCGTATCCCAGACCACGATATAGCTGGCGTTGGGGTTGGTGGTGTTTGGATTCCAACTGAGGACGGCGATGGCGCAATAGCCGGTACACACGGAGGTGATCGTCGGTACCGGTGGCGGTTGCAGGAAATTCTGCGGCAAGCCGGTCAGGCCGAGGTTGCGCGGTGCGACCATAGTGTCGGCGACGACACGGCGATATTGCGGTGCGACCGTATCGGCGACGAATACCGGCTCGCCGATACTGGTCGTGGCGCTGAACATTCCGGTCTCGAGACCCGATGCTGTCGAGACATCTGCGAACTTCGGATCTGGTTGCGGGCTCATGCCGGCCAAACGTACGCGGATGCCGCGGATACGCGAGCGGACCAGACGGTCCGGGGCATTCCACGAACCTGCGACCGCGGGATTGTATTGACCTCCGCCTCCGATGCTCGGAGCGAGAGTGCCCGCCGCGTCGCGTAAAGGAACCTGACCGGTGGCGTCCGCGTAGTAGAAAAAGTTGAGGCTGCGGATATTGTCGGCCAGCGGAATGCGTTGCACGGCGCCGGCACCATCAAACGTGAAGCGGTAAAGCGTGTACGGTGGATTGTTGTTCGTCAGGTCAACGCCGGAGATCGTGACCTGCCGCTCCGCGCTGCCGCCCGGGCGTGCGGTGCGCGTGGGCGTGCCGCCGCTATTGATGTCGATGAACATGGTGATCGACTGATTGTTCGGAGCGGTGCCGGCCGGTTTGCTATTCGAAACCAGGGCGTAAGTGACGATCTCGTCATTGCCGGTTGTGATCAGCGAGAAGTTCGGGCTGGCGAGCTCCAGGGCCGGTTCGCGTCCATGATCGACATCGCCGGTCTGCTTTGCGCTGTAGTCGAAGTTTCCGCGGATCGTAATGGCCGTGGCTCCCGCAAACTCCACCTGCTCGTCCGGCTGCTCATAGGCGGCGTTCCCGTTCTCCTGCCATTGAATGGGCGGCGTCGCTCCGACTTCCGTCACAAAGCCGCCGGCTCCCGGCCAGCTTGGCTGCGAGGTCCCGCTCGTACCGGCGTTCATGGCGCGGTAGGTGCGGCCATTCGGTACAGTGGGCGTGACGATCGTTCCCGCGGCGTACGCACGCGTTGGAGTCCATGGAGCTGCGCTTTGGCCCGGCAGGAGTGGACCGCCGCGCTTATAGTCGAATCCGGCCATGCGCACGTCGGCGAGCACCCGGTCGTATGCCACACGCAGGTTCTGCTGCATGTCCGCCGCTTCATTCGACGTCTTGAAGACGTTGTTCGCGCGGTCGTACAACATCAGGACCCCGACGAAGACGATGATCATGATTGCGGTTCCGACCATGACTTCAGTGAGCGTGAAACCACGCTCCCGGATTCGAGTCGACTGGGCCTTCATTGGATTCTCCATGGGTTAAAACGCCTTGACCGTGTCCCAGATCGCTTCGCGAGGACGGTTGGTTTCAGTCCAGCGAACGATGACTCGGATGCGTAGCAGTTGCGCCGTCCTGAACTGTGCTGGTGTATTCGTCGGGTCCTGATCGGGCGTGAGCACCACAGTGACCGAGCTCCCGGGCCCGAGCTTCTCTCCCAGGGTGGCGGTCCACCGCGTGAGAAACCCCGGCGGGGTGTTTTGGGTGCTGATGTCGGCAGGAGGCGCGGCCATGATTGCGGCGCTCGTCGACCGGATGCGAGAATTCGTGAAACTCATGGCCGCCATCCCCGACACGCGAGTCAGAGAAAAATCGTCTCCGATGTCGTCGTCGTCGAGGCCAAACGCTCCTTTGTAGAGCATCTGTTTGTTGTACGGCTGCAGATCCTCGAGCACCTGCGTCCCGATGACGATGGCCTGCGAGTTCTGTTTTCCGCTGTGGATGTTCCGGCGTCCCATGACGAACAGCGTGAAGATCGAGATGGCCACGACGCCCAAAATGGCCATGGCGATCAGGACTTCCACGAGGTTGAAACCGGCGGAGGAGTTTCTACGGCTGATTCTTCTCATTCGATTCGTCCGCCTAGTTCTCGCTGTTGTCCGACAACGAGCTGCACTGAGGATCCGGTCCGAAGTCGATGAGCCCATCTGCGTCGTTATCGACCCCGTCGTTGCACTGGGAGGTCGAGGCGCGGATCTGTCCGGACCTCGAGATGGTGATGTTGTATCGATTGGCAAAGATGTTCTGATAATCCGTCGCCAGAACCACCACTCCCGCCTGCGCAACACCGGAAACGTCCTCGATGTCCGCGGAGCCGTTTGGATGGAAGACGATGTCGGGCTTGCCGTTTCCGTCGACGTCGTCCAGGTTCGTCGCCGACTCGAGCCACACCGGTCCGTCCAAATGTTTGGTCGAGGCCTTGCGGATGGCCACAGGCGCCCAGGTCCCACCGTCGCGTGACGCAAAGAAGCTGTACTGCTTCGTCGCCGGTCCTTCCGCCCCAGTCGAGAGCTCGACCCGAACGTCATAACTCTGCTGAATGGCTTGCGCCCGGGCAGCCCGAAGATCCGCGGAGAAGATCCGCATCGCGCTTTTGAAGATGCTCGCGCGCTGAAAATTCATGAATGCCGGGACCGTGATCAGGCTCAGGACGCCGATGATGGCGACAACGATCAGAATCTCGGCGAGTGTGTAGCCGGCACTGCGGCGGTGTTGCATGGACGGGCCTCAGTGCGATTGCGCTGCCATCCTCGAGATGGCGGCTTAATTCGCTCAAAATCAGAGAGATAGCCGGAGTGGAATCGCGACGCGTTTTCGGAGGCTTCGCGTTTATGTTACAAATTGTACCGGCTGAGCCATCAAAAAGTCCGCCACCACCACGGCACCCTGGCCGGGCGAGCCTCGCAAGGTGAGCGTCCCCCCGTGAAGCATGACGATCTTGCGCGCCAGCGGAAGTCCCAGACCGTACCCGGAGGCCTTCTGCGATTGAAACGGCAGAAGTAGCCGAGGGACATCCGCGGGATCGATCCCTACGCCGCTATCGCGAATTTCTACATACGGATGAGGGTCATGCGTGATCCGAATGCTGACCTCGCCAGACTCTTTCTCCTGAACCGATTCGATCGCGTTCCGCAGCAAATTCTCGAACGCACGGCGCAGCAGGGCTGCGTCGCCCTCGATCGTCGCGTCGCCCCCGTCGGAGACGACCGTGATGCCGCTCGCCGACGCGAGCTCGCTGGCGATCGGCTCGATCACTTCGGCGAGTGAAACCGGCGCCGTGACGAGTCGCATCGGCCGGGCGAATGCGAGAAGCCCATCGACGGCCGCCGCAAGCATGGCCCCTTCTTTTTCCGCCTTCTCGATCTGGGCGAGCGGTCGTTCCGACAGGTCCTCGCGACGCGCCAGACGAAGATAGCCGAGCATCGTTGCCAGCGAATTGCGGAATTCGTGGGCAATGCCGGCGGAGATCTGGCCGAGATCGGCCAGTGTTTGCAGATCGCGCACGCGACCTTCGAGCATGCGCACCGGCGTGAGATCCGTGAACAGTGCAAGCAGGCCGACGAACTTCTGGTCGTCACTGAGCAGAGGCGCTGTCGTGAGGCCGATCACTCTTGAATCTGCAGCTTCATCGAGTTGCAACTCCACGCGGGTCATGGCCAGTCGTTTCTCGACCGCCTGTCGAATGGCAGTACTGAATGCGTTGCTGCCGAACGCGGTCTCGACGGGAAGGCCGGCCGGTTCGGCGATCGGTCGAATGATCTGGCGTCCGGCGGCATTGACCTCGACTACGTTTGCCTCGGGATCGACGGCGACAAAGCCCGAAGTGAGGCTTCGCGTCAGCGCCGCTGTGACGCGCTCCAAATCATCGGCCCGGCTTTTCTGGGCATCGTGCATTTGCCGCAGCTCGCCTTCCTGCCGCTTCAGTGTCGCGATCGAGTTACGGAACGTCTCCGTCAGATACTCCTGCTCGTCGTGACCGGGTAATCGCTCTTCGAGCTCACTGGCCGCGCTGAGCATTTCCTCGACGGGCCGCGTGATCTTCGGCAGGTACAGTCCAAGAAGAAGAACGACCATGACTGACGCGCCGAGACAGATCGCAGCGATCGCCGTGAACGTCCGCTCGATTCCTCGGAGGCGGCTGGCATCGAAGACGACCGTCACCCTGCCGCCGTGAACGTCACGCACGATGCTCTCGACGCTCTCCTCCGTGGGTGGCACGCCGATGACCGTGCTCGCCCGGCCGGGCGTATCGACCTTGATTCCGGCAATCCCGTAGCGCGCCTGCAGGATCGTGAGACGTGCTTCGAGCGACGATGGATCGGACAGAAGATTGGTCTCGTTGATGACCTCGACGGTGAGCGTGGCGAGATTTTCCCAGGAGTGCATGCTCGCTTCGCGCGCATGATCGAGAAAGCTTTGCAATAGAAGGAGGAGGAGAATGATCAGGAACGTGAGAAAACCAACGAGTGCGCCGAAGAAGAGCCGGACGTCGCGGCTGAAACTGAGTTTTGCGCGTCCTCGCACGCCTGGAGTCCAGGGCATTCCACTCCAGTGTAGAGCGGCTATCGTCCAATCGGCATGAGAGCGACAGCCATGTCAAAAAAAAAGGCGTATGGCAGGCACGCATGCGTTTTTTGACAATCGCGCCTTGCCTCGTCTCGGTCTAAGTTCCTGAGCTGATTCGAGTTCGTGGCCTCAGCCGCGGCGGTTTGCGCCATGAATTAGCTCCGCGGCGGAGGCAACATGAAACATTCGCTGCGTGGCTATTCTCTTCCGGAGCTTCTCGCTGTCATGGTAGTCGTTGGGGTCATGATCATGGTCGCTGTTCCCGCGGTTGTGTCGATGCGCGAACGCGCCGCAATTGGCGCGGCGGCCGGCGAGATCCGCGCTCTCTTCGCGCTCGCTCGATCGCAGGCCATCGCGCGTGGCAGGAACGTCGGGATCAAATTTCTGCGCGTCGGTGACGAGTGGCAGTACGCGTTCTATGAGGACGGCAATGAGAACGGGGTCCGCAATGCGGAGATCGTGAATGGAACGGATCCGCTTCTGAAACCGTACCAGACGATCCTGCGCGGCGTGAATGCCGGAAGGATCGGACTACCGGCGGTTGCGGTTCCCAATCCGACCGGCTCCGGAGTCATCAAGCCGAACGGATCGCCCATCCGTTTCAATCAGTCGACGATCTGCTCGTTCACCCCGCTCGGCAGCGCCACCAGTGGCTCCGTCTTTCTCACAGGCGGTACCGATACGGTGGCGGCGCTGATTGTGTTTGGTCCGACGGCTCGCATCCGCCTGGTGCGGCTTCAGGGCGGACGGTGGATGAAGTGATGGCTACTCCTCGACGAGGAGGAATGCCAATCCGAGGAACGCGCCGAAAGGCAGGAGCGGTTGCCAGCCCAGGACACCGAGAGCGAATACGTAGAAGCATAGAGCCACGTCATCCGCGGGTGATTGTATGGTGTGAGTGTTGCGCGTGAGGCGCCCCTCACCTGGCCTTTCACCTAACCTTCGGCCACCCTCTCCCCACTAAAGTGGGGAGGGGTCCTGCTCACTCTCCGGAGGTGGCGTGGCCCGAAGGGCTTTAGCCTGTTTGGTTCTTCGCTCTGAGCGTCTACTCTGATGGCCAGAAGATGTCGATGAAGTTGCCGGCCCCCGAGAATCCGCCGCAGTTTCGCGCTGAGATCGGCCGGTCGATCCCAGTGGCGATGTCGTAGATCCAAAGCTGATAGAAGCCTGGACAGCCGGAGTTCAGACGGCGGCGCATATGCGCGATCTCAGTCTCCTGAGGCGAGAGCACGATCAATACGGGGCTGATTAACCAATCGGCCGAGTCCTGAGCTGCGATCGTCCAGGTGTTCGTGGTCCACTCGTAAATCCAGAGTCCGCCCGTCGTATTTGTGTCGGTGCCACCGGCAACCAGGAAGACACGGTTCCCATCGCCCGTAGCTGCGGGAATGCCGAGAGCGCCAAACTGAGGCATCGGTGTTACGCGAGGGGTGACGGTGTTTGCGAACAGGTCGTAGCGCAGAAAACCGGGCGTCCCCGGCGCGCCGGCAGTGGAGGTGAGGAGGTCGAAGTGCTGTCCGCTGGCCGTCCACATCGGTCTACCGCTCTTGTAGTTGTTTCGCTGGTCTTTGTGGATCGTCGAAATGAAGCGGAAATCGGTGATGCCGCTGAAGACGTCAATCACCGCGACTCCCGTCTTGAGGTTGCCGACTTGCTCGAAGCACGGCTCGTCGAACTTGCAGACCATTTCTGCGATCGCGGCGATCCGGTTCGAGCCCGGCGACCACGCATGCAGCCCCTCGACATACACGCGCGTTCCATCCGCGGTGCGCGGCACGATTTGGCGCATCGCGAACTGATTGCTTGCGTCGACGATGTTGAAAGCGTAGCCCACGCGATCGGGGGCGTCGACCCGGAGGGCGATCAGCCGTCCGTCAGGCGACATCCGTGGGATCGGGGTGCTGTTGTTTGGGTTGGGCTCAAACGCCCACCACGGATTGCCAAGGCGCCCGCCTTCGAGCATCAACTCGAGCGTTCCATCACCGTCGACGGCGATCTGTTCGATCCGGCCCGGCATGGTCACCGGCATGGCCCGCCCGACGATGAGCCGCGTATTCGTGGCCGGGTGGACTGTGGCGACAACCGCGTCCTCTTCCTCTCCGATCTGGCCACGCAGTACTACACGGCGCTCGAACGCCATAATCCGCTCCCCCGGTTCGAGCGACACACCCGTGATTGTGATGGGGATCGTCACGATGCTGTTCTGCGGAGGGAGCATCGGGATCGTCGTTTCAAAGACCGGGACCAGGATGTCTACGTCCGGTTTCACCACGCGGACGTACACCCGCATCTCCGCGTTCTGAATCCACTCGCCCCCGGGGTTGCGGATCGTGAGAGTGAAGTCGTACGGCGTGCTTCCTGGAGCCCAGGTGGTTTCGATCTTCGCACGGAAGAAATGGCTGAGCAGTCCGCCGGCGAAGCCGACTGCGCGGGGCATGAGCAGCTTCGCGTGATCGAGAAACCCATCGTCGTTGAGCGAATAGACCTCCGGACTGTTGATGCGATAGAGCTTCGACTCGAAGTCGAGAAACGATTTGGCGGTCAGGACGCGGTCCGTTTCGTAGGCTGCCGCGTGAGGATCATAGACATCGTGGCGAAGTGTCTTGATGTCGACGAGCTTTGTTGCGGTCGTATAGAACAATGGCCCGCCGAGGCGTACCTCCTCGGACCGCGTCACTACCGACTCGCTCGCATCGATGAGGGACGGCTGGGGATAATCAAATTCCGGACAGCCGCGATCGAAGGCGTTGAAGTTGGTGTCCTGCGTGACGAAGTTGCGATTCGAGAAATCGGCCATGCCCGAGTTGTCGTTGCTGAAGAAGTCGCTGTAGGAGTCGTCGTTCACGACCGGGTAGCTCTTCATCACCGCCACTGCATCGAACGCACCCTGGTTCACCTTCGACGGGTTGGTGACGAGATCGTGGGTGAAGCGCTCATAGATGCTCGGCGCCGCGTCGAGCAGGTTCGAACGAATCATGTGCTGGTCGTTGCGCGTGTGCTCGGGCTGGGCCATGTCCTCGACCAGATGCATGACATGCCCAAGTGTGTAGAAGAGCTTGCCGGCGCTGTTCTCGCGCTGCGCTGGCGTCGGC
>JALYJW010000051.1:25408-38128 GCA_030775085.1 Acidobacteriota bacterium | reverse complement strand
GCCGACTGCCGACTGCCGACCGCCGACTCGTTCATCCGTAGGTTTTGCCTTCATCCCGCCGGTAACCGAGATACGCGATCGCGCCGAACAGCACGGCCGCCGCGGCCATCGCTCCGATGTGGCCGAGGATGGACTCACCGCGGGAGCCGCCCGTCACGCGCAGTGCGAGCTGGGAGAAGTGATACGGCGGGAGCCAGTAGGCGAGCGTCTGCACCGGCTTGGGGAGGAACATGATCGGGACCCACAGTCCGGAGAGGAACGCCATCGGGAGATAGATGAGATTCACGATCGGCGCTGCGGAGTTCGGACCGGCGATAAAGCCGAGGGCCAGACCGAGGGCGCAGAACGTGATTGAGCCGGCCACGAGTACGCCGAACAACACGAGCGACTTCAGCGGATCGAGAGTCACGCCGCCGATGGTCGCGGCGACGAACATCAACAACAGCACGATGATCGCGCTGAAGATCATGGCCATGGCCAGCTTGGCTACGAAGTATGCGGCGATCGGCATCGGCGTGGTGCGCTTCACTTCCAGCCAGCCCTGTCCGCGCTCGATGGCCACGGAAACGCCGAAACCGAACAGCGACGCGCCGATGACTCCGAACGCGCCGTACGTGGCGATCAGATACTCGGCCATCGTAACGCCGCCCGTATTGCGCTGGCCGAAGACGACGCCGAAGAAGATGTAGAAAACGATCGGAAAAAGAATCGTCGGCAGCGAGTACTGCGGCATGCGCAGCGATTTGAGGAACTCGTATTTGATCTCGAGCAGGTACGTTCTCACGATGCCTCCAGCAATTCGATGAATGCGTCTTCCAGCGTGGCCGCGTTGCCTTTGATCTCCTGCGGCGTTCCCTCGGCCATGACGACGCCTTTGTGAATGACCACCACGCGGCTCGCCAGCGCTTCCGCTTCGGCGAGGTAGTGTGTCGTCAGGAGCACCGACCGGCCGCCGGCAACGAACGCGCGAATCTGCTTCCAGAGTGCGCGCCGCGCTTCCACGTCGAGACCGGTCGTCGGCTCGTCGAGCACGAGCAGGTCGGGATTGCCGCAGAGCGCGAGTGCGAACAGCACGCGCTTCTGCTGACCGCCGGAGAGCTGGCCGAACTTGCGCTTTTCCAGTCCCTCGAGCCCCGCTGCCGCGATCACTTCTTCGATCGGACGCGGATTCGGGTAGTAACTCGAGAAGAGGTGGATGTGCTCCCACACGCGCAGCGTCTCCGGCAAGCGCGCGATCTGCAGCACCGCGCCGATGCGCGTGCGGCTGCGCGCATCGCGCGGATCGCCGCCGAAGACGCGCACCTCACCCGTGGTCGGCTTCGACAGTCCGAGCAACGCGCGCACGGCTGTGGTCTTGCCGGCGCCGTTCGCGCCAAGCAGTGCCACGAGCTCGCCGGGACGGATGGTCAGATCGAGGCCGCGCAACGCCTCGACCATTCCGTAGTTTTTTGTAACGCGTGTGAATTGAGCGGGCGTGTTGTTCATGCTGTGCAAGATGCGCCCGATGCGCTCGCGGCGACATTGGCGGGCGTCAGGAGGTGGGGGTGACGATTGTCAGGTCTTGCGTGAGCTTGTCCCGGTGGGGGAGTCGCAAAGTCGCAAAGTCTCAAAGTCTCAAAGAGGTCTTTGGCCACGACTCCTTTGAGACTTTGCGACTTTGAGACTTTGCGACTCCCCCCGCGCCACCCTTGACCAACACGCGCGCGCGACTATGATTGCGCCCCGGATGCCTTTTTTGCTGTGCAGTCCGTCTTCTTCCATCCCCCAAATCGAGGTGAGCTCCGAATGACGTGGTTCGGGAACTTCTACCGCTCTGCGATCGGCAAGAAGGCGGTCATGGCCATCACCGGCGTGATCCTCTTCGGCTGGATCTTTGCCCACATGGCCGGGAATCTGAAGCTCTTCTTCGGAGCCGAGGCCTTGAATCACTACGCGGAATGGCTGCGCGATCTCGGAGGGCCGATCTTCCCGCATGAGTCCGTTCTCTGGATCACGCGGATTCTGCTGCTCGTAGTCGTCGTGCTCCACATCCACTCGGCGTACATGCTGACGATGATGAACCGGCGAGCGCGTCCGACCGATTACGCCGATCGCGATTTCGTGAAGGGCACGTACGCCGCGCGGACCATGCGCTGGGGCGGCGTGATCATCCTGCTCTTCGTGATCTATCACCTGCTGCATCTGACGACGGGCGACGCACACCATGCCTTCATTCCGGGCGAGGTGTACCACAACGTCGTGACCGGGTTTCAGGTGTGGTGGGTGGCCGCCATCTACATCATCGCCAACCTCGCCCTCGGCCTGCACCTCTATCACGGCGTCTGGTCGATGTTCAGTTCGGTGGGCATGACCAATCCGCGATTCGAGCACTGGCGGCGAACCTTCGCCACCGTCTTCGCCATCGTCATCACCGCCGCCAACATTTCCTTCCCGTTGTCGGTCCTGACGGGGTTTGTCCGATGACCATCAAACTCGAAAGCAAGATTCCTCCCGGCCCGCTCGCACAGAAGTGGGAGCACGCCAAGTCGCATTACAAGCTGGTGAATCCGGCCAACAAGCGTAAGTACGACATCATCGTGGTCGGCGCCGGCCTGGCCGGTGCGTCGGCAGCAGCGACCCTCGGTGAGCTCGGTTACAACGTCAAGTGCTTCGTCTACCACGACTCGCCGCGGCGCGCGCACTCCATCGCAGCGCAGGGCGGCATCAACGCGGCCAAGAATTACCGCAACGACGGCGACAGCATTTACCGCCTCTTCTACGACACGATCAAAGGCGGCGACTATCGCGCCCGCGAAGGCAACGTGCATCGTCTGGCCGAGCTGTCGGTCAACATCATCGATCAGGCTGTCGCGCAGGGTGTGCCGTTCGCGCGCGAGTACGGCGGCGCGCTCGAGAATCGCTCGTTCGGCGGCGTGCAGGTTTCGCGCACGTTCTTCGCGCGCGGGCAGACCGGCCAGCAGCTTCTGCTCGGCGCGTTCCAGGCGCAGGAGCGGCAGATCGCGCTCGGCACCGTCAAGCAGTACAACCGTTACGAGATGCTCGATCTCGTCGTGGTCGACGGCCACGCCAAGGGCATCATCACGCGCAATCTCGTCACCGGAAAGATCGAGTCTTTCGCCGCCGATGCAGTGGTCCTCGGCACCGGCGGTTATGTCAACGTTTTCTACCTCTCGACGAATGCGAAGGCCTCGAACGCCACCGCCATCTGGCGCGCGCATCGCCGCGGCGCGGCGTTCGCCAATCCCTGCTACACGCAGATCCATCCGACCTGCATCCCGCAGTCGGGCGACTATCAGTCCAAGCTCACGCTGATGTCGGAGTCGCTGCGCAACGACGGCCGCATCTGGGTGCCGAAGGCGCAGGGCGATAAGCGTTCGCCGCGCGACATTCCCGAGTCGGAGCGCGATTACTTCCTGGAGCGGAAGTATCCGAGCTTCGGCAATCTCGCGCCGCGCGATATCGCTTCGCGCGCGGCAAAGGAAGCCTGCGACGAAGGCAAAGGCATCGGCTCGAGCGGCCGCGGCGTCTATCTCGATTTCGCGGACGCCATCCAGCGCCTCGGGCGTCCCGTCATCGATGAGCGCTACGGCAATCTCTTCGAGATGTACGCCGACATTACTGCCGAGGATCCGTACGAAGCTCCGATGCGCATCTATCCGGCGCCGCACTATGCGATGGGCGGGCTGTGGGTCGACTACAACCTGATGTCGACGATCCCCGGCTGCTATGTGATCGGCGAGGCGAATTTCTCCGATCACGGCGCGAACCGCCTCGGCGCGAGCGCGCTGATGCAGGGGCTGGCGGATGGTTACTTCGTGCTGCCGGTGACGATCGGCGATTACCTCGCCGGTGAGTCTGGCAAGAAGGTGCAGACGAACCATCCCGCATTCGCCGAGGCGGAGATGGCCGTGCGGCAGCGCGTGACGACGCTGCTCGACGCAAAGGGAACGCGCAGCGTCGATTCGTACCACCGCGAGCTCGGCACCATCATGTGGGACTACTGCGGCATGGCCCGCACCGCCGAGGGGCTGAAAAAAGCGCTGGGTCTGATCCGCGACCTGCGCCAGCAATACTGGCGTGACGTGAAAGTCCTCGGCACCGGCGAAGAGCCGAACCAGGCGCTCGAAAAAGCGGGCCGCGTGGCCGACTTCTTCGAGCTGGCCGAGCTGATGTGCATCGACGCGCTGCATCGCGAGGAATCGGCCGGCGGCCATTTCCGCGTCGAGCATCAAACGCCGGACGGCGAAGCGAAACGCAATGACGACGAGTTCCTCTACGTGGCGGCCTGGGAGCACAAAGGCGAAGGCAACGAGCCCGTGCTGCACAAAGAGCCGCTGCTGTACGAGGACGTGAAGCTGGCCACGAGGTCCTACAAATGAATCTGACACTTCAAGTGTGGCGACAGAAATCCCGCGATGCCGAAGGCGGCTTCGCCGAGTACCAGGCCGTCGATATCAGCCCGGACGCTTCGTTCCTGGAGATGCTCGACGTCGTCAACGAGCGCCTCATCGAGAAGAACGAGGACCCCATCCACTTCGAGCACGACTGCCGCGAAGGCATCTGCGGCTCGTGCGGCATGATGATCAACGGCGTCGCGCATGGTCCGATCGGCGGAACCGCCACGTGCCAGTTGCACATGCGCCACTTCAAGGACGGCGATCACGTACGCATCGAGCCGTGGCGCGCGCGCGCGTTCCCGGTCATCAAAGACCTCATCGTCGACCGCAGCCCGCTCGACAAGATCATCCAGGCCGGCGGCTACATCTCGGTCAATACCGGCAGCGCCGTCGAAGGAAACACGCTGCCCATCCCGAAACCGGTCCAGGAAAGCGCCATGGACGCCGCGGCCTGCATCCAGTGCGGCGCCTGCGTCGCGCAATGCCCGAACGGCGCCGCCCAGCTCTTCACCGCCGCCAAAGTCTCGCACCTCGGATTACTCCCGCAGGGACAGCCGGAACGCTACGAGCGCGTGGGAAAGATGGTCGAAGTCATGGAGAGCTACTTCGGAAGCTGCACCCTCTTCCGCGAATGCGAAGCGGTCTGTCCGAAAGAAATCTCCGTCGAGTTCATCTCGCGGATGAACAGGGACTACCTCGCGTCGAAGTTCAAGGCGAGTACGGCGGCGAAGTAGGCTACCGGGGAGTCGCAAAGTCTCAAAGTCGCAAAGTCTCAAAGAGCTTCGCCCTCCACGGCCTTTCCTTTGAGACTTTGCGACTTTGCGACTTTGAGACTCCCCGGGAGATTTTTTTCGCGCCGTTGTCGATTTCCCGCTCCCTCCGCGTCAATGGATCAAAGGAGAAGTAGACGATGAAATACATCCTCATGATCTATGGCAACGAATCCGAGTGGGACGCGATGAGCGCGGCCGATCAGCAGAAAATGTACGAGGCGCACGGCGCGTACAGCGAGGCGTTGGAGAAGGCGGGCGTGATGCGCGGCGGCTATGAGCTGAAACCAGCCGCGACCGCGACCACGCTTCGTTTCGACAACGGCAAAGCCACCACGCTCGACGGCCCGTTCGCCGAGACGAAAGAACAGCTTGGCGGTTACTACGTGATCGAAGTCGACAACCTCGAGCAGGCCCTCGACTGGGCGTCGAAGATGCCCGGCATGGACTCCGGCGCCGTCGAAGTGCGGCCCCTCGGCATGGGCGGCTGATCGCAAACTCCGATGTGGCTCACGCGCATCGTCGAGGATGTCGTCCGTAACGACGGTGCGCGTGTGCTCGCGGGGTTGATCCGGCTGGCCGGCGATTTCGAAACTGCCGAGGATGCGCTGCAGGATGCGTATGCCCGCGCGCTGGTGGTCTGGCCGCGCGATGGGATTCCGGAGAAACCCGCAGCGTGGCTGAATACCGTTTCGCGGCGCATTGTGCTCGATCGACTGCGGCGCGGTCGGCGTACTGCGGAATTGTCTGAGGATCTCGCGGCGCCGATCGAAGAAGTCGAGAGCGAAGACGACTCCGGCATCGAAGACGATCGTCTGCGTCTCCTGTTCACCTGCTGCCATCCGGCGCTGGCGATGGAAGCGCGATGCGGTTTGGCGTTGCGAACGCTCGGCAGACTGAGCACGCGCGAGATTGCGCGCGCCTTCGTCGAGCCCGAGGCCACGACGGCGCAGCGGCTCGTACGTGCGAAGAAAAAAATCCGCGAGGCCCGCATCCCGTATGAAGTGCCGTCGCGCGACAAGTTGCCGGAGCGCGTCGATACGGTTCTCTCGGTGCTCTATCTGATCTTCAACGAAGGCTACGCGTCGACCGATGCGCCGTCGCTGCTGCGTCCCGATCTCGTCGCGGAAGCGATCCGCCTCGCCCGGCTGACCGTGGAACTGCTGCCGGAGCAGGCGGAAGCGCGAGGACTGCTCGCGTTGATGCTGCTCACCGATTCCCGTCGCGCCGCGCGATTGTCGGCTGACGGTGAATTTATGCCGCTCGAAGAACAGGACCGGGCGCTTTGGAACCGCGCGCAGATCGACGAAGGACTGCGGCTCATCGAAGATGTTCTGGCGCTGCGCACGCCCGGTCCGTACCAGCTCCAGGCCGCCATCGCCGCTTTGCACGCGCAAGCGACCACTCCATCGCAAACCGACTGGCCACAGATCGCCGCGCTCTACGACATGCTCTTGCGCTGGACTCCCACGCCGATCGTCGCGCTCAACGCCGCCGTCGCCCACGGCATGGCCACGACACCCGAGCGCGCACTGGAGCGGATCGCGGCAATCGAGCTGCCGCACTATCACCTGCTGCCCGCCGCAAAAGCCGATCTCCTGCGCCGCCTCGGCCGCAGGGTTGAAGCCGCGGTGTGTTATCGCGAAGCGATCGCGCTCGTCACGAACCCAGCGGAGCGGCGTTACCTGGAGCGACGATTGGCGGAGTGTGTCCGCTGTTGAGCGCGCGATCAGCGCGAGAGCGCGGCGGCGAGACGCCGCCGAGCCAGCCGGCGAGACGCCGGCGTTCCGCTTCGCCGAGCAGGTGATCATGCGGCGTCACGCTGACACTTTGGAACGCCGGCGTCCCGCCGGCTGGCTTGGCGGCGTCTCGCCGCCGCCGCGTGCCCGGCGCGATGCATGTGCAAATGCACAGCGTCGAAGGGTGCGTAAAACCCGCGTAAAAGTACTCGCGCCCCTCCCGGCGTACCATGCTCGCGTGCGGATTCTCATCGTCGAGGACGAGCGTTCCCTGCGCGAGGCGCTGGTTGATTTGCTCACGAAACGCGGCTTCGCGGTGGAGGCGGTTGCGGATGGGTTGGCCGGTGCGGCACGCGGCGCGGAGCCCGACGTCGATCTTGTGCTGCTCGATCTGACGTTGCCGAAACTCGATGGGATCGAGGTGTGCCGGCGTTTGCGCAGGGCGCGGCCGGCTTTGCCGATTCTGATTCTGACGGCGCGTGGCTCCGAGGAGGAGCGCGTGGCGGGGCTGGACGCGGGAGCGGATGACTATCTGACCAAACCGTTCGGGACGCGCGAGCTCATGGCGCGCATCGAAGCATTGCGGCGGCGCGCTTCGATTGCGCCGGCGGATGCCGAACGCGTGGAGATCGATGGCTGCCTGCTCGATCTCGGACGTTGCGAAGCGCAGCGCGATGGGGCGGCGGTTTCGCTCACGGCGCGCGAGGCGGGCATTCTGCGTTGGTTGCATCGGCATCGCACGCGCGCTGTGTCGCGTGCCGAACTGCTGCAAACCGTGTGGGGCTCGCCATCGTCCGCGACCGAAGAGCTGGAGACGCGCACGGTCGACATGACCATCGCCAACCTGCGGCAGAAGATCGAGCGCGAGCCATCCGCGCCGCGCATCGTCGTGACGATCAAGGGCGTCGGCTACGCGTGGGGCGATCGATGAGGCGCGTTCTCATCACCGCGGTCTTGCTGCTCCTCGGCGTTGGTGGATTGTGCGCGGCGTGGTACGTCTCGTCGCAGCGCGCGTTCGACGCGGAGTTGCTGCTGCAATCGCAAATCGTGAGGCGAGCTGCCGGCGATCGTGAGCGCCTCTTGGCCACCAGCCTCGCGGAGCGCCTGGAGACCTTGCGTCGCACGGAATCGCAGCGGCCGTACTTTCACTACCAGAACCTCTATCACGACCCGAAAGGCGCATCGCAGGGACTGTCGGTGACGCCGTCGCCGCTCGCGAACGGGCCGGTGCATCCGCTGGTCGCGGCGCATTTTCAGATCGACGCGCAGAACCGCGTCACGTTGCCGACGCTGAATGAAGAGCTGCGCGAGCTGAACGCGCCCGACGCGGCGAAGCAACGCGCGATGCGCACGATGCTCGCGTCGGCGGCGAGCGAGGTGCGCGACGCCGCCACGACGCTGCGCATGCAGGTGGAAGACGAAGCGCGAGCGGCGCGCGAAACGGCGGCGCGCATCGCGCAGCTCGAAGAGCGCTTGCTGGAAACGCAACGCGCCGAACGCCAGCGCGAAGAAGCGCGGCGCGCCGAGGCGGTGCGCATCGAGGAACAACTCGCGGAAGCGGCGCGTATCGAGGCCGCTCGGGTGGAAGCGAAACGTCTGGAGGCGGCGCGGATCGAAGCGCAACGCCTCGAAGCGCAACGCGCGGAAGTGACGCGTCTCGAAATCGAGCGCGCCGCCTTGCAGCGCAGCGAACAGCAGCGCCGCGCGTCGAACCAGAGCCTGATCCCGGTGCAACGTTCCGATGACGTCGCAGGTGGTTTGAACTTCACGCAGGTGCAGGAGCTCGAACCGTCCGCGTTCGCGCAAAACGCGCAACCGAACTTCGTCTATCAGCAGGTCAAGCAGAACCCGCAACTGCCGCCGCTCACTCGCGTTCCGAAGTCCGCGGCGCCCGTGGAGATCCTGACCAGCGATCTGGAATGGCGCACCGTGGAGATCGCCGGCAAGCCGCACCTCGTGGCGCTGCGTGCGGTGCATACGCCCGCGGGAACACTCACGCAGGGCATGCTCACCGCCGTCGCCGACGGTGCATCGCTCGACGGCGCGGTCATGCGTCGCGACAGGGGAAGCGGCATCGCAGGAACAGGATGGAGCGCGCAGCTCTCGCCGGAATGGGCGTCGTCACGCGAGGAGGAGCGAAGGCGCTTCATGCGCATGTTCATCGGCGTCTCCGGCGTGCTGATGCTGGTCGTCTTCGGAGTGATCTGGACGGTGTGGCGCGCGGAGACGCTGGCCACCGATCGCACGCGATTCGCCGCCACCGCCGCGCACGAGCTGCGCACGCCGCTCGCTTCACTGCGGCTCTACAGCGACCTGATCGCCGAGGAGGAGAACCCGGTCCATCGCGAACGCTACGCGCGCGAGCTTGCCTCGCAGACCGAGCGCCTCGGGCGCGTCGTAGCCAACGTGCTCGAGGTCACGCGCATCGAACGCGGCGCGTTCGCGTTGCACCCGCGTCCCGGCGAGATCGGACCGGCCGTCGAGGAGTGCATCGATCGATTGCGTCCGCAACTGGAAGCGGCGAGCTGTCCGATTCACCTGCGCGTGGCGCCGGACCTTCCCAACATCTCGTTCGACGCAGACGCCATCCATCACGTCGTCGACAATCTCGTCGACAACGCCGAGAAGTATTCGCGCGACGTGCCGGACCGCAGTATTTCCGTCGACGTCGAGCCCGACCGCGGCGGTGTGGCCATCACCGTCACCGACTCCGGACCAGGCCTCGCCGAAGAGCTGGTGCAGGAGCCGAAGCCGTTCCGCCGCGCCGCCTCGACCTCCGCGCCGGCGGGACTGGGACTGGGATTGTTCCTCGTCAATCGCATCGTGCGCGGCCACGGCGGTGCGATCGGAAGCACGCCGCGCGAAGGCGGCGGTGCGAGCGTGCGCGTGTTCCTTCCGGCTTTTTACAAACCTTAGACGGACAACGCGCGCGCCGCGGCCCACGTTGATGATCATGAAAACAAGAATGATCATCGCTCTCCTCGCCGTCACCACGCTCGTCGTATCGGCCGCGCATTCGGATGTCGCTTCGACCGCCCCTCCGGGCGATGTCTCACAGTTGCGCGCCGGCGGTCAGCTTGCCGTCGACGATCTGCATGTGAAGTGGGGTTCTGCACTGCCGGACGACCGCGTGCAACTCCAGCAAACGCTCGACAAAGTCTGCGCGCAGAAGGACTGTCACGCGTCGCGTCTCTACTGGTACACCGACCTCGATCAGGCCAAAGAGGCTTCGCGTCGCATGGGGCGGCCGATCCTCTCGCTCCATCTCCTCGGCCGTCTCGACGAAGAGCTGAGCTGCGCGAACAGCCGCTTCTTTCGCACGCTGCTCTACTCGGACGATTCCATCGCCACGATCCTGCGCGATCAGTACGTGCTGCACTGGCATTCCGTGCGCGAGGTTCCGCGCGTGACGATCGAGCTGGGCGGCGGACGCGTCATCCGACAGACCATCGCGGGCAACAGCGCGCATTACCTCCTGAACGCGCACGGCGCGCCGCTCGATGTCCTTCCGGGCCTCTATTCGCCCGCCGCATTCCGCAGTCAACTCGAGGAGTGGGTGACGTTGTATCGGACGACGTCGTCGGGATCCGACCGCGAGGCGTTGACCCGTCATCATCTGCAGCGTTTGACCGAGACCTCGGCAAGCGCGCTGGAGTTGGGCATCGACCGCACGCCGTATGAAGGCGTGCAGGCCGTGTGGGCGGCGCAGATGCAGTCGCGGAGCAAAGCGGCCACCGAAGTGACGACACTCCGTCAACTGAAACTCGACTCCGGCCGGTACGCGAAACTGTTTCGTCCGCAAGGCGCGGCCGTGACGGCGGAAGCGCAGCCCGTCGAGCGCAAAGCACCTCGCGAGAGCGATGTGTGGCGCACGATCGGAGAGCAGGAAAAGGGCGGCGTTGTCTTCAGCGAAAGCACGCTGCAACTCATGCGCACTAAACAGACGCTCACCGATGCACTGCTCGACAACCTTCGCCGCACCGTGGCCGCCGACACGGCCTTCAACGAGTACGACCTCCATCGCCGCGTCCACGAATGGTTCGCCCTCGGCGACGTGACCAACCTCCACTCCCTCAACGAACGCGTCTACGACGAGCTGTTCCTTACCCCGAGCACCGACCCCTGGCTCGGCTTGCTCCCCGAAGAGACGTTCACCGGCATCGAGCAAATCACGATCACCGGCGAGATAGCGCTGATGCCTGAGATGACCGGGTCACTCTGATCGATGCAGTAGGCGCCCCGGAGGGGTGCCGTGTGAAGCGTTTGGAGTGCGGCAGCCGCAGCTGCCGCTTTTGTATACCACTTGCATGGAACGAACATACAAAAGCGGCGGCTGCGGCCACCGCACTCCAAAACGTTTTCGAGGTCTCGCCCTAAAACTAAACCTTCCGCGCCGTCACCTTCGCCAACTCCAGATGTTCCTTCAGCGCCGGCAATGTTCTTCCAGCCCACGCTTTCAGATCCGAGTCGCTCGCCGAGGTCGACGCTTTGTCGTATGCGGCGACGTCTTTTTCGTGATCCTCGACCATGTGCGCCATGTAGGCCTTGTCGAACGCGGCGCCGGACATTGCAGTGAGGTGATCGAGTGCGTCCTTGGGATTGCCGGTCAGTTCCGTGGCCAGGGCGAGGCCTTTCGTAGTGGCCAGCTCCGCAAGCTCGCCGTTCGTTTTGCTGTGATCCGTGATGACGCGTTGCGCGAATGCTTTCACCTCGGCGCTCGACGCGTTCTTCAGGGCCAGGCTGCTCATCTGCATGGCGGCCAGTCCGCTGATACCGGCCATCGCCACGAACTCCTTGTCTTCGTTCGTCATGGCGCTGCTCGAGCCGCCGGTGACACCGGTCGTCGTGGCCGATGCGGATTCGGTTTGCTGCTCGGACTGCACGCTGCCGGTCGTTTCCGTTTCCGGCTGCCCGGTCCGGTCTTCGCGGTCGCAAGCGCCAATCAACATGGCCAGCGAGGCGGCGAGCGCTACGTTTCTGATCTTCATGCAAGTACTCCTTCGCGTCGCGAAGGTGCAGAAGAAGTGCCCGCCGTCTACAGCTCAGTGCGCAACGCCGCGTCCGCTTCGACGTGTTCACGGCCGGCTTGTGCGCCCGAACGCCGACATGACTGTGCCGAGCCCGTACGTTGTCGAAGTGCGCTTGCGCACGGCGATCTGATGTGACACCTTTTCGAGTATGATTCGATACAGGTACAATTCCATCATGCCAGTGACAAAAGGAGTCCTGATGAGATTGTTGATCAGTGTAGCCGTCGTACTCTCGGCCCTCGTCGCTCTTCCGCTCGCAGCTCAACCGTTTTACTGCTTCGGCGGGTCGCCCCAGTTTTGCCAGTACCTGCCGGACGAAGGGTTCGACTACAACCCGAGCTACTGGACGTTCACGGGCGGATCGTCGCGAAACACGGTGACCGACCCGTGCTACAGCGGCACGACGCCTGCCGCGACTCTGGCTCCGGGATACGGGGTTTTCCAGTGGGTCGATACCGAAGATGAATCGGAGTGGGCGATCTCGCTGCAGGTGTTCTTCAGCGATGCCGGCGGGACGTCGGCCGACACGGTGATCGTCGAGATCACAAACGTGACGCTCTTCAATCAAACCGAGCAGTTCTACATTAGCGCCGCGGACTACGGAACGTGCGCCAACATCTACATTCCGCTCACGAACAACTATAACGACGCGTCGGTCCGCGTGAAAGTGTGGCTCGATTACGAGTCGACGATGAGCAGTGTTGCGGTCGACAACATCACTTTCTGGGGCGGCCCATTCATCTAAAGGCTTCGAACCCGTGACCTCCGGGCGAGTGGTCAGCGG
>JALYJW010000051.1:0-25398 GCA_030775085.1 Acidobacteriota bacterium | reverse complement strand
CGGCCGGCTTGTGCGCCCGCTGACCACACGGCGCGGGCGTTATCGCCGCGGTCGCGGTCGATGAGCTTGGAGTACGGGTCGATCAAAATCCGCGCGGGCCGTTGGTTGACTACGATCTCTAAGGCGACTGGCGACACGCGGATCCGTCGCCGCTCGAGCAAGAGGGTTCCGCCTTCCTCGCCAACGACCGCGATGTCGATCCAATCGTCGATCGGGATCTCCCGCTCGGCGCCGGTGCCATCGGCCCGCAGTTTATGGGCCTCCAATTCGACACGCACGAGAAACGTGCCGTCCGCGCGCTCGGTGGACGTAGCGGCGGCAACTTTGATGTTGAAAATCGTGATCGTCTCGAACAGATCCGCGACCATATGCTCCCACCCTGCGGGCACCGCCGGACGGATCTCCTCGAGGAGCTCTCTCGTCGTGGTGTAGGGCGGCTCGGCGAAGGCGGCGCGCGAGAGGTAGCGTGAAAGAGCCTGGTTGAGACGCACCTCGCCCACGGCGTCGCGCAGGGCGTACATCGCCAGCGCACCTTTGTGGTAGTACACGTAGTCTTGGCCGCCGGCGAGCGCGAGCGGCGCCTCCACTCCGCGCTCACCGGCACGACCGCGGAGGTACCAATCGCGTTCGTATTCGAGAACGCCACGCATCTTCTGCCGCCCGAGCTCGGCCTCCATGACCATCAGCGCCGAGTACTGCGCCAGCGTCTCGTGGAGCATCCCCACACCCTGCACGTTGGCGCCCACCAGTTGCTGCCCCCACCACTGATGCGCGACCTCGTGCGCCGTGACGTAGAACGGATAGTCGATCGCCTCCTCGCCATTGAGACGAGCGTTGAACCCCATGGACTCGGACAATGCGATGAGGCCGGGGAATGCCGTGCCGTCGCGGACATAGCGGGGGAACTCGACGATGCGCAGGTAGCGGTGCTGGTAAGGGCCGAAATTCGCCGTGTAATACGCGAGCGACTTTCTGGCCGCATCCATCATGCGGTCAACGTTGTCGTGGTGTCCGGGGTGATGGTAGATCTCGATCGCAACCCCCTTCCACTCGCTTCTCGTCACCGCGTACCTCGCCGATGCGTAAGCGAAGTGGTGTGTGATGGGGATCTCGGTTCGGTAGTGGAAGTAGCGCCGTCCGCCTTGGGCCCACTCCCGCTGCAGCTCGCCCGACGTGACGGCGATCTGGTCGATGCTCGTCGATACCGTGGTCTCGAAGCCGACCCGGTCTGCGTCAGGCGCACGTGGTGTGTTCCGTCGGGCGGAGAGATCGTCGATGGCGGCAATCCGGAGAACGGGCTCCAGTCCACGTCGCCGCCGCTCGTCGGGATCGGCGAGCTGCCGGTGAGCGTCGTAGCCGATGACCGGGAAGAAGTCGCGCTTGGTGAAGTAAGTGCCGTTGTCAGTGACCGCGACTTGCGCATCATGGTTGACGAAGCCGCGGTTCTCCACCGTGAGGTCGAAGCCGAGGTCGATGGCCTCGCCCGAATCGAGCGGCTTGCGCAACCGGAAGATTCGGTAGCCAAGCGCTTGGTCGTCGAGGATGACGTCGTGCGCGGGAAGGATGAGGCGCTTCACGCGGACCCGCTCCGGAATGCTCACATGGACGTCGTGCAGTGGTTTGGCGGAGCGATTCCGGATGCGGTAGCTGCCCCGAATCTCCACGCGTCTCCGGTCAGGGAAGATGTCCACGCCGGTCCGCACGGCGATGATCCGCGGCAGGTCGGCATTCTGATACTGCCGGTAGAGCCGTTCATAGCGCGCGCGGCGCTCGGCCGCATCGGTGCTCGGCACGTATTCGTTCAGGACGTTGGAGTTGTAGAAAATCCAGGAGCCCGCGGCCGCGAGTCCGATGGCGCCGAGGGCGATCAACGCGCGAACAGGGCCGCGGAGACGAGTTCGCGCCTCGGCCCAACGCGTCCTCCAGGCGTCGTCGGTCCCCCTCCTCCAAAACAGGATCGAAAAGCCGATGAGCACGAGCGCGGCGAAACCCCAGTAGAGGCTGTACCAGCCGAACGGCGCGAGGAATGGTCCGTAGCCGTTGAGGTCGGAGTAAGGCGTCGGCGGGAGGCTCGCGAAACGGTAGAGGTGATGCTCGAACCCGAATTCCTCGAGGAGATCCCAACTGAGGATGAAGAGGATCACGAGCCCGTACCCCGCGATCCTGTTGCGGGCCACAACGTGGGAGAAGCTAGCCAGGACCATCATCAGGATCGGATAGACCGCGGCGAGCGCAACGCCCCGTGCGTACAGGCCGAGCTCGAGGTCGGTGTGGCCGCTCGAGAGCTGGAAGGCGACCAGCGCCAGGACGCCCAAATGCAGGAAGACGGCAATCACCAGCAGGAGTGCGGTCAGTTTGGCGCCGGCGTACACGCCGCTCGGCGTCGGCATCGAATCAACGATCTCGTCCAGCTCGAGCGAACGTTCCTTCGAGATCAGCTCACCGCTGTAGAGGACGACCACGAGCAACAGAACGATCGAGTACCCGCCCTGCAGCGCCTCGAGCATGAGGTAGGTGCGGGGATGGACAGGCATCCCGAAGAGGTTCCCCGCGGAGCTGGCTGCCTGAATGAGGACGCAGAGCCCCAGGGCGAGGATGCCGAGAAACGGGAGGTTCCAAAGGGCTGTCGTTGCCTCACGCCGGACTTGGCGGATGAATTGGACCAGTACGGTATGCCGCGAGAACACGCGGCGTGTCGTCGACGCCCATACTCGGATCGCCGGCCCAACCGGCGAAGGGGCTTCGATTGCATCCCGCATCCTGTCGGAACGCTTCCGGGAACGCGACGGATCGAAGGTGACCACCGAGAGGCCGAGCGCGGAGAGCCCCAGACCTAGCCAGAGGATACGGTTCCAGAGAAGAATCCCGCCGATCGCAGGAATGGCCGTGTTCAGCTCCGCGACCGTCCAGTACTTGACGGCGCCACCCAGCGCCATTACGCCGAACGGATCGAGTAGCTGCCCGATCCACGCGGTCTCGAGGTGCGCAGCCGCGATGCCCGCGGTCGCGCTGGCCGCGAAGAAGGCGACGACACCCAAGTAAGTCGCAAGCGTGCTGCGTGTCCAGCTCGCGAGGGCGTAGAACGCCGCGCCGAGTGCCAGAAGTGTCGGGATGATGAGCACGCCCAGACCGAACGCGTACGGTGCCAGCCGGAAGGGCCCAACCCGTGCTGGATCGAGCCAGGGCATGAACGCGCTTGCCGCCAGGGATAGGGCACCGACCAGATAGGCGATCGTGCAGACCACCATCGTTCCCGCGAACCGTGCCGTGAGATAGTCGAACCGCGAGATCGGCTTCGAGAACAAGAGCTCGGAGGTCCGCCGTTCGAAGTCGCGCACGGCTGCGCTGACGACGAACGCGGTCATCAGGAAGAGGACGAGGTAGATCCCCTTGACCAGTTGCTCGAGGATCACTGCGGGTGCGTTGAGGTGGAGCCTGCCGACAGCACCTCCCGGGGCGTGGCCCGTGCCCGCAATGAATAGCAGCACACTGAGGAAGAACGTGACCAGGTAGAAGAGCGGCTGCCGCAGGTGGTATCGGATCTCGAACCAGAAGATGGCCGTCCACGCCGGCACGGCCGGCCGCGCTGGTTGCTCAGCCGAGTGGCCTGTACGGCTGCCAGGTGGCTTCGTTTTTCTGCCGCGCAGGCTCTCAGTTTTCATGGAGCGTAGCGAAGTAGACGTGCTCGAGATCCGGTTCGGCGGGCTCGAATCCGTCTCCCGGAGACTGATCACTCAGGACATGGACGATCGTGCGACCGGCGGCGAGCCGTGTGGAGAGGACTGGCATCGCCTCCCGGTAGCTGGCGACCTCACTCCGATCGACGACCTTGCGCCAGACCCTGCCTTCGAGCCGCGCGACGAGTGCGCTGGGCTCTCCGTGGAGCAGCACTCGTCCCTTCGACAGAATGGCCATTCGGCTGCACAGCTCGCGTACGTCCTCGACGATGTGCGTCGAGAGGATCACCACTGCAGTCTCGCCGATCTCGCAAAGCAGATTGTGGAAGCGATTTCGCTCCTCGGGATCGAGGCCGGCGGTCGGCTCGTCGACGATGATCAGCTCAGGATCACCGAGGAGTGCCTGCGCGATCCCGAAGCGCCTGCGCATGCCGCCCGAAAAGGTGCCGAGCTTGCGTCTCCGGACGTCGTAGAGGTTGGTCATTCGCAGAAGCCCTTCCACGACTTCGCGCCGTTCGCCGGCGGCAACCAGTCCCTTCAGCACGGCGAAGTGATCCAGCAACGCCTCGGCCGAGGTTCCCGGGTAGATGCCCATCTCCTGCGGCAAATAGCCCAGGATCTTGCGCACCTCGTGTTTCTGGTTGAGCACGTCGAGCTTGTCAAAGAAGAGGCTCCCCGCGTCGGCTCCCTGCAGCGTGGCGATGGTCCGCATCAGCGTTGACTTCCCGGCTCCGTTGGGACCGAGAAGGCCGAACATCCCTCTGGGGATCTCCAGACTCACGTCCTTCAGGGCCTGAACACCATTGCCATAGGTCTTCGAAAGATTCTCGATTCTCAGCATCTCAGGGACCGATCCGCTTTTCGAACCAGTGATCCGCGTAGGGATCGTCGTTGAATGCCGCAACTTCGCGGTACCCATTTCGTCGATAGAGCGCCTGTGCCTCGTGGAGGCTCCGGTTGGTTTCGAGGCGCAGCAGCCCCATCCCGAGTCCGGCGGCCTCCTTTTCCAGAGCAACGAGCAGACGCTGGCCCACGCCCGCACCGCGCACCTCCGGGGACACCCACATTCGCTTGATCGAGCCGGCGCCCGGCTCCGCCGGCTTGACCGCGCCGCAGCCAATAGGCCGGCCGTCGAGGCGGGCCAGCAGAAAGGTGCCGCGTGGAGGCCTCAAATCCCGCGAGTCGGCCGGGATCGACCTGCCGGCATCGAAACCTCCCTCGAAGCGCTCGCCCAACTCAGCGAAGTACTGCTCGAGACACCACTTCGCATCCGGTCTGTCCGGGTCCTCGACGGAAATTCTGGCGAACGAAAGGTTGAGAAGCTTCTCCACCTCCGCCATCGCCGCCACGAGACGCGCGCGCTCGGTCTCGCTGAGAGGCCCCAAAGTCCCCTCGGCGAATCGATCGCCAAGCCGATCGAGCTCTTCGAGCTCCTCGAGGCCCGCAGCGGTCAGGCGCGCCCGGCGACTGCGCAGATCCGATTCGCGGGATGCGACTTCAATCAGGCCGTGCCGTTCGAGGGACCGCAACAGCCGGCTGAGGTAGCCCGAGTCGAGGTTCAGCCGAGAGCGAAGCTCCCGAACATCCGCACCCCCTCTTCCGATCTCGAATAGCAGTCGTGAATCCGCGAGCGGTCGCCCGCGCCCGAGGAAACTGTCCGTGAACACGCCGACCCGGAGGGTTAGTGCACGGTAGAAGCTCCGAACCGTCGGAATCGGATCGCTCGACATTCCCTGACTTTAGTCAGATAAATAGCCACCGTCAAGGCCGCGCAGCACCACGGCCAACTTTTCATAGTCGCCGGGCTCGTTGTAAAGCTGCGCACTGATGCGCAGGATGCGTTTCGGCGGATGCGGCCACGGCACGATCGGGACTTCGATGTTGTGCTCGTACAACAACTTGTCCTGCAGCGGATCGCCGTAAAGCGACGGCGCGGTGTCCAGCGTCCCGTCCGGAAGCGGAACCGCCGCCATGGCGCCGAGCATGGCATCGGGCGCGGGCGGTGCGATGCCGAGCGTGTCGCAGAGCAGATCGCGCGCGAGCAACGCCAACGCGCCGTTGCGCCGCATGACGTCCGGCCATCCGCCCTGCGATTCCATGAAATCCAGCGCGGCCGGGACCGAAAGCCACGCCGTCGGATCGAACGTGCCGGTCCAGTCGAACTCCAGATGGAAACGACTGCGGTCCGTGCGCGACGCATTCGCACCGTGGCTGATGGCAATCGGATGAATGCTGCGACGGCGGTTCTCGTGGACGTACAGAAACGCCGCACCCTTCGGCGCGCAAACCCACTTGTGGAGATTGCCGGTGTAATACGCGGCGCCGATGGCGCGGAGGTCGAGCGGCAGAAAACCGGCGGCGTGCGCACCATCGACGAGCGTGTCGACACCGCGCGACGCGAGCTCCTTCACCAATCGCTCGACCGGCAGGATCAGCGCGGTCTGGCTGGTGATGTGATCGATGAGCAGCAGCCGCGTACGGTCGCTGACTTTCGCGAGCACACGCTCGATGACGACGTCCGGCGAGTCGATCGGAAACGGGATGTCGGCCACCACCACTTTTGCGCCGGCCAGGCCCGCCACGTAGTCGAGCGTGTTGCGGCAAGCGTTGTACTCATGGTTCGTGACGAGCAGCTCATCGAGTTTGTCGAGGTCGAGCGAGCGCAGCACGGCGTTCACACCGGCCGTGGCGTTGGGCACGAACGCGAGCCCATTTGCATCGGCGTTGAGGAACGACGCCAGTGTGCGCCGCGCGTCATCGAGCAACGGCTCCAGCTCGCGGACGAAAAAGCGCACCGGCTCGCGCTCCATCTGCGCGCGCAGCGCGGTTTGTTTGTCGAGCACGACGCGCGGCGTGGCGCCGAACGATCCGTGGTTCAGAAACGTGATGGCCGGGTCGAGCGTCCAGTGCTGTCTCACCCGGCGATCATATCCGCGACTCTCAGCACACCATCCGCGAAGACCGCTTCGCGCGTCAGCAACGAAACCACGAGATGGCCATCGGTTGCGAAGTCGAAAAAATATCCCGGCTGCACGACCACGCCACGCCTGAGAAGCGCCAGCGCGAGCTCTTCATCCGATTGAACGCTCGGCACGCGGATCACGGCCGACCATCCGCCTTCCACCGGAAGCACGCGCGCAGCCGGGATCGATTCGAACGTGCGGCGGAGCGTGGTCAGATTTGTACGCGTGCGCTCCGAGATCGCAGCGCGGATGCGAGGCGCGATGCGCAGCAAATCCGGCAGCGCCACCTGCACCGGCGTCGCGACGGAAAGGAAGTTGTCGGCGATCAACTCCAGCGCGTCGATCGCTTCGCGCTTGCCCGGTCCGCTCACACGAATCCATCCGAGCTTGAAGTGCGGCAACCCCGCCGACTTCGAGAGACCGCCGAGCGTGAATGTCAGGACGTCATCACGAACGAAGCTCGTGCCGTTGCCTTCGAGCGGATAGTCGAGGAACACCTCATCGGAAATGATCGGCACGCCGTACGCCGCGAGCGCGTCCTGTTCCGCGCGCGAGACGAACGAGCCGGTGGGATTGTTCGGATTCACCACCACGATCGCGCGCGTCCGGTGATTGACAGGAACGTCGTGAATCTCCCAGCGGCGATGAAACTCCATCGCGAACGTGCGCAGCTCCACGAGCTCCATCGACGCGAGATGCTCGAGCAGCGGATACGACGGCGTGGCCGTCAGCACGATGTCGCCCGGATCGGTGAGCAGTTTGAAGAGAAACGAATACGCCTCGCTCGTCGACGCAGTCAGAATCAGATCGTCGGGAGCACAAATCAGCTCCGCCGCCAGCGCCTCGCGCGCAGAACGAATGCCGCGCGGATCTGGATCGTACGCAGCACGCGCACCGTGCGCCATCGCCTCCGCCAGCTCCTCGTGCGGATAGTCAATGCCGGCCAACGTCGGATTCGCCACCGTGAGATCGAGCAGATCGCCAAGCCTGCGACGCTCGCGCGTCAGTTCATTGACGGGAGCAGACCAGTGCGCGCGTTTGGAAAACACGGGGCGATCTTACTGGTTGGGGGTTTGGTGTGCCTGCGCGATTCGACGCACAGAGCAGAACTTCTTGCGCGTCGATGCACCGGCGCGCCTTCACCACAGAGACACAGAGGGCACGGAGGGACACAGAGGAAGGCAAGAGTTCAGAACTTCAAATGACTTCCTCTGTGTCCCCTCCGTCCCCTCTGTGTCTCTGTGGTGAAAACACGCGCGCATCAACGCGAAATGTTCATCGTCGCTACGAGCCGCACGATTGCGCTGCCGCTTGTTCCAGCGACGCACGCTCTTCGCCACGATCCGCGGGCACGGCTTTGATGGCGGCGCGGAATGTCATCGCCGCTTCATCACACGCGCCGCGAGCGGCGAGGATGCGGGCCAGGGTGTCGAGGCGCAGCCAGCGATCGGGGGCTTTGGTGATCACGGCTTTGCGCGCCAGCGGTTCCGCTTCGCCGATTCGTTTTTCTTCGAACAGCAGCCAGGCAAGGTTGTTCAGTGTGTCCGCGGCATCGGGGTCGAGCTCGAGTGCCTTGCGGAATGCTTCCTCGGCGGCGGGCCGGCGGCCGAGCCGCAGCTCCGCGTTGCCGAGGTTCGTCCAGGCCAGGACCGACTTCGGATCGCGCTGCAAGACCTCGCGATAGGCGTGTGCGGCCAGCGCGTACTTGCCCTCTTCCTCGAGACGCACCGCCGCGCGGAGCGCATCGGCATTCGGATCGCGCGGACGGATCACGATCGTGGCGTACTTCGTCATCTTCCAGGCGGGGGCGATGCGCTTCATGGTCGCCCAGCGCGCCTTGCCGTCGCCGAACTGCGTTCGGAAGAGATTGGTCATCGGATCGAAACCGTCGATGACGATGTAGTGGAAAAAATCCAGCGACTTGCCGGGGTACTGCACCACCTGCAACATCAGGATCACGGGACGGCCGTCGCGAATCTCCGCTTCGATGAGCGCTCCGTCGCCGGTGACGAGCTCGGCGTCGAAACCGCTCTGACGCGCCGCGAGCACGAGATCGATCGACATCACGCCGCCGCGCGTCTTCGGCAGCACCGCCTGCCACTCATCCATCGTGGTCGGATCGCCGTGATGCTGCAGCACCGCGGAAAGCGAGCCTGCGCCGCAGGACTTGATGTCCCACTTCTGCATCGGCACGTTGGGAATGACGTTGGCCTTCGTCGACGCACGCCGTGTCATCGGCGTCCAGTAGACGCAGGAAGAGAGAAGGAGGGTGGACGCGAGAAGGGCGAGTGCATGAAGCACCCGCCCTTGCCCGAAGCTCTGAGCGTCGCGGTGAATCATTAGTCCGCGAGCGCGATGACGAGGATGAGCGCAGCCAGCGCGCCGACGCCGATCCAGATCCACTCCTGACGGGTCAGACCCGCCGGCTGGAGCTGCTCGAGGTTCTGCGAAAGCTGGTTGAGATCCTGCGACGACATCTGGGCGAGCCGCTGGTTCACCTCATCCTGCGTGAAGCCATTGGCGGCCAGAACGGCCGCGACCTGCTCGTTCGCCGCGACATCGCGGACGATGGAGAGATCGGCCTCACGCGATTCGAGGCTCTGGTTCACGGCCGTCTTCGACGGAACGGGACCGGCCAGAGCCGGGATTGCCGTCAAGACGACCAGAGCTGCAACTACGAAAAACACCGATTTCGACTTGGACACGAAGAAACCTCCTTTTCTCAACCCTTACCACGCCCCGGCACCGCGCCGGCTGCTGGCTTCGGCAATCGGCGTCGCAGCACGACGCGTGCCTGATGCAATGGTACGCGATGGTGTTGTTGGAGTTGCACTTCGCCGGGAGAGTCTCAAAGTCTCAAAGTCGCAAAGTCTCAAAGGAGTCGTTCCCGCGTCCTTTGCGACTTTGAGACTTTGCGACTTTGAGACTCCCCGGCGCCTGGGAACCGAAGACCGCTCCTCGAACGCTATACTCGCCAGTCCGGAACAACCATGATCCGCTTCGAAGATATCCTCGACAAAGTCGAGTCCTATCGGCCGGACTTCGATGAGGAGCTGCTGCAGAAGGCGTACATCTTCTCGGCGCGCGAGCATCGCGGGCAGGTGCGCAGCTCGGGCGAGCCGTACCTGATTCATCCCATCAACGTCGCCTACATCCTGGCGGACATGCGGCTGGACGAGACGTCGATCGCCGTCGGTCTGCTGCACGACGTGCTGGAAGACACGCTGACCACGAAAGAAACGCTGCAGGAGATCTTCGGCGATCAGGTGGCCGAGCTCGTCGACGGCCTGACCAAGATCTCGCGCTACGAGTACGTCTCGAAGGAAGAGCAGCAGGCCGAGACGTTCCGCAAGATGTTGCTGGCCATGGTGACCGACCTGCGGGTCGTGCTGGTCAAGCTCGCCGACCGGCTCCACAACATGCGCACGCTGCAGTTTCTCCCCGAGGAGAAGCGGCTTGCAGTTGCGAAAGAGACGATGGAGATCTACGCGCCCATCGCCAACCGGCTGGGCATGGGACGCATCAAGCAGGAGCTGGAGGACCTCTCGTTCCGGTACCTCCACGCGAAGGAATCCGAGGAGCTGCACAAAGCGGTCGACGAAAAATTGGCAGTGTCCGGTGACATCGTGCAGCGCATCAAAGCCACGCTCGACGTGAAGCTGGCCGAGAACGAGATCGAAGGCGACGTCCACGGACGCGTCAAGTCGATGTACTCGATCTGGGCCAAGCTGCGCCGCCAGGACATCGACATCGGCCAGCTCTACGACTACCTGGCCTTCCGCATCATCACGCCCAGCGTGAAAGACTGTTACGCGGCCCTCGGCATCATTCATCAGATGTGGCGCCCCGTCCCCGGACGGATCAAGGACTACATCGCCATGCCCAAGCCCAACTTCTACCAGTCGCTGCACACGACGGTGGTGGCCGAGAAAGGGCAGCCCTTCGAAGTGCAGATCCGCACGCGCGAGATGGACCTCATCGCCGAGCAAGGCATCGCCGCGCACTGGAAATACAAAGAAGGCCGCGTCGGCGCGCATCCCGACGACACCAACTTCCTCTGGCTGCGGCAGATGGTGGAGTGGCAGCACGACATCAAAGACCCGCGCGTCTTCCTGAACTCGCTCAAGGTCGACCTCTATCCCGACGAGGTCTACACCTTCACGCCGAAAGGAGACGTCTTCGCCTTTCCGCGCGGCGCCACACCGCTCGACTTCGCCTATCGCATCCACACCGACGTCGGCAATCACTGCGTCGGCGCGCGCGTGAACGGCAAGCTCGTCCCGCTGCGCACGCAGCTCAAGAACGGCGACATCCTGGAGATCCTGACCGGTCCCAATCAGACCCCCAGCCGCGAGTGGATCAACATGGTGGCCACCTCGCGCGCCAAGCACAAGATCCGGCACTGGCTGAACACCGAGCAGAAACACCGTTCCGTCGAGCTGGGCCGCAAGCTCATCGAGCGCGAGGCCAAACGCTACAAAGTCCAGTGGCGCAAGCTCATCGCCGAGAACGCCCTCGACGGCGTGCTCAGCGAGCACGGCCTGCCGCGCATCGACGACCTCTACGCCGACGTCGGCTACGGCAAGATACAGGCACGCAGCATCGTCGAGCGATTCGTCACCGACGACCAGAAAGAGAAAGGACCCGCCGCCGAAGTCCCGGCGGGCGTGCTCGGCCAGGCCGTCCGAAAATTCTTGCCCTTCTCCTCATCGGCCACGATCAAAGTCAAAGGCTACGACGACCTGCTCACCTACCTCGCCAAATGCTGCAACCCGCTGCCCGGCGAGCCCATCATCGGCTACATCACGCGCGGCAAGGGCGTGGCCGTGCATAGCGCGAACTGTCCCAACGTCCGCAACCTCATCTTCAACGCCGACCGCGAGATCGGCGTCGAATGGGCCGACGCCCGCCAATCCCAATTCCACGTCGAGCTCGAGATCGCCATGGAAGACCGCCAGGGCATGCTGGCCCGCGTCGTCTCCGCCATCGCCAACATGAAAACCAACATCCGCCAGATGGAAACCCGCTCCGCCGACGGCAAAGCCTCGGTGGAACTGATCCTCGAGATCGCCGATCTCAAGCACCTCGAAAAAGTGATCCGCTCGATCAACGGGGTGGATGGGGTGATTCGGGTGGACCGGAAATACAACATTCGGCACGCTACGGCGTGAGGGTGCCTGCGGCTGGGTAGCGTCGAATATTCGGCACCATCATCCGTTGCCAGACAGCAGCTCTGGCTGGACGATCATCGCGTGCGCGCGTCGCTTGGACATAAACGCCAGGTACCTCGGCTCGCTGTCCTCAGCCCCCCCCTTTGAATCGCGCGATAACAACGGTGGCGCGAAGCAAAGGTAGTCGAGGGGTGGATCCTATCCCTCACTGAAGGGAGATCGGAGCATTTGATGGGCTAAGCGTCGGTCTCAGCGAACGTGGGAAAAAAACGATAGACGCGCGCGTACTTCTGGACGTCAACGTTGGGAATTCCTGGAGCATACAAGGCAGAGTCGACGCCGCAAGGCATTTGCTTTTCAAGACTGCGGATCTCGCGATATGTAAGATTCGGCACTTCGATGGAATACGCGTCACCAGCCATTCTGACGAAGTCGAGTTCCTCAAAGAGCGCCTGCAGGAAGCGCGGCTCCTCGCGCTTTGCATAGATGACACCCCCGACCGTAAGCATTTTCGCGCGGTCGGCATAGTGAAAATTGAAGAGTTGCGAATACGAAACCCGATCGTCGCTTTGAAGAGCACCATTACGCGCACGGAGCGTCTCCGTAATCTCGTTCGTAATGATTCGCTTTGACACCTCGGCAATGCCCCACTTTCGCATGTCCTTTGACGTGATCGTGGCGGGAACCTTCGTGTGACCGACACGGCTCTTGAACTTGTGCAGTCGCCGTTCAGCAGCTGCCTGAGGTGTCTTGGCCTCGGGCGAGGCGACGGAAACACCGGTAGCCCCGTCGGCGGACGGCTCATCCGCATCATCGTCAGCGACGTTCGCATTCACCGACACAACGAGGACACTGCCTGATCCAGCGTTTGCAGCGAAGAACGCGACATCCGCCAGAACATCCGCAGAAAGCGGACCGTCGTAATCGAGCCATGCAATCGTTCGCGTCTTCCATTTCAGAGTCGGTAGCACCTCGGTAGAGCGGCCGTAGGCCATCTTGACGCAGTCGAACGGCACGTTAAACTCAAACCGACCGGCATTACTCTTATCCTTTTCGATGCTCAGCATGTTGGTGATGCCTAGCGCGCGGTGGAAGAGAATGAAGTCGCTGAAATACGTCGAGCCGAAGCCGACGTAGCGATATGACGTAAGGCTGGCGAACGCGCTCAGCCGGTGGAACGCATCAGCGAGCATCTTCCGCTCGATGGTTTTAGCGGGCCGGAGTGCGTAATTTATGTCTTCATAACTAGGCATCGTCCGAGGACTCCATGTCGTAGAAGTACTCAAACGTCTTCTCGCCCACTTCTTTTGCGCTCGTCGCGCGAAGTTTTCGCTTGACAGCTTCGTACCGATCTTTCGGAACGGTATAGGCGGTGATACGAACGACTTCAGGCTCGTTGCGCGACGGGAGCGGCTTGGGTGCGACGAACGTTGCGTTCGGTTTCACCTCTCGTAAGCGAACTTCCTTCGCGGAGCGGACCGCCTTGCGGAGCGGGCCGTCGTCGCCCTCGAACTTCTCCTTTTCGGCATCCCACTTGTAACTGAAGTCGAGTATCGGACGCATGATGTTCATCATCTCGAGCTTGATCGATCGGTA
Organism: Acidobacteriota bacterium; assembly: GCA_030775085.1. Lineage (GTDB taxonomy): Bacteria > Acidobacteriota > Thermoanaerobaculia > Gp7-AA8 > Gp7-AA8 > QHVT01. Next base: position 11,991 of record JALYJW010000051.1, on the reverse strand, counting down.
CAGTGGTGAATCGGTATCGATGCCGGTCTTCATCGTGTTCCATGGTAGCAATTGTGCGTCGTCGGAATCGAAGAAGACGTAGCCGCGGAACATCGAAAATTGGGGGTGAAACTTAGGTATGCGTTTCGTGCTTCCCTCTCCCCACCCGGTGAGCACATTTTGGTCGGCCGCCACGATCATTCGGCCGTTACAGAAGATGTACCAGCCGGCTGCGTCTTGATCGGACTTCGAGCGCGATAAACCGGCATAGAGCTTGACTTTCACAGGTTTGCGGCCTGGGGGAGTGATCGACTTCGTGACAAATGTGGGCTTGAGCTTGGCGCTGTCGAGTAACGTGAGTGGTTGGGTACGAAGGGTGACTCGATTGACCGAGATCGCCAAGCCTCCATCTAGCGCCTCACGATGAGCATCTTGAAGCTCGTCTATAAGTTGCGCCACGAAGCTGTCGGTTACGAATTCGGCGGCGACACCGTCGTGAAGTTCCGTGACCGTAATCGTTGTCCCCCGCGTGAACCACGACCGGTCGGCGATCGAATGCACATGAAACTTGCTGCCCATCTTGAACAGCGCGCGCTTCATGCCTACACCAAACTGTCCAATCGAGCGCGGCTGTTGCCCAGCGTCGTCCGGCCGGCCGAACCGAAATGCATATTTGCGGGCAACCTCGTTTGAAATGCCACCGCACTTGTCCACGATTCGGAAGTGGTCGGCGTCGAATTCGACGTAGACGGTGAGCCCTTTATAGTCGCCGTCTGGTCGAATCCGACGTGCACCGTCGACAGCGTTGTCCACGAGATCTTTGATCGCAGGAATCAGCGTGATGTCCTTCACGAGCATCGAGATGAAGAGCTCTTTAGTCGGGAAGGCGTTGACGATCGCTTCGGGATCTAATTGTTGCTGCGCAGCTGTCGCCGCATCCTGCTTCGTCGATTGTTTTCGATCAGTCATCGACGGTCCTTACTGCGCCGGAGCGCTGTTTTTATGGTCATCGCGACGGCGCGCGCTAGCAGGGGCGGTACGGAGTTGCCAACCTGACGGAAACCGTGCCACTTGGTTGCGTTGAACTCGAACCAATCGGGGAAGGAGTGTAGACGTGCGGCCTCGCGCACGGTGATACAACGTGGATGGATCGGGTGAATGGGTCGCGGGGCCATGTACGAACCGTTCTCGGGACCCGTCCCGGCACGTAGCGTAAGAGCGACGCTGGTCGGGGAAAGGCGGTCGAACTTACTAATCGGCTCACGCTTGCCTGGCGGCGTCGCAGTGAAGCGCTTGATGGTTTCGTCGCCGTGCAGACTTCGCGCACAGCCACTGAGGTCTTTGACACGGCGCGCCTCGCTATTGCGTAAGGTCAAGGCGTAGTCTGACGACTTGCCGACCGGGCCCGTGTAAAGATCCGTATGAAGGTCTGCAGCATGATTGTCAATGCATGCAAGATCGCCGATCGCGTCCCATACGTTGAAGCGGTCGGATATTGGTTTTGGATATGTGGGTGCAGATTGGTCGGATCGATGGCCGAGCACGAACAGGCGGCGGCGCTGTTGCGGTACGCCGAACTGTTGCGCGTCGAGGATTGATAACGGCTCGACGATCGAGTACCCAGCTGCTTTTGCCTCGAGCAGAAACCGATCGAGCGTTCTACGTGCGCCGCCGATCAAAAGACCCGATACGTTCTCGACGACGAAGTACTTTGGTTGCAATTCCTTCAAGAGACGCGCGAAATGGAGAAGCAATTCGTTGCGCGGGTCTTCGGCACGTCGCTTGCCGATGACGGAGAAGCCCTGACACGGCGGCCCGCCGAAAAGCACGTCGACCTCGTCTTCGAAGTTTGCTTCCTTCCGCAGCTCTGCTGCGGTGAGCTTCGAGATGTCGGCGGGGAAGCAATGCGTGGAAGCGAAGTTCGCCTTGTAGGTATCGACGTTAATAGGATTGTTGTCGACGGCGGCGACGACATGAAAGCCTGCCAGCTCAAACCCGAGAGACATTCCACCGACGCCGGCGAAGACGTCGACGGCGCGCGGCTTCGCGGTCACCGGGTTCTCCGATAGAGACAGTAGTCTTGAAGCACGCAGACGGTGCATGCGGGATTTGTCGCGGCGCAGACAGCGCGGCCGTGCTGTATCGCGTCGACGTGAAACCGCATGCGCCTCGCTGATGGTACGAGCGCCTCGAGTTCTTCGTGACTCTGATCGGCGCGCTTGCGTGCTGTCCAACCTAAACGGCTCGCGAGCCGATGAACGTGTACGTCGACCGGAAGAACGGCCGAGTCGAAGCAATACATCATCACGCACCGAGCGACCTTGCCGGAGACGCCCGGCAGCGAAGTCAGCAACTGCAGGCGTTCGGCGTCGGTCATGCGGCGCAAGGGGCCAAGCGTGACTCGGCCGAAACGGTCGCGCAACGCCCTCGCGAGCCCGACGAGAAAGGCGGCCTTGATTGCGCTCAACCCAGCAGGACGAAGCACATGGTCGATTGTCCTTCTTCGTACAACGAGTAGATCGTCCCAACTCCGAACGTGTGAACGCAGGATTTTATAAGCGCTGACGGCCTGTGCCGGCGTGGTCCGATTACTGATCGTGATGTAGACCAAGTCAGCGACCGGATCGCGGGGATTCCCGAGGCGACTGCCTGGGTAGGACGCCGCCAACGCGCTGCAGACGTCATTGACCGCAGATTCACGTGCGCGTCGAGGCCGACGCCAGATGGCGCCGGTCTTGACAAGTTTCACCTTCTCGTCGGGTAGGGGCGGTCATGCCTCAATGCATTGTCGTGGTTGGCTGCGAATCGCGCAAGTTTCTCGAATAATTGCAGTTGGCCTCACAGTTTTATCGCTCTGCTATGGCGCGCCACCCCAAAGGAGGTTCGGATGGCCGGGAATCGGCCGGAGGCCCATCCTGCAACCCGCTTCTTGAAAAGCGGTTCGTTGCGAAAGGGCGAAAGTTTGACCCTCACCCGCGCCCCCGCGCGGAGCGTAGACGAAGGAGGAGAATGTGACCTTAGAAAGCAACTTCTTCGAGCGGCGGAAGCCCGATCGGCAGGATGTCGAGAATCTGCCCCGCATCCTCCATCACGTGCGCACCGTATTTCCGCATCTCCTCGGGCCAGGTCAGTTCCCGGTTCTCGAATACCGAGCGCAAGATGAAAAGCGGGCGGTTCAGGCGCAGCGCTTCCCACCCCTGCGAGAGCGTCCCGCTCGATTCCCCCGCTTCCACGATCACAGAGGCGTGACAGAGAAGGGCCATGGTGCGGTTGCGGCGCGGAAAGTTCGACCGCAAGGTCGGATGACCTGATGGAAACTGCGACACGACGAGATGGTGCTCCATCAGCTCCGCCTGCAACCGCGCGTTCGCGGCGGGATGCGCTTCATCGAGCGGCGTCCCCAGAACGGCGATCGTGCGTCCGCCACACTTCAATGTCTCCTCGTGCGCGGCAGTGTCGATGCCAGCGGCCAGGCCGCTGACGATCACGACGTCTCGCTCCACGAGGGCCTGAACGAGTTTCGCAACCCGCTTACGCCCTGGCAACGACGCCTTCCTCGATCCCACCACGGCGACGCGAGCGGGCGCGCTCAGCAGACCGGCGTCGCCGCACACGAAGAGTTGATCCGGAGCGTGACGCTTTTCGTATTCGTTGAGACCGCCCATGACCCGAGCAGGATCGAGCACCACGATCGCGGCCGGGTTCACTCGCTCGTTCTCGATCGGCACTGAAGAAGTCTACATCGCCGGCGATGGAGGAGGTAGCTGCCCGAGAAACGGGAGGTATTGGACGCCCCGCCAAATCCAACGTCTGTAGCAGTTGCGCAACGCTCGGAGAGCGCGCAAGTCCTACTCTTCGAGCTCCAGCGTCATCTCGAGCATCGTGTCGCGGAAGCCGAGATCGCGGAAGAGGCGCTGCGCGGCTTCGTTCGGAGCGGCGGTCCAGAGGATGACGCGCGGTGCGCCGTGTTCGCGGAGCCAGTCGATCGCAGCGGCGATTAACTGCTTTGCGACGCCGCCGCGGCGCGCGTCCTCATGCACGGCCACGTCGTGGATGAAGCCCGCCGGGCCGCGAAGCTCCTTCCACGACAGCGGCTCGAGCCCGGCGTAGACGTAGCCTGCGATTGCTCCGTCGTCGTCCGCGACGAAGACGCAGTCGTCCGGCGCTTCGATGACGCTCCCGAGGAACCGTTCGTAGCCATTCTCCGCCGACTCACCGGGCGAAAGGAATCGACGCGAGTCGAAGTCGTAGTGCGTCCGCATCAGCATCGCGCCAAGGCGGCCGAGGGCCGGGAGATCGTGCCGCTCGGCTCTGCGGATCGTCACCGGCATTCGGTTTCCTCCGCCTCTCATCATACGAGCGGGTTAGAGGATCTCCTTCACTGTCTCCGCGGTCGCCCCACCACCGCTCGCCCATTGTTACGACGTTTTACGCGCCGTCCTCACCTTGACCGAGACACCGGCCTTGGCACAAAGGCCTACGAGGTAATCGAGCGAGAGCTTATCCACTTTGTTGCGCGCAATTTCAGAGATGCGTGGTTGCGCTACGCCCAGATGCTCGGCAGCCTGCGCTTGTGTGATCCCCTCCCGATCGATCCATTTGCGCAGAGCCTCCGCCAGTTCGCATCGCAGCAGCATCACCGCCGCTTCATGAGGCGGAAAGCCAAGATCGATAAAGATGTTGCCGCTGGTTTCGCTATGTGGCTTCCGCGTCGTCTTCGTCATGGTTGCCCTCCGATGAGCCGGTACCGCCGTCCCGCCAGTTCGAGCCGCCGCTAGAGAATCTCCTTCACCGTCTCCGGTGGCCGCCCCACCACCGCCCGCCCGTTGCGGACGACGATTGGGCGCTCGATCAGGATGGGATGCTCGGCCATCGCGCGCAGCACGTCGTCGTCCGGTGTGGTGTCATCGAGGCCGAGTGCGGCGTATTGCGGTTCGCTGCGCCGGACGATGTCGATCGGGCGAACAGCGAGAAGCTGCACGATGCGGCGCAGTTCGTCGATGGAGAGCGGATCGTGGAGATATTCACGGATCGGCAGCTCGACTCCGGCGTCGCGGACGAGCTCCAACGCCGCGCGGCTCTTGCTGCAGCGGGGATTGTGGAGGAAGACGTCAGTCACCGGCGAAGGATACACGCGGCCTCGAAGCTGCAATGCGACTTTCATGGGAGGATTGGCAATGAACCTGTTCGAGACATTCATCGCGCAACTCGATCGCGAGAAGGCATCCACACGGCGCGCGCTGGAGCGCGTTCCCGAGGGGAAGGACGACTGGAAACCGCACCCGAAGTCGATGCCCTTGGGATATCTGTCGACGCTCGTGGCCACGATGCCGTCGTGGATCGCCACGATGGTCGACAGTGAGTATCTCGATCTCGCGGAAGGCAAAGCCCCGTCAACGCCCGCGTCCAACCGGGAGCTGGTGGAGACCTTCGATCGCTCCGTGGCCGCCGCGCATCGAGCGCTCTCGAACACGACGGATGAACATCTGATGAAGCCGTGGCAACTGCGAGTGGCCGGCAAGGTCGTGGACGAGAAACCGCGCTACGCCATGATCACCGACACGTTCAGCCATCTCGCGCATCACCGCGGACAGTTGACGGTGTACCTGCGCATGAACGACATCGCCGTGCCCTCGATCTACGGGCCGACGGCTGACGAGAGTTGGTCGTGAAACAGCTCTCCGCACCACTGACGTGGTGCGACTCGAGAATGCGTATCTTTTCCGGGGGTAGCGCGTCTGCGCCGCGCGACCCCCGGCTACCGTCTTTGCACCGCTACGCGGTGCGTGCTCTCCCCGGCGGGGAGAAAGTGCCGCAGCGGATGAGGGTCACTCCTTCGATTTCGTGAACGCTTCTCCTTGCCGAAGGCAAAGGATGGCGCCGAACATCTCTGTGCCGAGGACGTAGGCGCGGCCGATTAGTCCACTCAGCCAGTAATCGCGAAGGTCGGCTGGAAGGCCTCCCGTCAGAGAGCGCGTGCGTAGCACGCTGAAGAAAGTAGACCCCGGCTTTCAGCCGGGGTTTAGAGCGCCCCATCTCCAGCCCGTGTAGCGGGCGGCAGATCTGTCGCCCGCGCGCGGGCTCGATTACACCACGCAGATTCCCCCGACTGAAGCCGGGGTCTATTACCTGTTGTCCGCTAACGCGGACTCAAAATGCCGGCGACGCGTGCGCAAGTTACGGGCGCGGAGAATCACGCCGCGATCAATTCCGTATCGCGTCCTACGCGGGCGTGGTAGCCGCGCCAGGTGACGCTGTTGGAGAAGAAGGGGACGAACCAGGCGTAGAGCATGAGGAGGTCGAGTAGTGGCGTGAGGGCGATCTGGCGCCAGGTCATTGCTGCTCGTGTGGTGCGCGAGAGTATGGCGATCTGGGCGCAGCGTGCGATGGCGATGGTGGCGGGGAGCCAGGGCGCGATTGGTGCGGCGAGTAGCGCGAAGACGAGGGGGTTGAGGAGGAGCTCGCTGGCGTAGAGGCGATGCGAGAAGGCGTATCGGATTTTGTTCCAGCGCACTTGCCGGTCGAGCGCTCGTTTCACCGTGCGGTCGACGACGATGTTGCGGACGACGATGGGGGAGAGCGCGACTTCGTATCCGGCTTCTTTCACCGCCAGGCCGATGGCCTGGTCTTCGGCGAGCACGCGGCGGAAGCGTTCGAATCCGCCGATGGCGATGAGCGCTTCACGTCGCACGGCCATCGATTTTCCGACGACGCACGGGACGCCCGCTGTCGCGGCGAGGACGGCGCCGGTGGTGACGAAGGACAGGAGATGCAGCGATTCGATCGATGCGCCGAGGGTGCGGGCGCCCGATCCGATGAAGAGGTTGGAGACGCAGCCGGCACGCGGATCGTCGAATGCGATGAGCGTTCGCGCGAGGTCGTCCGGTTCGACGCGCACGTTGGAATCCGAGATGAGAAGAATGTCGCCCTTCGCTTCACGCGCGGCGGCGATGAGGCGTTCCACTTTGCGGTTCACGACGCCGTTGCGCGAGCCCGGATCGACAACGATGCGGAAGGGGGCGAACGGATGCGCGCGCATCACACGCCGCGCCACTTCCAGCGCCGGATCGTCCCACTCCTCGGCGGAGATGAGCACTTCGTAGCGAAGATCGCGAAGGCGCGTAAACGAGAGGAGGTTTTCTTCGAGCTCGTCATCGAGTCCGCAGACCGGCTTGAGGATGGAGAGGAACGAACCGGCCTGCCGGGTAGGCAGGCCCGCTCCAAAAGGGAGACGCGTTCTCCGGAAGCGGCGCACGAGGAGCGCCTGCACGCTGGTGATGATGGTGCCGATGAGAGCCAGAAAACCGAAGACCATTCCTGCGATCATTTGTTCACCCCGCAAGTGCCGGCGCATACGGAGTGAGCCGCGTGACCGCCAGACCTTGTCCATGCTCCAGCGTGCGCAGAATCTCCGCTTCGTTCTTCGCGCAGGGCAGGAGCGTTTTCCAGGCGTAGAGATGTTCGGGTTTGTGAAAGTCGCTGTTGCCGATGTATTTGAACTTCGCGCGCGCCACCTGCGGGAAGAGATCCCAGCGGCAGGCGATCTCCCAGAGGTCGACGAGATCGGCCAGCTCGTTGCGGCGATTCCAGATGTAGAACGTGTTGGCGAACCAGTCGGACTGTTCGTTGGGATGGCAGGCCACGACGATTTTGCTCATGCGCTGCGCGCGCTCGAGCATCTCCTCGACGGTGCCGTCGGCGGAGATGTATTCGTCGATGCCGAGCGCGAGAACGTGCGCGGAATTGCGCCGCGTGACCGCGTTCTGCGTGAGCTCGAAACCGGGCAGCACGATCATTCCGTACTGATCCCAGGCGCGTTTCTTTTCGCGCTCGATCTCTTCGCGATAGCTCTGGAAGGTGGTGGCGGTCACGCTGAGCTTCATGCCGTGCGTGATCCTGCCGATGAGGCTGTCGCTGTTCACCACGTGATCGGTGATGGCGATGACGTCGTGTCCGGAGCGGCCGAACAGATCGACGACGTCGGCCATCGGCAAGGCGCCGTCGGACCAGGTCGTGTGGATGTGAAAGTCGGCAAGCAGCATGTCACCCCTCCCTTCGCGCTTCTGACTTTGCGCCAGCGAGGTGCAACGGAGTTTGTGCAACAGGTAAAGAGCTGGTGAACTCGCGCCCGAGCTCGCGAAAGACGTCCACGGATGGGCGCGGCGTTCTCTGCAGGGTCGTGCGATCGACGGCGTAGAGGCCGAACTTGGGCTCGTAGCCGTCCAGCCATTCGTAGTTGTCGATCAGCGACCAGTGCAGATAGCCGTGAATGGGGATGCCGCGCGCTTCCGCCTTGCGAATCTCCTCGGCGTGCATGCGGAGGTATTGCGGACGGAGCCGGTCGTCCGCGTCGGCGATGCCGTTCTCGGTGATGAGCAGCGGAAAACCGGCTTGCGCCGCTTCGTCGATGAGCGGCCCGAGGATGTGCGGGGCGATCTCCCAGCCGTTGTCGGTGAGGCCGTGGCCGGTGCGATCGTGATAGTCGAAATCGCCGATCATCCGCTTGCGCCCGGGACAGCGCATGTGCAGCCGCGAATAGAAGTTGATGCCGAAGGCGTCGAGCCAGTTCGGCAACTCGTCGCGGCGTCCGCGGATGGTCGTTCCCGGCGGCAGGAGGAAGTTCCATCGCCCGGTGGCGAAGGCTTCCATGATCCCGCGGTTGTACATCGTGTGCGCGGTGCGCGCGAGCAGGCCGTCGAGCAGATTCGATTCGCGCTGCGGCGCGAAGCCCATCATGTTGTGCGCGATGCCGAGTGCCGCGTGCCGGTTGCGCACGCGAATCTCGCCGGCGGCGGCGCAATGCGCGGCGAGGAGATGATCGAAGACGCGGTTCAGCGTGCGCGTGTCGGAGATGCCGGGCGGAATCTGTCCGTCGAGGTATCCGGCCAGCAGAAAGACCAGCGGCTCATTCAGGATCACCCAGAAGCGGACGCCGTTGCCGAGGGCGTCAGCGACGCGTCCGGCGAAGCGTCCGAACTCGAGCACAGAAGCGGTCGACGTCCAGGGCGTCTTTTCGTGAAACCAGCGCGGATGGGTGTAGTGGAACAGCGTGACGATCGGCTCGATGCCGAGCGCGACGAGCGTGTCGGCGAAGCGGCGATAACGCGCCAGCACCGCCTCGTCGAAGACGCCGCGTTGCGGCTCTACGCGACTCCAGGAGATGGAAAAGCGAAATGCATTCGCGCCGGCGGCGTGCGCGAGGATTGCGTCCTCTTCGTAGCGCGCCCATGAGCCCGCGGCATCGCCGCAGGGAGCGCCGCGTGTTTTTCCCGCGGCTTCCCAATCGCTCCAGTCGCAGGGATCGTTGCCTTCGACCTGATAGTGCGAGACGGCCACGCCCCAGAGGCGCGGTCGATCGGGAAACGGAAAGCGCATCACAGCGCGAGTACCACGACCGGAGCGGCGATACCGGCGCCGAGGATCGATCCCAGGAGAACGTCGCTGACGTAGTGATGACCGACGGCCACGCGCGACCATCCGATGACGGCCCACATCACCACAGCGATGGAACCAGCGGCAGGCCACGCAACCACGAGCGGGACGGCGTACGCGGCGGCAGTCATGGCGTGACCGCTCGGACAGGAGTAACGATCGAGCGGCTGCGGCGTCAGCACGAGGCCGCGCACGCGCAGTTGGAGAAACGCTGCGTAGTCACAGGGCCGCGTGCGCGCCAGGAATCGCTTCGCCGATGGATAGACGCTGAACGCAAGCGCGAGACTGGCGGCCGAAGTGCCGAGGATGCGAAAGGATCGCTCGCTCTCGCCGAAGAGGAGCAAGAGCAATGAGACCAGCGGATAGATCCACCCGTTGCCGAGCCGCGTCGCCGCGCGCGCAACGCCGCAGAGATGCAGCCGCTGCGCGGACGCGACCGCACGGATGACGACATTCACCTCCAACGCGTCGAGCGACGCAAAGAGGCGGGTCCGTCCCGTGGAATCGAGGATCTGAGCAGTCATGCAACGCTACGGTACGGGCCAAGCGGGGAGAGGACATGCGCCGCGCGTGAACGGCGCGTGAAGTCGACGTGAGGTTGTGGGGTTGGGCGTGCGGTGGTTGTGGACGGTGGACGTTGTGGACTTAGTGGACGTCGTGGACTTCAGTGGACGTCCACCACGTCCACAAGTCCACCAAGTCCACAACGTCCACCAAGTCCACCGTCCACAAGTCCACTCCGCCGCAAAATCAGTACCGCGCTGCCGGCCGCTTCCCCTCCGGGATCGGCAGCAGCGCCGACACTTTGGCGCGCAGCGATGAGGGGTTCCCCTTGCAGACGTAACCATCCAGCCCGAGGCGGCGGGCGGTGGTGCGGAGGTGGTCTTCGTCGTTTGAAGAGTGGAGAAGCACCATCACGTTGCGCGTGCGTGCGTTCGCGCGGAACACTTCGGCGAGCCGGTCGCCGCTGAGCGCCGGCATGTTCACATCGAGCAGCACCAGATCGGCTTGCGTGTGGATCACGGTGTTGGTCGATCCGAAGGGTTGGCTCTGCGTGAAGACTTCGTACCCCTCGGCTTCGAGGATGCCGCGTGCGGCATTGAGATGGGCCGGGTCGTCGTCGATGATCAGGATCCTGTTCATGAGAAATCGTCTCCTTTGATGCACTTTGGTATGTGGGCGGTGAAGGTGGTGCCGGCGCCGTAGACGCTCTCGACCTCGACGTGCCCGCCGAGCAACTGCGCGAGCTCGCGGGTGATCGTCAGACCGAGACCTGTGCCCGCATGGCGTCTGGTGTGAGCGTCTTCGAGTTGGTTGAAGGCGATGAACAATTTGTCGAGGTCCTCGGCGCGAATGCCCGAGCCGGTGTCGCTGACCGCTACGACGATCGTGGTGTCCGTGCTGGTTTGCTGAATGACGATCCGTCCCTCCTCCGTGAATTTGGCGGCGTTGCTGGCCAGGTTCAGGAGCAGTTGCCGGAGCTTCACGGGATCGGACGTCATCATCGCGGCGGAGCGCTCGGTCGATACGATCACCTCCACCGGGCGGCCTCCGAGCAGCACGCGCGTCGTGTCCGCGATCTCCTGCAGCACCGGCGCGACGTCGAACTCTTCGACGATCACGCGCATGCGGCCTGCTTCGATCTTGGAGAGGTCGAGCATGTTGGTGATGACGCTGCGGAGGTTCGTGGCGCTCTGCATCAATAGAGACAGCCGGTCGCGCACTTGTCCGACGTAGCCGTTTTCCGCGGCCATGCGCATCAGCTCCGCCAGCTCGATGATTGCGTTCACGGGCGAGCGGAGCTCGTGCGTCACATTGGCGAGGAACTGCGATTTGATGCGCGTGACTTCTTCGAGCTCACGCGCGCGCTCGTGCGCGAGCTCTTTCTGGATGAGGATGTTCCCGAGCGAATGCGACTGCTGCAGCACCATCTGCTTGACCGACAACAGTCCGGCATAGCGCCCATCGTCATCGACGACCACAATCTCGTCGTAGACATTCGCCTGCGGTCTCTCCAACGCCATCGCCAGCGCGGAGTCGAGTCGTTCCGTGGCCGGCAGGACTAATGGATCGTCGAGAGGAATGGAGGTGATCGGTTTGCGCCCGTACAACTCCCAGCCGAACTGCCGGAACACGGTGGCCAGGAACTTCGTGCGCGTCACGAGGCCGATCGGCACGTCGTGCTCCACGACCGCGACGGCGTCGAGCGTGGCGTTGTGGAAGAACTCATCGGAGACGAGCTTCACCAAAGTTTGAGGATGGATCGGCGCAGGCCGCGACGCCACTTCGCCAAGGGTCGGGAAGTGCTCGCCCTCGAGCGAGGCGTTCGTCATTTCGATCTGCGCAGTCACAGCGTCACCTTACGGGTGGCGATGCAAGTGCGTGTGGGAGGTGGGTGAATGCGGCGTGAAGGTTGGGAGGACAACCCTTGCGTTCTGCCACGAGGGCGACCCCTCATCCGCCTTCGGCACCTTCTCCCCTCTGCGGAGGGGAGAAGGCTACCCAAAGATACGCATCGCGAGAAACCCCAATAGGTAGCCTTCTCCCCTCCATGAGGGGAGAAGGTGCCGAAGGCGGATG
>JALYJW010000050.1 GCA_030775085.1 Acidobacteriota bacterium | reverse complement strand
CCGTTGCACGTTACCCAAAGCGGCGGCAAGCCGCGCGCACTCCAAAGCTCGACGCGCGGAGAGGGACCGTAGTAAGGTTGCACGCGCCTCTCGATGCTGCGAACCGATTTTTCCTACGAGCTCCCCGACGAGCTGATCGCGCAGGAGCCGCGCGAGCGGGGACGTTCGCGGATGATGGTCCTGACGCCGGCGGATGGTGCTCCGCTCATCGAGCATGATTCGTTCGCCGACTTTCCCTCGCGATTGAACGCCGGCGAGGTGCTGGTCCTCAACGACACGCGCGTCATCCCGGCCCGTCTTTTCGCGCAGCCGAAGGGGGCCATGAAGAATCCGATCGAGTTCCTGCTCACGCGCGAGCGCGATCCGGTGACGTGGGAGACGTGGTGCCGTCCGGCCAAACGCGTGAAGCCTGGCGATGTGGTGACGTTCTCGGACCGGCTCTCCGCTGAGGTCCTCAAGAAAGAGGAAGGGTCGGTCGTCATACGGTTCGTAGGCGACGTGCAGGAGATCGAGCGTCTCGGCGTTCCGCCGCTCCCGCCGTACATCGCCCGCGAACAGCCGCGCGAGAGCGACAAAGAGTCGTATCAGACCGTCTACGCCGCCGCACGAGGCGCCATCGCCGCACCGACCGCGGGCCTGCACTTCACGCAGCAAATCCTCGACGGTGTCGCCGCGCGCGGCGTCGAGATCGTGCGCATCACACTGCACGTCGGCATCGGTACGTTCAAACCGGTCAAAGTCGATCGCATCGAAGAACATCGGATGGACTCCGAGCGCTACGACATCACGTCGGACGCAGCGGACCGCCTCAACGCCGCGCTCGCGGAAAAGCGCTCGATCGTGGCCGTCGGCACCACCAGCGTGCGGACACTCGAAAGCGCGATCCGCGCCGGCAACGGGCGCTTCGCGGCGGGCCACGGTGAGACGTCCATCTTCATCACGCCGGGCTTCACCTTCCGCGCCGTCGATCGCCTGCTCACGAACTTCCATCTCCCCGAATCGACGCTGCTGATGCTCGTCTCCGCCTTTGCCGGCATCGAAACGATTCGCAATGTTTACGCGGAAGCGATCCGCAATCGATATCTTTTCTACTCCTACGGGGACTGCATGCTGATCAGGAACAAAGGAGCTTCATGAAACACACATTCGTCGCACTGGCAACGCTGCTCGCAGTGGCCACATCCATCTTTGCTCAAACGCCGGATGCGACCGCTCCTGCCACGGAGACCGCAAAGGAAGAGAAGAAGGACGAGAAGAAGGAAGAGAAGAAGTGGGACGTGAACAATCCGCCCGGACCTTCCTACGACGTGCCGATTGATGTGACGAAAGGGACGTGGCTGAGTCTCGACGTCTCGCCCGACGGGAAAGAAATCGTGTTCGATCTCCTCGGCGATCTCTACACGATTCCGTTCAGCGGCGGTGAGGCGAAGTCGATCAGCAGCGGCATCGCCTGGGACATGCAGCCGCGCTACTCGCCGAATGGCAAGTGGATCGCCTTCACATCCGATCGCGCCGGCGGAGACAACGTCTGGGTCATGAACCGTGACGGCTCCGAGCCGAAGCAGATCTCGAAGGAAACGTTCCGTCTCCTCACGCAGCCGGCCTGGGCTCCCGACAGCGAGTCGATCGTCGCGCGCAAACATTTCACGTCCGAGCGTTCCCTCGGCGCAGGCGAGATGTGGCTCTATCACCGCAGCGGCGGTGATGGTCTGCAGATGACCAAGAAACGCACCGATCAGAAGGACACCGGCGAGCCGGCCTTCTCTCCCGATGGCAAGTATCTCTACTTCAGCGACGACGTCACGCCCGGCGCGATCTTCGAGTACAGCAAAGATCCGAACGGCCAGATCTACGTCATCCAGCGCCTCGATCGCGAGACGGGCGAGATCGATCGCTATGTGACCGGTCCGGGCGGATCGATCCGTCCCACACCTTCGCCCGACGGCAAGTCGCTCGCGTTCATCCGGCGCGTTCGCTACAAGTCGAAGCTGTTCGTGCGCGATCTCGAGTCGGGCCGCGAGACCGCGCTGTACAACGGACTCGATCGCGACATGCAGGAGACGTGGGCGGTCCACGGCGTCTATCCGAGCATGGCCTGGACGCCCGATTCGAAGTCGCTCGTGTTCTGGGCCGGCGGCGGCATTCATCGCATCGATGTGAGCTCTAAGCAGGTCAGCGCGATCCCATTCCGCGTGAAGAGCACGCGTCGCGTGCAGGAAGCGCTGCGCGTGCCGATCGACGTCGCGCCGCAGTCTTTCGACGTGAAGATGCTGCGCTGGACGAAGGTGTCGCCGAAAGGGAATCAGGTCGTCTATCAGGCCCTCGGGCATCTCTACATTCGCGACATTCCGAATGGAGCCGCGCGCCGGCTGACGTCGGCGAACGACTGGGGCGAGTACTACCCGAGCTGGTCGCGCGATGGACGTTTCGTCGTCTACACGACCTGGAACGATGAGACGCTCGGCACGATCCGCGTCGTTCCCGCGACCGGCGGCGCAGGCCGTGTCGTCACCGACAAGCCGGGTCACTACATCGAGCCGGCGTTTTCACCCGACGGTTCGCGCATCGTCTATCGCACCACCAGCGACGGATTCCTTCGCAGCGCGTTGTGGGAAGGGACGCCCGGCATCTACGCCGTTCCGACTTCGGGCGGCAAGTCCACGCTGGTGACGAAGCGCGGCGCACTGCCGTTTTTCGGCGCAGCGAACGATCGCGTTTTCTTCACCACGTTCGAAGACGAAGGAAAGCGCGCGCTGCGCTCGATCGACCTCGACGGCAGCGACGAGCGTCAACACGCCATCTCCGGGTTCGCGACCGAGTTCGCGATCTCGCCGGACGAGCATTGGCTGGCCTGGACGGAGAACTTCGACGCGCATGTCTCCCCGTTCCTCCGCACCGGCAAGAGCATCGAGATCGGACCGAAGATGACCGCGGTTCCGGTGGCGACGGTGACGCGCGATGCGGGCGAGTACATCCACTGGTCGGGCGATTCAAAGCGCCTGTATTGGTCCCTCGGGCCGGAGCTCTTCTCGCGCGATCTGAAGGACGCGTTCGCATTCCTCGATGGAGCGCCGGAGAAACTCCCGAGCGCACCGGAGCAGGGGACGAACATCTCGTTCTCGCGTCCGCACGATGTGCCGGCCGGCTCGATCGCGCTGACGAACGCACGCATCATCACGATGCGTGGCGACGAAGTCATTGAAAACGGGACCGTCGTCATCAACGGCAACCGCATCACTGCGATCGGCGCGAACGTGAGCGTGCCCGCCGGCGCGAAAGTGATCGACGCCGCGGGCAAGACCATCATGCCCGGCATCATCGACGTCCACTGGCACGGCGCGATCGGCGCCGATCAGCTCATTCCGCAGCAGAACTGGAAGCTCTACGCGTCGCTCGCGCTTGGCGTGACGACGGTCCACGATCCATCCAACGACACCTCGGAGATTTTCGCCGCGAGCGAGATGGCGAAGACAGGCTCGATCGTCGCGCCGCGCATCTTCTCCACAGGCACGATTCTCTACGGTGCGAAATCGCCATACAAAGCGGAGATCAGTTCGCTCGACGACGCACTTGCACATCTGCGCCGCATGAAAGCGGCCGGCGCGTTCAGCGTGAAGAGCTACAACCAGCCCCGCCGCGATCAGCGCCAGCAGGTCATCGAAGCGGCGCGTCAGCTCGGAATGATGGTCGTGCCCGAAGGCGGCTCGCTCTTCCAGCACAACATGACTATGGTCGTCGATGGACATACCGGCATCGAGCACTCCATCCCAGTGGCGAATATCTACGACGACGTCACGCAGTTGTGGGGCAAGACGCGTGTCGGCTACACGCCCACGCTGGTCGTTTCATACGGCGGCAGCATGGGCGAGCACTATTGGTATCAGACGACGAATGTGTGGGAGGACGAGCGGTTGTCGAAGTTCGTGCCGCGTCGCATCCTCGACGCACGCTCGCGCCGTCGCACCATGATTCCGCAGGACGAGAACAATCACATCAGCATCGCGCGCGCAGCCAAGCAGTTGCTCGACGTGGGCGTGAAGGTGCAGGTCGGC
Source organism: Acidobacteriota bacterium (assembly GCA_030775085.1). Taxonomy (GTDB): domain Bacteria; phylum Acidobacteriota; class Thermoanaerobaculia; order Gp7-AA8; family Gp7-AA8; genus QHVT01. Next base: position 35,483 of record JALYJW010000050.1, on the reverse strand, counting down.
GCACACGGCCAACGCGAAAGCCTCGGCGCGCACTGGGAGACTTGGATGTTCGAGCAGGGCGGCATGACGCCGATGGAAGCGCTCCGCGCCGCGACGCTCGACGGCGCCCGTTACCTCGGATTCGATCGCGAGATCGGTTCGCTCGAAGCAGGCAAGCTCGCCGACCTGATCGTGCTCGATGCCAACCCGCTCGAGAACATCCGCAACACGCGTACGGTCCGCTACACCGTCGTCAACGGCCGCATCTACGACGCCGATACGATGAACGAGATCGGCAACCACCCGCGTACGCGTCAACCGTTCTTCTTCGAGACAGCCGGCAGCGAGACCTGGGGCGCAGCCACCACGGAGGCAATGACGCACGCCGACGATTAGTCACCAATACGTCGTCGTCACTTCGCAGTCGCCGTTCACAACGGCCTGACAGGCCATTCGCTCGTCGTCCGCAAATCCGCGGGCGGGGCCGAACCGTATCTCAATCGAGGTAGCGGGGCTGAGGTTGGCGGCGCCGGCGACGACTCGGATTTTGCAGCGAGTGCAGACGCCGACGCCGCCGCAGGAGTTGCCGAGGGGGACGCCTGCGCGGCGGGCCACGTCGAGGATCGACTCGTCGTCCCTCGCCTCGGCGGTGCGGCCGAGCGGTGTGAATGACACGACCTTTGACGCGGCGTTCACTGGTCTTTTGCATGTGCGGACAAAACTTTCGCCCGCATTCGTCGTCTATTACAGCATGAGAACAAGGCGCCCCGAGGGCAACACGATGAGCAATAAATACGATGAGACACGGATGGCAGAGGAGATCGTGAACGTCCTTCCGTCCGGTGTCGCGCGTGAGCTCTCCGCCGAGCGCGATGCCATTCGCTATGCGGTTCGTGCCGACGGGATGCGGTTACGGACCATCGTCATGAGCCGCGCCTCCCTGCGTCGCCTGATCGACGATCCGGCCCGCGCGGTGAAGGTCGAATACCTGCAGCGCGACCTCCTCGACGCTGCATCGCACCGCAGCGAGTTCCGCTACCCGCGGCCGCTCCTGCACATGGTGCGGAAAACGTTTGCGATGCCTCAGCAGTTGGCCGTGATCTAGAGACCGAACCTGACGATTCGCAACTCCGTTACTTGCTTTTCCGACGATCCGACGCCATATTGGTAATATGGCTGTCGAATTGGATGAACTGGACCTCCGAATCGTAGCGCTGCTCCTCAAGGACGGCCGGACGCCTACGGCTCAGATCGCCGAGCAAATCGGGCTTTCCCGGCCGGCCGTCGCCGATCGGCTGGACAAGCTAGAGCGGCAGGGGGTCATGCGCGGCACGACGGCCGTCATCGATCCGGTCGCCATCGGCAGAAACATCACGGCCTTCGTCTCTGCGCGCGGGGCAACTCTGTCGCCGGCGGCATGGAAGAAGTTCCGCGAGGTCATGGATCGTGACGAGGTGCTGGAAGTTCACACCGTGGCCGGCGATGACTGCTATCTGATGAAGGTGCGGGCCACGTCGATCGGCGCGCTCAACACGCTGGTGCAGCAGTTGTCGGCTGCGCCGCTTTCGCTGTCGACGCGCACCACCATCGTCATGCAGACGCACTGCGAAAAGGTCGGGGGCATCGACCTGGGGGCGGGAGCGAACGATGAAGCATGACCGGTTCTGGGCTTACGCGGCCTTCGCCACGATTTGTGTCGTGTGGGGCACGACATACCTCTTCATCGCCATCGCGCTGGAGACCGTTCCGCCGCTGCTGTTGACCGGTTCGCGTTTCGTGATCGCAGGACTGGTCATGCTCGGGATCGCGAAACTGCGCGGCGAGCGCATTCCGGTCGATTTCCGCACACTGGCGAATCTGGCGCTGATCGGATTCCTCATGGTCGGCGTCGGCAATCTCGCGGTGGTGTGGGCCGAGCTCTGGGTGCCCAGCGGTCTGGCCGCATTATTCGTGGCTACGGCGCCGTTCTGGATGGCCATCATCGAGCGCTTCCGGAAGGCGGGCGAGCGCGTTTCGCTGCAGAGCGGCATCGGCATGACACTCGGATTCGCCGGCGTAGCGCTGCTCGTCAGCCCTGGCATTTCCGGGAAGTGGAGCCTCAACTTTCTGCTCGGCGCACTAGCCATTCAGGTGGGTGGGATTTGCTGGCAGCTCGGCTCCGCGCATGGCAAGTACAACCTCGCGCACGTGCCACTGATGGCATCGGCGGCACTGCAGATGCTGTTCGGCGGCGCGATCGTGACGGTCGTCGGCTTTGCAATCGGCGAAGCGTCGCGCTTCTCCCTTACGCCGCGCACATTCGCCGCGCTGGCTTACCTGACCGTTTTCGGCTCGATCATCGCTTACAGCGCCTACGTCTTCGCGCTGGCGCATCTGCGCACGACCATCACGGCGCTCTACGCGTACGTGAATCCGGTCGTGGCGGTCTTTCTCGGATGGCTGATCCTGGCCGAGCCGCTCACCGCGATGTCGATCATGGCCATGATCGTCATTCTCGCCGGCGTTGCACTCGTGCAGACGGCAAGCTGGAAAAAGAAACCAGCCGCCGTGACGGTCGCGGACACCGTGAAGAAAGTTGCCTGAGCGGCGTCAGTAGCCGACGAATGCCGGCCAGCCGCGGCGCGGGCCGTCGCGAATGACCATGGGGTTGTGATCGCGGCGCACATGCCACACACGGCACATCTCGAGACGCTTCATGCCGTCGAACAGATAGACGAGACGGTACCGGCCGACGACGATCTGTCTGATCTCACCGTCGTGATCATGCCGAAAGAGATGACCGATCTGTGGGTGGTTCTCGAGCATCTCGGTCATGCGCAGCACGTTTTCCTGCCAGTCCATGGCCGCGGCCGGATTGGAGTCGAACAACTCTCGGCAGGCAGCCGAGAATTCGAGTCGAGCCCGCTCACTCCAACCCATTTTCAATGTTTCTCGCGTACCTCTGCCTCGACTTTCTTCAGATGCGCGATGACTTCTTCGGTCGAATAGGTCTCCGTCCCCTCAGCGCAGAGCTTCAGTTCATGATCGATGTCGAGACGCCAGAGGTCCTCATAGTCCTTGGGACCAAGGACGACGGCCTTCACCTCTCCTCGCTCGGTCAGGAACACTCGACGGGGAGCGGACCGGACAAGCTCGATGATGAAATCGAGTTTGTCGCGCACGTTGTTGATCTCGCGGTAGTCCTCGAATTGATGGCTCATGAACCGAGGCTACCTCGGAACAAGTAACATCGCCGAGGACTTTTTTAGCCGTCTCTCTTGATCTGCTCGATGATCTCGCCCAGCTTCGATTCGGCGTCTACAAGCGGTAGTTGGCAGGTTCCGGCCCCGCGGTGACCGCCGCCGCTGTAGCGGTCCATGAGCTGGCCGACATCGGTGCGCGAAGTGCGGTTGAAAATGCTGTGACCGACCGCGCAGACGATGAACTCGCCCCTGCGGCCGTCGAACACGCGCACCTGGATATTTGCCTCGGGGAACATCGTGTAGATCAGAAAACGATTGCCGGCCGGCGGATCGCCTGCGCCGCGCAGGTCGGTGACGATGACGTTTCCTTCGAGCCGCGAATGCTCGCGCATGTACGACTCGAACTCCTTCTGCTGCTCGCGATAGCGATCGGTGCGCTGCTTCACGTCCGGATCGGCGAGCACTGTGCCGGGATCGTCGGGATGCTGCGCGATGAGATCGATCATCTTCGACATCAGCTCGCGATTGCTAATGCTGTAGTCGCGGTGATAGGCGAGGCCGGTGCGCGGGTCCATTACGTACGACAACAGGATCCACCCGTCCGGGCGCTGCACTTCATCCATCGTCAGTTGCGCCGCGTCGGACTTATCGACCGACTCGAGCAGCGTCGCGTACTTGCCGAGTTTTCCGGCTCCGTAGTGGTTATAGACCACGCGCGCGGCGGAAGGGGCGATCTCGAAGCGGCCGCGGTAGGAGGCCGTGTCCTGGTTGCGCACGATCTCGCTGGAGTGATGATCGAACCAGAGTCCGACGCCGGACTGATAGGGCAGATTCGTGAGGATGTCGTCGCGCCCGATGGCGACCTTGCCGTCCTGAACGTCCTTGGGGTGAACGAATTCGACCGAATCGATCTGCTCGACATCCCGGAGGAGAACTGCGCAAACGAGACCGTCGAAATCGGAGCGCGTGATCAACCGCATGGACTGCACCTCTATCGCACGATTTTGCAGGGATCGTAGCACTGAGTGCATACAATCGCCTGCATGTCGAACGTCCCCCCTGTCCGTCCCGTCACGATCGATGAAATCCGCGCGGCGCGCGAACGCATCTCCGGTGTCATCACACGAACTCCGCTGATTCGCCTGTTGCACGGCGTCGATGGTGCGCCGGAGATCTGGCTGAAGCTCGAGAGTCTGCAGCCGATCAATGCGTTCAAGCTGCGCGGCGCGGCGAACGCCGTAGCCATGTTGCCGGCCGAAGCGCGAAGCAAAGGCGTCTGGACGATCAGCGCCGGCAACGCGGGACAGGGCGTCGCGTACGCAGCGCGCGAAGCGGGCGTGCCCTGCACGGTCGTGGTGATCGAGACGGCGCCCGACACGAAAGTGGAGCGGATGCGCGCGCTCGGCGCGACACTGGTGAAGGCTCCGTTCGACGCCTGCTGGCTGGCCATGGAGGAGCGCGCGTTCCCCGGTGTCGAAGGGACGTTCATCCATCCGTTCGACGATCAGGATTTCGTGACCGGCAACGCCACCGTCGGCCTGGAGATTTTCGAAGACCTGCCGCAGGTCCAAACCGTGATTGCTGCCATCGGCGGCGGCGGGCTCATCTCCGGAGTCGGTAGCGCGATGCGAGCACTCGCACCTCACGTGCGCGTGCTCGGCGCGGAACCGGAAACGGCCGCTCCCGGCGCTGCCTCATTCGCCGCGGGATCACCTCAGGTATTCGAGAAGTGGCAGGCCTCATTCGTCGACGGCGCGGGAGGCAAGAGCATCTTTCCGCGGATGTGGGAGCGATTGCAGAACACGGTCGATGGCTCCGTCGTCGTCACGCTCGACGAAGTAAGAAACGCCATGCGACTGGCAGCATCGAAAGCGCGCATCATCGCCGAAGGCGCGGGTGCTCTCGGCATCGCCGCGGCCCTGCGCCAGACGGAAGGGCCAGTCGTGGCCGTCGTCTCCGGCGGCAACATCGACTTGAAGAAGTTCTGCGAGATTGTTTGCTAGGTGTTAGGGAGTAGGTCTTAGCTGTTAGGAGGACGACGACGGACGTCCTAAGACCTAAGACCTAAGACCTAAGACCTAAGAATCACTTCACCGTGGCTACCGGCCGGAATCCTCCCGGATTCGGATACTCCCGGCGATCGTTCAACATCCGGAAAGGGGTGTTGATGATCGGAACGGTATAGCCGCCGACCTTGGCCGTCTTGCCGGTGAGTGTGGGCTGGTCGACGTCGGCGGGAACGCGCACGAGGATTTTCTTCGGGTCGAGGACGGTGGAGCCGTTCGGCTCGAGGATCACGTCGGGGATGAAAACATCGGCGGTACCGGGAACGCCTTCGAGCACGATCTTCGCGGTCTCGGCGCCGGGTGCGTTGAAGCCGATGATGGCGTTCATCGGCGGCACGTCGAGGATGATGAACGCGCCGTTTTCTGCGATGCCTCCGGAGGCGAACTTCGTGTCCTCCACCCAGACCGAGGACGATTGAAAGAGCTGCGTGCGCCGCGCGATCTCCATGTCCACGATCTCTTCATGCTTCGCGCCTTTGACGTCCAGAATCCATCCGCGGACGCTGACCGGCTCGCGGCTGAGCACGTAGATGCTGTCGTCGGGGTTGCCGCCGCACGCGGCGAGCGCGAGCAGTAGGAGTGTGAAGAGCGTTCGTCTCATCGGTCGAGAGCCTACCACGTGCGATAATCGCCGCGTTCTCGTCATACAAACACCCATGAAACGTCTGCTCTCTCTTGGTGTACTCATCGCTCTCACCGCCGCTCTGATCGTTGCTCTGATTGGAGGAACCTCGGCCGCTCTCGCGCAATCGTCGGGACAGGCCACGCTCCGGACTCCCGCGGGCGTGCATCCGTTCACGTACGTCGAACAATCGGGCCAGGTCTATGTTTCCGCCGAGGAAGTGCTGGCTGGGTTGGGCGGAACGATTGCGCCCGACAATAGCGGCTTCAAGGTCACTGTGGCCGGCGTGACCGCGGGATTCGGACCCGACAGCCGGTACGGCGTGGTGCGTGACGATCTCATCGAGATGCCGGTGCCTCCGATCTCGATCGAAGGGAAGCCGTTCGTGTCCTGGCAGTTCTTCCAGGGTTTCCTGGGCAAGTCGCAATCGATGGACGTGGGATGGGACGGCGCCACGCGCTCTCTGGTCGTCCGGCCCGCGCAGCGCGACGCCGTGGGCGTGCAGCTCTCGGTGGCGAACGTGCAGGGCATCTCGAAGATCGTGATCACGCTCAGTGCGCCGGCCGAATACGCGATCATCAAGGAGCCGGCTGCGTACCTCGTCCGCTTCCGCGTCCCGCTGAATGCTCCGTTCACAGAACAGCCATACGAGGATCCGGCCATTGCGCGCGTGACGTTCGCGGGCAGCGATCTGCGCATCCATCTCACTGCCACGGACATCGTCGGTGATGCGTATCGCCTCGAGAGTCCGCCGCGCATCGTTCTCGACTTCCGCAAGGGAACGGCGCCGGCGCCGGGCTCTTTGCAGCCGGCGCTCCGGCCGTCTTCGCCGCGGGAAGTGCCGGGCATTCACACGATCGTCATCGATCCCGGTCATGGCGGACGCGAAGTCGGCGCAGTGGGTACGAATGGGCTGATGGAAAAAGACCTCACGCTGACGATCGCGCGCAAGCTCGCCGCCGCGCTTTCCAGCAAGGTCGGTGCGCGCGTGGTGCTGACGCGCGAAGACGACAGCGTGGTTTCCCTCGACCAGCGCACCGCGCTCGCCAATCAATACAAGGCGGATCTCTTCCTTTCCGTCCACGTCAACGCCGCGGTGGTGAAAGACGCCAAGGGATCGGAGACGTACTTCCTCTCGCTCGAAGCGTCGGACGAGCTGGCGCGCAAGGCCGCGGAGTCGGAGAACGTCACCTCCACGCCGAACCCGACCGCCGACTTGAATCTCATCCTGTGGGATCTCGCGCAGAACGCGTATCACGAGGAGTCGAGCCGGTTCGCGCAGTCGATCCAGGAAGAGATGAACGCGGCCACCGCGGTCGCGAACCGCGGGGTGAAGCAGGCGCCGTTCAAAGTGCTGGTCGGCGCGACGATGCCGGCTGCGCTGGTCGAAGTCGGCTTCATCAGCAACCCCGAGGAAGAAGCGAAACTGCAGACAGACGCTTTCCAGAGGATGATGGTGGAAGCGTTGACGCGCGCGGTGCAGCGGTACAAGACCGATTACGAAACGCGCATCGGATTGATCCAGCCGGCGGCGCCTGCGGCACCAGCGACCGCACCGGCGACCGCCACTGCCCCTCCGGTTCCGACCACCACCGCGGCGCCGGCTCCCGCACAGCCGCAGACGAGGACGGATTCCTAGCGTGAAGCGAGTCGTCGTGGCGCTGGCGGCGCTCCTCCTGATCGCCGGCGCGTGCAAGCCGAAACGGGAAACGCCTGCGAACCTGAATGTCGCGAACAAAGTGACCATGCGCATGGTGCGGCTGTACTACGAGTCGCCGCAGATGCTGCTGGTCGCTGAGACGCGCAACGTGGCTCTTCCCGAGAGCGTGCCCGCGGCGGTGCCGGTCGTCGTACGGGAGCTCCTCAAGGGACCGGTGATGCCGGAATCCCTGCGCCTCTTTCCTGCCGACACCGTGGTGCGGGCCGCGTACCTGCTACCCGGCGGAACGGCCATCGTCGACCTGGGCGGCCCCACCCTGACGGATGGATGGGGAACCGGCAGTCATCAGGAACTGATGGCCGTCCACTCGCTCGTCCAGACCGTGGCCTCCAACTTCGCCGATGCGAGAACCGTCCGGGTCCTGGTCAACGGCAGCCCGGGGGACACCCTGGCCGGCCACGTCTCGCTGGGGAAATCGTTTAGGCCGGAGCCGGCCCTGGTCGACCCCAGGTCGCGCTGACCCCGAAACGTGGGCGGCGGCGGAACGTCTCAAGGAGAGGGGCGCAGCCTCAAATCGTGCAATGAATCACCGTTCACCGCGTGTTCTGTCAGTCAACGTGGACCGAACAGTCGTTTTGCTTTACACTTTTGCTTGGTTCCACACCGACGCGTATCCCTCTCAAAATCATGGTCTTGTCACATTGCGGTTACATTGAGAAAGTTTTCACAAAGTCTGCGTTAGAATGCGCAGCATTGAAAAGTGATGAATTTACTGGATGGGCAGGCGCGAACCGCTTTCGCTGTAACAGCCTGCCTCTGTAGTCTCCGCTGTTGAACTCTTCCTTGAATCTTACCGACCCGATAGCTCACCACCCGAGCGCTCCCGCCGGTCCCATCCAGTAAGAATCTCAGCCCCGCCGGAAACGGCGGGGCTGTTCTTTTTTGGAACCGGTTACATCGCGTAGCACGACACTTAGGCCAACCAACGCCCGCCGGCCGTGCCGGATTACACGAGCTCGGCGACGATGCTCTCCGCCAGGAGCCGCACGTCGGCGTTGACGGTCAGCCAGCGGATGGCGGCCATCGAGGCGTCGGCGGCGGCCAGAAGCTTCGGGGCGAGGATGCGCTCCCGGATCTCGACGAGCTTCTTCGGGTCGAGCGATTCGCGAGGGTCGAGGCCGACCACATCGCACAGCACGGTGCCGAGGAGCGCGATGGCGTCCTTCACGTCATCGTGGTTCGAGACGATGGCTGCGAGCGCCAGAAGCGCCGCGCTCTCTCCGCGCGTGGCGTAGCGGTGCAGCAGGTCGAGGATGTTCGCGGCCAGATCGTCGCCGTCATCGAGCAGCGCCACCTGCGCGGCGCGGATCGACTGGCGCGGTCCGGTCAGCGTTCGCGCCGTGTCGCCGACGTAGATCGCCTGCGAGCGCGAACGGATCGTCGGCAGGAGCAGATCGGGCGAGCGCGTGATGAGCAGGAACGTCGTGTCGCGCGTAGGCTCCTCGAGCGTCTTCAGCAGCGAGTTCGATCCGCCGATGCTCAAGCCGTCCGCGGGATCGATGATGAACACCTTGGTCCGTCCTTCATACGGACGCATCGTCGCTTCTTCCACGAGCGCGCGGATCTGGTCGACGGAGATCATTTTCTTGTCCGCCGCCGCTTCGATGAAATGCACGTCGGGATGCGTGCGGCGGTCGACGCGCTGGCAGGAGAGGCAATCGTCGCCGGTCCCGGCATTCACGCAGTTCAGCGTTTTAGCGATGCGCACCGACGCGTCGCGCAGCAGCGGCGCCGACGGTCCGTAGAGGATGATCGCGTGATGGAGCTCGCCGCGCTGCGCGGTGTCGAGGATCAGTGACGTCGTGGCGGTCATTGGATGTCGTCAGGGAAGGATCTGCGGCGCGCGCTGCCGAAGCGTTTCCAGCGTGCGCTCGAAGACTTCGTCGATGCTGCCCATCGCATCGACGATCGCAAAGCGTTCCGGCTCCGCTGCCGCGAGCGAAAGATATCCCTCGCGGACGCGGCGGTGGAAGCGAAGATCCTCGAGCTCGAACCGGCTCTCATCGACGTCCATGCCGGCGTTCCGCGCGTGCGCCCGAGTCAGGCCGGTTTGCTCGTCGAGATCAAACAACAGCGTGAGCGCCGGCTTCACGCCGTCGGTGGCCCACTGATTCAGTGTCTGCAGGCGATCGAGGTCGAGCAGGCGTCCGTATCCCTGATAGGCGAGCGTGGCGTCGGTGTAGCGATCGCACAGGACCGCCACGCCGCGCTGCAACGCCGGACGGATGACTTCGACGACATGCTGCCGCCGTGAGGCCGCATAGAGCAGGAGCTCGGTCATGGCGTCCATGCCCGCGGCCGCGGAGTCGAGCAGGATCGCGCGGATACGATCGGAGATCGGCGTGCCGCCCGGCTCTTTTGTGATCACACATTCGCGGCCGGCGTCTCGCAGCAACGCGCCGACCCGCTGGATCTGGGTCGATTTTCCGGACCCCTCGGGGCCTTCGAACGTGATGAACATCAGGTTGCAGTCTATCGTGACGCTGACGCCGAGGCGCGCAGGCCGTCCTGCAGTCCGCGCAGGTAGTGCTCGCGCATCAGCGTTTCGAAGACGGCCGGCCGCGCGAGCAGGCGGAACCGTTCGCCGAGACGTGCTTTGCGGCGTAATTTCGCGAGCTGGGCTTCGTTGGCAAGCGTGCGCGTCTGGAGCTCGTAGACGCCGAGGAAGTGACCGAGCTCGGGATGCTTCTCGTAGAAAATCGCGCCCGACTTGCCGACCGTGTATTGCCGTCGCGCGAACGAGTCGATGTCCATCGGATGGTAGTGACGCGTCACCGCGCGCTCGTTGTAGCGAATCTTCAGACCCTTCGCGTCGAGCCGGTACGCGAGCTCGATATCTTCCCAGGCCGCCGAGGGAAACGTGGTGTCGAATGGATGCGCGACGAGCAGCTCGCGATCGATGGAGATGTTCGAGGTGTAGAAGAAGTTGTACGGCACCACATCGCCGTGGCGGATGAGCTTGTAGCCGAACTGCAAGCCGTAGTCGTTGATGTAATCCATGAACGCCGTCACGCGCTCCTGCCGCGGCCAGCCCGTATACCCGAGGCATGCCGTGAGCGGATCATGACCAGCCTCGGCATGCACGCGCGCGTGCTCGGCCAGAAATCGCGGCTCCGGCACAGTGTCATCGCCGATGAAGATGACAGACCGCCCGCGCGCCAGCGACACGCCATGATTGCGCGCGCGCCCTGGTCCGCCGTTGGGTTGCGTGCGGAACGTGATCCCGCTCCGCTGCGCGATCACCCGCTCCGTGTCATCGCCGGAACCGTCGTTGATGACGATGACCTCGAACGAAGGCGCGTCGATCTGCGTGTCGAGTGCATCCAGCACGCGAACGAGCATGTCGAGGCGGTTGTAGGTGGGGATGACGACGGAGAAATCCATTTTTTAGTCGGCGGTCGGCAGTCGGCCGTCGGCAGTGGAGAGGCTGTCGAGATTTCTTTCTACTGCCGACCGCCGACTGCCGACTGCCCGACTCGTCAAGCCGAAGCGCCCCCATCAATCGCCAGCACCTGTCCCGTAATTCCGCTGGCGTCGTCAGACAGCAGGAAAGCGATTGCGGCGGCCACTTCGTCGGCGCGGACGGCGCGGCGCATGGGGATCTGGCGGATCATTTCGCGTTTCACCTCGGGATCGAGCTCCGCGATCATGTCGGTGTCGACGAGGCCGGGGGCGACGCAGTTCACGCGGATGCCGCTGCGCGCGACCTCGCGCGAAAGCGAGCGGGTCATGGCGATCAGCGCTCCCTTCGCGGCGGAGTAATTCGTCTGCCCGACCACTCCGTGCAGTCCCGACAGCGACGCCACGTTCACGATCGCGCCGCGGCGCTGCTGCATCATCTCGGGCAGGACCGCTTTCGTCATCGACCAGGCCCCGCCGAGGTTCGTGTCGAGCACTTCATCCCACTGCTCTGGCGTCATGTTGTAGAGCAACGCGTCGCGACGAACGCCCGCGTTATTCACCAGCGCATCGATCGACCCGAAGCGCGCCACCACTTTCTCGACCACGCCCCGATTCGCATCCGCATCGCGAACGTCGGCCTCGAATGCCGCGGCGTTTCCCTTCGACTCCGTCTCGAACGCTAGCGCCGCATCCTTCGACTGGCTGTACGTGAACGCCACGGTCCAGCCGTCGAGCAGCAAACGCATGGCTGTGACGCGGCCGATGCCGCGCGCGCCACCGGTGATGAGGGCTGTTCTCTTCATTTGCGAGCGCACCGCGAGGAAAGTCGCAAAGTCTCAAAGTCGCAAAGTCTCAAAGGACGCGGCCAACACGCTCTTTGAGACTTTGAGACTCTGCGACTTTGAGACTCCCTTCGTCCTACGTCTCCTCCTCGTACTTCTCTTTGAGCGTCGAGACGACGGACGGATCGGCGAGTGTGGTCACGTCGCCGAGGGCGCGGCCTTCGGCGATATCGCGGAGGAGACGGCGCATGATCTTGCCGGACCGCGTCTTGGGAAGATCGGCGGTCACGATGATCTTCTCCGGTCGCGCGATCGCGCCGATCTTTTCAGCGACGTGCGACTTCAGCTCCTGCTCGAACTTTGCGGGATCGTGCAGGGCCTCATCGCGATCCGATTCTTTGACGATCACGAACGCCGCGATTCCTGTCCCCTTGATGTCGTGATGAATCCCGACCACCGCCGCTTCGGCGATGGAGTGATGATCGACGAGCGCTGACTCCACCTCCATCGTGCCGATGCGATGTCCGGCCACGTTCATGACGTCGTCGACGCGGCCCAGCAGCCAGAAATAGCCGTCTTCGTCGCGCTTCGCGCCGTCGCCGGTGAAGTAGATTCCCGGCCACTTCGACCAGTACTGCTGCTGGTATCGCTCGGGATCGCCCCAGATGCCACGCAGCATCGAAGGCCACGGACTTGTGATGGCCAGATAGCCGCCGCCAACCGCGACCGGCTGCCCGCGTTCGTCGAGAATCTGCGCGTCGATGCCCGGGAACGGCAGCGTCGCCGATCCCGGCTTCGTCGCCACGAGACCCGGCAGCGAAGTGATCATGATCGCGCCGGTCTCCGTCTGCCACCACGTATCGACAATCGGACAACGCTCGCCGCCGATGGCTTTTTGGTACCACATCCACGCCTCGGGGTTGATCGGTTCGCCGACTGTTCCCAGAAGGCGCAGCGACGACAGATCGTGAGCCTGCGGAAGCTGCTCGCCCCATTTCATGAATGCGCGGATGGCTGTCGGCGCCGTGTAGAAGATCGTTACTTTGTGGCGCTCGATGATGTCCCAGAAGCGGTCTTTCTGCGGAAAGTCGGGCGCGCCTTCGTACAACATCACCGTCGCGCCCGCGGCCAGCGGTCCGTAGACGACATACGAGTGACCGGTCACCCAGCCGATGTCCGCCGTACACCAATAGATGTCGTCGTCTTTCAGATCGAACACCCATTTGCATGTGGCCAGACAGCCGGTGAGATAGCCGCCGGTGGTGTGGACGATTCCTTTCGGTTTTCCGGTGCTGCCTGACGTGTAGAGGATGTAGAGAAGGTGCTCGGAGTCGACCCAGGCCGGCTCGCACGAGGCATCCGCGGCGGCCATGACGTCGTCGTACCAGACGTCGCGGCCTTCTTCCATCGTCACTTCGTCTTCGACACGACGCCGCACGACGATCACTTTTTCGATCGACGGGCATTCGGCAACCGCTGCGTCGGTGGTCTTCTTCAGCGGCACGACGCTGCCGCGCCGATAGCCGCTCGTCGCAGTGATGACCATTTTCGCCTGCTGATCGTGAATGCGGTCCTTGAGCGCTTCGGCGGAGAAGCCGCCGAACACCACGGAATGCACCGCGCCGATGCGCGCGCAGCCGAGCATCGCCACCACGGCCTCGACGATCATCGGCATGTAGATGGCCACGCGATCACCGCTGGCGATGCCGAGCGACTTCAGCGCGTTCCCGAATTTCGAGACCTCGGCGTGCAACTGGCGATAAGTGATGCGGCGGATCTCACCCGGCTCGCCTTCCCAGATCAAAGCGAGCTTGTCGCCGCGCGTTTCGAGATGCCGGTCCAGGCAGTTGTAGGACGCATTCAGCTTGCCGCCAACGAACCATTTCGCGTTGGGCGCGTCCCATTCGAGGATGCGATCCCATTTCGTCTGCCAGTCGAGCTGCTCCGCCCAGGAGGCCCAGAAGCCTTCACGATCGGCAGCGGCTTTCGCCCAGATTTCGGGATCGTGGATGCTGGCGTTGCTGCGGAATTCCTCGGATGGCGGGAACTTGCGGTTCTCCTGCAGCAGCGCATCGATTTCATTGTCCATGTCGTCGCTTTCCTCCGGCGGGGCCGATTGTATAGGGTTGGAAAAATGATGCGCATCTTTGGATTGGTGATTGTGATCATTCTTGCGGTGATCGTCGCAGCGTGGATCGGCGGCGCCATCGTCGCCGACGGTGGGATGCGGCGTATCGGCGATGAAAGCTGGCCTGCCGGCCTCGGCACGCTCGCATCCGTCGAGACGCGCTATCCGCCGCAGAAAACAAATGACGGCGCGCGGCGGATGGTGGAGCTGGCGAAGCCGCTGGGCATAGCGTTCGAAAGCGTTGGAGGCAAGACCGATCCGCTGACATCGGCCATTACCGGCTACGTGCATGCGGAGCACGTTCGTGATGAAGGAGCGATCACCGAGCCGCCGGCGGAAGTTCTCGCGTATCTCGATGCGCACGAAGCGGAGATCGACGCCCTGCGCGAACATCTGCTGCACGGCGAAGCGATCGTTTGGGATTGCGATATCAGCAAAGGCTTCGACGCGCCGCTGCCGCATCTGGCCGGACATATGAACGTGGTGCGCCTGTTCGTGACGCGCGCGCTCGTCCGCGGCCGCGGCGATGACGATCGCGCCTGGGATGATCTGCACGCTGCGTGGCGCATCGAAAAGATTGTCGAGCCGCGTCCGGAGCTGATCTCACAGTTGATCGGTCTGGCCATCACCCGTTTCGTGAACGGTGCGGCGTGGAAACTTCCGCAGGCTCCGAGCGCAGCGTGGTTCCACGAAGTGCAGCGGATCGATCATCGCCGTCTCCTCGTAGGCGCGTACCAGAGCGAGATGTGGATGATGTGGCGGAACGGCGAGCGCTCGATGAACGGCGCCATGGCCGTCATCGCCCGGCCGTATCTTCGCTTCTCGATCGTCGACATGGCCCATCGCCAGCGTGCCGCCATGGAGAAGCTCGCCGCGGTGACGACTTGCAGCTTCGACGAAGTGCCATCGTTGGACGACATTCCGCGATGGAACGTCCTCGCGCAAATCGCAGTCCCCGGTAACGGCGCGTGGCAGCGTGCCTATCGCTCGGTCGCCGAGCGGGAGGCGACGATGAACGTCATGCGCATCGCGCAGGGTCAGCCGATCGTCGCGCAGTCCGCCTGCAGCGACGGTGCGTGGCAGTTCGAGAACGACCGCCTCAGCTTCAGCCGCGAAATCCCGAAATCGAATGAGACTGAAAAAGTGATGCCGCTCTCGCTCGCTATATCCGCGCGTGCGACTCGGCGATCGACTTGAAGATCAACAACCCTTCCGCATTGCCGAGGATCGATTCCGCGCAGCGCTCCGGATGCGGCATCAGGCCGAGGACGTTGCGTGCGCGGTTGCAGATGCCGGCGATGTTGCGCGCGGAACCGTTCGGATTGGCCTCGGCGGTGATGCGGCCTTCTTCATCGCAGTAGCGGAAGATGACCTGCCGGTTGCGCTCCAGCTCATCGAGCGTCGAATCCTCGGCGTAGTAGTTTCCTTCGCCATGCGCGATCGGAGCGCGGATCACCTGCCCCTGCAGCAGCGCCGACGTGAACGGCGTGTCCGTTTCCTCCGTGCGCAGATGCACGTCGCGGCTCAGGAAACGCAGATGCTGATTGCGCATCAGCGCACCCGGCAGAAGCCCAACCTCGGTCAGCACCTGAAACCCGTTGCAGATCCCCAGCACCAGACCGCCCGCCTCCGCATGCCGCCGGATCGCACTCATGATCGGCGCGAACTTCGCCAGCGCACCTGCCCGAAGATAATCGCCATACGCAAACCCACCCGGCAGGATCACGCAGTCCGCGCCCTTGAGATCCGTGTCCTTGTGCCACAGCACTTCCGCATCCTCGCCGAGGACGTCTTTGGTCACATGCAACGCATCGTGATCGCAGTTCGAGCCGGGCAGAACGACAACGCCGAATTTCATGTCGGAAGTTTATCCCGGCGACATGCTTTGCAGAGCGACAGCTCGCCGCCGCTTTTTGCCCTGAAGGGGCAGCCAGAGGGTAGCCGGTGGCAAGCGAGGAACGAGCGCCGCCACCGGAAATCAGGCGTCCCCGTTTTTCGCCCCGGCAGGGGCCAGAACGCCCGGCGCGCGTAGCCCTCTGCCGCCCCTGCCGGGGCGGAAAGCATTCACAAACGTCCGCGTCCGGTGGCCGCGCCGCTTCGCGGCTTGCCACCGGCTACCCTCGTGCTGCCCCTACCGGGGCAAAGGCTTCCCTAAACAATGGACCAACGCCATGAAGCTGTTGTCGCTTCGCTCAGCACAATGGCTCGGCCCGCTGGCGAGAGCCGGCAAGGAACCGGCGCCTCCCTCGAAGTGCCGTATCTCATTCACGGCCTTCATATCGACAATTCTCCTATACTGATGACTGCATGAACGTCAAGCCCGTGCAGTATCAATTGGATACATCAGAGAGTAGCGCAGAATGAGTACAAGCATCACGGACACCCTAGAGAAAGAAGTCGATGGTCTCGTGCTGATGGGCGAGAAGCTATCTCGCGATGCTTCGCGCGCTGAAGACAATTTGGGGCCGGACCGCGTGGAGGAACTTGGGATAATTGCGTCGCGCAGCGGCCAACTCATTCGTCGGCTGTACGGGCCGAGCAGTCACTACGAAGAACATCTCAAGCGTGTCATTCAGAACAAGTACTTCACCTCGCTACATTCGGGTAACTACGAGCACGTGAGCGAGTTGGTGGGCATCGTTAAGGGCGTTCAACGGGACATCCAGTCGGGTCTGCTGCGCGATATCCGGCGCCTGCTTCAGGCCGAGGTGTTTGCAGATTTTCTCGACATGGCCGAACACCTGCTCAACGAGCAGTACAAAGATGCCGCCGCAGTCCTGATCGGAGCAACGCTCGAAGATTCGTTAAGGAAACTCGCTGCTAGTAGATCTGTGTCGGTCACAAACGCGACCAGTGGTCGCCCACTGACGATCGATCCGTTGAATGTGGCGTTGGCAAGGGACGGTGCCTACAATCCGCTCGTCCAGAAGCAGATAACAAGTTGGGCCAACCTTCGCAATGATGCGGCTCACGGCAACTTCGCTGCCTACGACGAACAGCAGGTTCGTCATATGTTGTTATTCACTCAAAAATTCTGTGGCGACTACTTGCAATAGCACACTCGTCCTCCGGACACTGCGCAGCGTTATCACGCCGGCTGCAATTCTGTAGAACCGTGGACGATGTCTTCGAGATGATCGACATGAGCATGCGAGAATCTCCGTGTACCTCGCTACTTCGCTCCTCAGCGCGAAACCGTAGCGGGCCGCGGCACCTGATAGATCGTGAGAAATCCCTCGCGATCGGTGGCCACGATCGTGTTCGAGAGCCTGTCGTACGCGACGGCGTAGGCGTTGATGCCGTAGAGCGATGCGGGCGTCACGCCGCTGTTGGAGCCGGAGAAGGTGCCGCTGGCGCTGCAGCGGCGTTCGGCGTAGACGAGCAGGGCATCGGTGCTGGTGAGCGTGGCGACCTGCGCGCCGCTTCTTGCCGGGAGGCAGATGTGCGTGCTGTTCACGAGATCGCCGATGGCGACGCGCATCGCGACATTCGTGTTGCCGGACTCGGTGATGCGCGTCGGGCGCGAGGTGACGCGCTTCTCGAAGAATGCGTCGCGGCTGAAGGCGATGATGGAGCGGTCGCCGGCGGCGAACATGGCCGCTTCCACACTCTTTTCGGTCTGCAAGGGGTCGCGCGCTATCTCGGCGAAGGTGTTCGTGTCGAATAAGGTGACGACGGTGGCTTTGGCGCTGCCGAAATCTTCTGTGGCCAGCACGGCCAGCATCGCGCCGTTCGCGCTGGCGGCGATGGCCATCGGGTTGTCGGCGACGAGCGTGCGCACCTCAGTGTCGCCCTCGGCATCGAACACGTGAACCTCTCTGCCGAGGAGATAAACGTAGCGGCCGCGCGGATCGGGAATCATGTCGCGGATGGTCTCGCCTTCCATCGTGATCTCGCGGAGCACGGCCAGGTCGGGGAGGCGGAGGATGGTGGCGCTCTCGTCGCTGCCGTTGGCGATGTAGAGACGCGTGCGCTCGGGATTGGTGCGCAGCGTGACCAGCTCTTTCGTCGACGCGATCTCCGCGGAGTCGAGCACGAGCCGATGCTTCACGACGCCGCTCTTCGGATCGATCGCCAGAACCGCCTGCGGCTCCGCGACACCGACGTAGACCGTGCCGTCGCTGCCGATTGCCACTCCGCGCGGATCGCCGGGAAGAGCCCAGCGCTTGACGATTTTTCTGTTGCCGGAGGAGATGAGCGTCAGCGCGTCGGTCGTTGGGGGAGCCGGTTGCGCGAAGCCAACCGTAGCCACGATCAGCCCGAGAGCGGCGAGTCTAGTCCTCAACGATGTAGCAGAACTTCTCGATGACCGTGTTGGCAAGGAGCCGCTCACACATCTGCCGAAGCTGCGCCTCGAGGTCTTCTCGTGTCTGCCCATCCGCAAGCGTGATCCGAAACAGCTTGCCAACGCGAACATCTTCCACCCCCGCGAACCCGAGCGAGCTGAGCGAATGCTCGATGGCCTTGCCCTGAGGGTCGAGAACGGACGGCTTCAATTCAACGGTGACGGTGGCTTTCATGGCGAAGGCGGATGATAACAGTCCGTACTGAGCTCAGGGGTTCCCTCACGCGTTTGGCCTAGTCGAAGAGCTCGAGAACGATCCGATCAGGGTCGCTTGCGAAATCGGCGATCGTACGAATGTTTGCGCGTAGCGTGCGCTCGATGACGACGGTCTTGCAGTTCCCCATGCGCAGCCAGATGATCTTTGGCGGCGCGCCGCGAAGAATCGCCAGCTCCGCAACGTCACTGTCTTTCGTGACGAAGACGTAGCCATGTGTTTTTGCGAACAACCAAAGTTGCGGATCGTTGGTGCGGCCGAAATTGAGAAGGCGTGTTTGTGTGCTGTTCGGAAAGAGGTCCGCCAAGCGTGCGACAAGCTTGTGCGAGATGTTGTGATCGAGTAGCAGTTTCACGCGTGAGATACCGCTGTCTTTCGCTCCCGGTCAGCGGCATAGCTCAGGCTTGCCAGTATGTCTTCGTGAGTGAGATCAGGGTAGTCGGAAATGATCTCGTCTTCCGTCATTCCTGATGCGAGATAGGACAGAACGTCGTACACGGTGATGCGCAAACCTCTGATGCAAGGCTGCCCTCCACGTTTGTCCGACTCGACGGTGATGATGTCCTGGTAGTTCATGGCGGGAGCATTTTACCGTGATGGAACGTCCGCGGTCGTCAGTCGACGCTGGAACACGTCATCTGTCCCGTGCGGGCGTGCGCTCGCAAGTGCCCCTTGAAAGCCCTTTCACCGCAAACGGGAACGATCGTTGCGATGCCTCTCTGCGCAGCTCAGGAGGAAATGATGGCCAGCGGAAAAGAACATGAAGTGGAAGGCAAGCTCGACCAGGTCAAAGGCGCAGTCAAGGAAGGCTTCGGCGCGCTCACGGGTGATCGGAGCACGGAAATCGAAGGAAAAGCTGAGCGACTGGGCGGCAAGGTCCGCGAATCGTACGGCAAGCTCAAGGATGATCTCGAGACCGGCGAACGCATCGATCCCGACAAAGTCTGAGCTTCCTCAATCTTCTCCCCTCGACGAGGGGAGAAGATGCCGGCGGCAATTTCTGCAACTTGAAGTGGGCTAGAACAACGACATCTGTCCCGGCGCCGGTGTTCGCGGCCGCCGTCTCGCCACATCGAACAAGCCCGTCGCTTCGAACTGTCTTGCAATGGCGAAGTCGATGCTCGCGCCGGTGCGGCGGAGGAGTTGGGTACACATCTCGCGGACGATCGATTCGTGGTTGTTTTTCTGCGAGAGGTGGATCATGCAGAGCGTTTTGAGCTCGGCGCCGAGGAGGCGTTGGACGGCGCTCAGGGACTGGTCGTTGGAGAGGTGGCCGACACGGGACATGATGCGGCGCTTGAGGGACCAGGGGTAGGTTCCGCTGCGGAGCATGTCCAGGTCGTGGTTGGCTTCGAAGAAGAGGCCGTCGCAGCCGCTGAGGTGACGGACGACTTCCTCGTTCACGTGCCCGAGGTCGCTGGCGATGCCTACGCGGGTTCCGTCGCGGGCTTCGATGACGAAGCAGGCCGGATCGGCGGCGTCGTGAATCGTGCGGCGGGCGTGGACCTGCAGCTCGCCGATGGTGAAGTGCGAGTTGTTCTTGAAGATGACGGTCTTCGTCTCGCCGGGATCGATGCGTGACGCGTCGAGTGTTCCTTGCGTGAGATAGATCGGGACCTGGTATTTGCGTGCGATCCGTTCCGCGCCGTGGATGTGATCGGAGTGCTCGTGCGTGACCACGACCGCGGTCAGCTTTTCAATGTCGCGGTCGATGGCGATGAGGCGCTTTTTAGTCTCGCGCGTTCCCAGTCCCGCGTCGACCAGGATGGCGGTGCCTTCGCTCTCGAACCAGTAAGCGTTCCCTGCGCTACCGGAGCTGAGAGGGGCCACGATCATCCACCGATGGTAGTCGCAAAGTCTCAAAGTCTCAAAGGCCGGCACGGCCGGCTGCGCTTGTTGGCATAGCCTTGGGCACATACGGTCCCTTCGAGGCTCGTTTGCCGAGCAGACACCGGAGCGGTCTTCCTTTGAGACTTTGCGACTTTGAGACTTTGCGACTCCGCGACGATAGAATCCGCCCCCGATGGCTGAGCGATTCATTGTTGAAGGTGGCCGCAGACTCGAAGGAACGATTCGTCCCGGCGGGAACAAGAACGCGGCGTTGCCGATCCTGGCGGCGTGTCTGTTGACGGACGAGCCGATCGTGCTGCGGAACCTGCCGGACATTCAGGACGTCCGAGTGATGCTGCAGATCATGGAAGGGCTCGGGGCGAGTGTCGAGCATCTCGAACCGAACGTGGTCCGGATCGAGGCGAAGGGCGAGATCAGCAGCGCGCCGGACATCGAGCTGTCGAAGAAGATTCGCGCGTCGATCCTGCTGGCTGGTCCGCTCCTGGCGCGTTGCGGGCGCGTTTCCGTGGCCAAGCCGGGCGGTGATGCCATTGGCCGGCGGCGCGTCGATACACACTTGTTGGCGCTCGAAGCGCTCGGTGCGCAGATCGAGGTCTCCGCGCACGAGTATCGGATGGAAACACACGCCCTCAAGGGCAAGAAGATGTTTCTCGACGAGGCCTCGGTGACTGCGACCGAGAACGCCATCATGGCGGCCGCGCTCGCCGAGGGCGAGACGATCATTTACAACGCCGCGGCTGAGCCGCACGTGCAGGACCTCTGTCACTTCCTCAACAAGATGGGGGCGCAGATCGATGGGATTGCCACGAACTCCCTGCGCATCGCCGGCGTGGAGACGCTGCACGGCTGCGACTTCTACATCAACAGCGATCACATCGAAGTCGGGTCGTACATCGGCCTGGCGGTGGTGACGCGCAGCGAGCTGCTCATCGAGGACGGCGTGCCGGAGCACATGTACGCGGTACGGCACATGCTCGAGAAGCTTGGCGTCGACATCCGCATCGAAGGGAAGAACATCCGCGTCCCGAAAGATCAGGAACTGCGCGTCCGCTACGACATCGGCGCGGCCGTACCGAAGATCGACGACGGACCGTGGCCGCTCTTCCCGGCCGATCTGCTGTCGATCATGATCATCATCGCCACGCAGGCCGAGGGGACGGTGATGATCTTCGAGAAAATGTTCGAATCGCGCCTCTTTTTCACGGACAAACTCATCGGCATGGGCGCGCGGATCATCCTCTGCGACCCGCACCGCGCCATCATTGTCGGCGGTGGCCGTCTGCACGGCGCAGAGATCTCCAGCCCCGACATCCGCGCCGGCATGGCCCTGCTCCTGGCCGCGCTCTGCGCGAAGGGCGAGAGCACGATCCACAACATTCATCAGATCGATCGCGGCTACGAGCGGATCGATGAACGCCTGAACGCGCTCGGAGCCAGGATCCGGCGCGAGCGGGACGTGTAGAGGAACGATGAACGATGAACACGGAACACGGAACGTAGCTCCCGGTCGTTCCGTCCCCGGTCGTTCCGTTCCCGGTCGTTCCGTGTTCCGTGTTCCGTGTTCATCGTTCGCTCCGGCCGTCATGGCCATCCTCAACGTCACGCCCGATTCCTTCTCGGATGGCGGCGTGCATTTCGATCGCGGCGCAGCCATCGACGCGGCGTTGCGGATGGAATCGGACGGCGCGGCCATCATCGACATCGGCGGGGAGTCGACTCGACCGGGATCGACCGAGGTGTCGATCGACGAAGAGCTCGAGCGCGTCGTGCCGGTGATCGAAGGCATTCGCAAACGCAGCGACGTGAGCATCTCGATCGATACGCGCAAGGCGCGCGTGGCCTCCGCAGCGCTCGATGCGGGCGCGGACATCATCAACGACGTCAGCGCGCTGCGTCATGACGCGGGTATGCGCTCACTGGCCGCCGCGCGCGGCATTCCGGTCATCCTCATGCACATGCGCGGCGAGCCGGGCACGATGCAGGAGAATCCGCACTACGACGATGTCGTGCAGGACGTGGCGCGGGAGCTCGAGACCTGGCGTGATGAGGCAGTGGCCGCGGGAATCGATCCGTCGAATGTGCTGATCGATCCGGGCATCGGATTCGGCAAGACGTTTGAGCACAACCTCGAACTGCTCGCACACTGCGATGCACTCACACGCATCGCCCCGGTCGTCATCGGCGCCTCGCGGAAAGCGTTCATCGGCCATCTCATCGGGAAGGGCGCCGGAGAATCGCGGATGGCAGGCTCGCTGGCGGCCGTCGCGGCGGCACATCGCGGCGGTGCGGCCATTGTCCGCGTTCACGATGTGCGGGAGACCGTCGATTTCCTGAAGGTGCTGAGCTCGATCGAGGCTCGGCGATGAGGATCTTCGAGCAGCTCGCTCCCACCTGGCGCGACGCGGTCGACATCCTCATCGTCGCGTTCATCCTCTATTACATCCTCTCGCTCATCCGCGGCACGCGCGCGATGCAGATCTCCATCGGGCTGATGCTCCTCGGATCGACGACTTTCGTGGCCCGGGCCTTCGATCTTCCCGCGCTCGAGGCCATCTCGCGGCAGATCCTTTTCTATCTTCCGTTCGCGATCATCGTCCTGTTCCAGCAGGAGATCCGCCGCGCACTGGCGCGCATGGTCGGCGATCCGCTGGCGATGCTGTTCCGGCCGCGGGCGGTCGAGTTCCCGCGCGACACGGTCGTGCATACGTGCGAGATTCTGGCGTCGAAGAAGCTGGGAGCGCTGATCGCCATCGAAGGCCGGCAGACGTTGCGGATGTATGAAGACGGCGCGAAGCCGGTCGATGCCATTCTCACGACCGAGCTGCTGGTGTCGATCTTTACGCCGGGCGGACCGCTGCACGATGGTGCGGTGATCGTGCGCGGCAACCGGATCGCCGCGGCGAACGCGTTTCTTCCGCTGACCACGACGCCCGATCCGCGCCTGGCGCACGGAACGCGTCATCGCGCCGCCATCGGCATGAGCGAGGAGAGCGATGCGTTCGTGATCGTGATCTCGGAAGAGAATGGCTCGATGTCCGTGGCCGCCGATGGTGTACTGCACGAAGACGTGGATCGCATCACCCTGACGAACATGCTGGCGGAGCGTTTCGAATGAAGAACCTCGGCCTGAAGTTCGCGGCGCTGGTCCTGGCCTGCGTGGTCTGGTTCATCGTCTCGGGACCGCGCCGCGAGCAGACGCGCCAGCGCATGGTCACGGCCTCGCTCTCGCTGGTCGGCTTGCCGGCGGATCTGGTCATCACTACTGATGTGCGTAGCAGCGTGGCCGTCCGCGTCAAAGGGCGGATCTCCGATCTTCGCTCGCTTGCATCGCAGAGTCTCGAGGCGTCGGCCGATCTCAGCCTGATCTCGAAAGCAGGCGATGTCGTGATTACGCTTCGCCCGCAGAGCATCAATGTGCCGGAAGACATCGAGGTGGTCGACATCGTCCCAAACAAGGTGCGCTTTTCGATCGAGAGGCTCGGTCAGCGCACCGTTCCGATCCGGCCGTTTCTCGTCGGCACTCCGCCGGACGGCTATCTCGTCGGACAGGCCGTGGCCAACCCGGAGCGCGCGCTGATCTCCGGGCCGGCCTCGCAGATCATGAAACTCAGTGAAGTGGCCACCGAGCGCATTATCATGACCGGCCGCACCGGGACGTTCGTGCAGAACGTGCCGGTAGTTTCGGATTCGCCGCTGGTGCGAGTGATCCTTCCCGTCACGACGCAAGTCACGGTTCCGGTGCTCGCGGAAGTCGGTCCATCGCCGCAGCCGGCCGATACGACCGAGACGACGGCCACGAGCACCACCGCAGCATCAAAGGGAAAACCGGACAGGGAATGAGACAACTCTTCGGAACCGATGGCATCCGCGCGAAGGCGCACCAATACCCGCTCGATCCGGCCACGATGTTCGCGCTCGGCGAAGCGCTCGGGCACAGGCTGAAGAACGGCGGCAGGCCGCGCATTCTGCTGGGGATGGACACGCGCGAGTCGGGTCCGGAGATCGCACGCTCGCTCTCCGCCGGAATTGCCGCGGGCGGCGGCGAGGCGGTGCTCGTCGGTGTGATCCCCACGCCGGGCATCGCGTATCTCTGCCGCACCACCGACGCCGCGGCCAGCATCTCCATCTCGGCGTCCCACAATCCGTTCGAAGACAACGGCGTGAAGATCTTCGGCCACGACGGCATGAAGGTGCCGGACGCGATCGAGGAAGAGATCGAGGACGAGATGCGCGCGCTCCGCCGCGATGACGCGTCGATTCCGGAGACGCCGATCACGTCGAACGACATTCTCATCGAAGAATACGAACGGTTTCTCCTCGGCGGCGTGCCACCGAACGCGCTGGCCGGAACGAAGGTCGTCCTCGATACCGGCTACGGTGCCGCGTTTCGCATCGCGCCGGAGGTCTTTCGGCGCGCCGGCGCCGAGGTCGTGGTCATTCACGACACACCGAACGGACGCAACATCAACGAACAGTCGGGGGCGATGCATCCGCAGCGTCTCGCGGAAATCGTCGTGCAGCAGCAGGCGCAATACGGAGTGGCGTTCGACGGCGATGCCGATCGCGCGATCTTCGTCGACGACGCAGGCAAGGTTCGCGACGGCGACGAGATTCTCTATCTCTGGGCAAAATCGCTTCGCGAACGTGGTGAGTTGGTTGGCGACTGCGTCGTCACCACCGTCATGTCGAATTTCGGTTTCGAGAAGCAGTTGAAGGCAGACGGGATCGAGCTGTGCCGCGCGCAGGTGGGCGACAAGTACGTTCTCGAGCTGATGCTGCAGCGCGATGCAATCCTCGGCGGCGAGCAGTCGGGTCACATCATCGACCGCACCGTCCACACAACCGGCGACGGCATCCACACCGCGCTCGTCTTCGGCCACATCCTCGGCGACCTCGAGCGAAAAACATCGAGACCCTTCTCCCAACTGCACACCTTCGACCCCATGCCGCAGCTCTTGCTCAACGAGCGCGTTGCCTCGAAGCCGGCGCTCGATTCGTTACCGCGCTATCAAGCCGCGCTTGCTGTCGCGACGAAAGATCTCAACGGCCGCGGACGCATCCTCGTCCGCTACTCCGGAACGGAAAACCTCGTGCGCGTGATGGTCGAAGGCGAAGACGACGCGCAGATCCGGAGGATCGCCGCCGAGTTGAGGGATGTGCTGAAAGAGGAGATTGCCACATCCTGAATCGTTGGACCCTAAACGGAAGAACCGCCCTCGTCACCGGGGCCACCGCCGGCATCGGCCTCGCCGTCGCCGAGGAGCTGATGCGCTTCGGCGCGAACGTCATTGGTGTGGCGCGCGATCGCGAGAGACTGGCGCGGTGGGAAGCGGATCACCCGGGCGCGCGCGGGATCGTTGCCGACGTGACGAAAGATGGCGCGTTGATTTTCGAGAGGCTGGAGCAGCTCGATATCCTCGTCAACAACGCCGGCACGAACATCCGCAAGAAGGCGATCGAGTACGACGATGCCGAGTACGAGCGCATCCGCGAGACGAACATGGACTCGGTCTTCGATCTCTGCCGCCGCGCCCATCCGCTGCTCCGCGCCGCCGGCGATGCCAGCATCGTCAACATCTCCTCGGTGGCCGCTTTTCGCCATCTCGGCACCGGCCTCCCGTACGCGATGACGAAGGCTGCCGTGGAGCACATGACACGCGGTCTGGCCGCGGAATGGGCGAAAGACGGCATTCGCGTCAACGCCGTGGCTCCGTGGTACATCCGCACGCCGCTGGCCGAGCCGGTCCTGCGGGATCCCGAGCGCCTGGCGAAGATTCTGGCCACGACGCCGCTGTCCCGAATCGGCGAGCCGGAGGAAGTTGCCTCCATGGTCGCCTTCCTTTGCATGCCCGCCGCTTCCTACATCACCGGTCAAAGCATTTCCATTGATGGTGGATTCAGCGTGGCCGGAGTTTTCCAATAATCCATTGACAAAGGGCCGACCGCTGCTATATTGCGCCATCCATTTTCAGCCCCACATTTCGGGAGATGATCATTCATGGCTAAGGCTCAGGGGAAGAAGAAGACCGCCGCAGTGAAGGGCGCGTCGAAAAAGGTCGTAGCTCGCAAAGCGAGCGCGGCCACAACCAACAAAAAGAAAGCCGCGCCGAAGAAGGCCGCCGCCCCCCCGAAACCGGCTAAGAAGACCAAGACCCCACCCGCGAAAACCAAGGCCACCCCCAAAGCGGCGCCGAAAAAGCCCGTTGCGAAGGTCAAGGCCGTTGCGAAGGTGGTGAAGAAGGCCGCGAAAAAGGCCGTCGCCAAAGTCGCGAAGCCCACTCCGAAGAAAGTCGCCGCGAAGGCTGTCGCCAAAGGAAAGAAGGCAGCGCCTGCAGCGAAGCCCCTTGCCAAGGCTGCGGCTAAGGCTAAGGCTGCGGTCAAGGCTGTTGCCAAGACGGTGACGAAGGTCGCCAAGGTCGCGAAGCCAGAGCCGAAGGCGGTCACCAAAGTTGCTCCCAAAGCAGTCGCCAAGGCCGCGTCGAAACCTGCCGCCGCCAAGGCCGCTCCTGTTGCGCCGCCGCGCGCCGCTGCGCCGGTCGCTCCCGCGCCGGCCGCGCCCCGTGCGCCTGAGGCGGAAAAAAAGCGTGGCCGCCGCGCGCGTCCCCGCGTTCACTCGAGTGGCGCTCCTGCCGCGGCCTGGTTGTCCACGGAGAAGCCGCGCCCTGCGTCGTTCATCCCCGCGCCTGCGCGCGCTGAAGCACCGAGCGCCGTGGCCGCACCGCCAGCGTCGTCCGATCGCCTCATTCGTCCCGACGATGTCGATCATCCGGCCGTGCGCACGGTTCCCGTTCGTATCGACGTCGAACAGGGCGCCGGCCGTTTCTACGTCATCGCCAATCCGATCGAAGTCTCAGTCCGCACCGGCGAAGGCATCGAATGGGATTTCCGCTACCTCGGCGGCGCCGATGTTTCGGTGGAAGAGATCGTCGTCGAGTTCGAGAAACCCTCGCCCTTCACACAAACCGTCTTCCGCACCCGCAAGCCCGGCGGCGCCCGTCCGCATCGTCAAATGTCCAACGGCGCCCTTCCGGCCGCCGTCGGCCGTCGCATCCAATACACCGTGCGCGCGATCAACCCGTACAAAACGGAGCTTGCGAACACGACGATCTGGCTGAACGTGACGGCGTGATTCAGTAGGCAGTAGGTAGAGGTTCCGTCATCCGCCTTCGGCACCTCTCCCTCCACGGAGGGAGAAGACACCCGATTGCGAATTGGCTTCTGGATCGAGCTTCCTCTCCCCGCGAAAGTGGCACGGCCCTTTTAGAATGGCGTGACGAGGACCAAGCCTCGCCCCGACGAAGACACGACGCGTATGAAGAAGGTCTTTCTCTCCGGTTCTCGCCGCCTCACCCGCCTCCCTGCCGAGGTGTGTCAGCGGCTCGACGAAATGATCCGCCGCGAACTGACGATCCTCGTCGGTGACGCGAACGGGGCAGACAAGGCCGTGCAGACCTACTTCGCGGAACAGCATTATTCGAACGTTCTCGTTTTCTGCACTGCGGGCGATTGCAGAAACAACGTGGGCCTTTGGCCGATCCGCGTCGTCGATGCACCACATCGTGCTCGCGACTTCGCTTTCTTTACCGCGAAGGATGCCGCGATGGCCGAGGAGGCGGATGTCGGGTTGGCCCTTTGGGATGGGAAGAGTACCGGCACTCTCGTGAACGTGGCGCGACTCGTCGCCCGTGGCAAGCCGGCCGTGGTCTACATCGCGCCGCAGAAAATTTTTGCGACGCTCAAGACACCCGACGATCTCGTGAAACTCCTTGCAAGCGCGGACAGCGACGTTCGCGTGCGCGCTGAGGAGTACATCCACGATCACGTTGCCGAGTTCGCTCAGCCGCAAATGTTCTGATTTGCGCGCCCGTAGGCGCCGTCGCTCGCAACGAACGCCCGCCGCTGCGTGCTAAAGTTCATCCATGGACCGAGTCCTTCAGGTGTTTCACAGTTTTGAAGACGCAGATCGGGCCGACGATCAGTTCTACGCGGACCTGACTCCTGAAGAGCGGCTCGACATGCTGCTGGAACTTGTCGAACGGCATCGGAGTGCTCTTGGCGAAACTGCAAGCCGATTTGAGAGAGTTCATCGGGTTGTTGAACTCTCACAAGGTTGATTACCTCGTCGTCGGTGGCCACGCAGTGGCCTTTCATGGTCATCCGCGCTTCACCGGTGACATCGACTTCCTCATCCGAACGACACCATCGAACGCGCACCGAGTTCTCGACGTCCTGAACGCGTTCGGCTTCGGCACTCTCGGAATTGCTGAAAGCGACCTCCTCGAGCCCGGTCGAATCGTGCAGCTCGGGCACCCGCCAAACCGCATCGACATTCTCACCTCAATCGCGGGAGTGGATTTTGACTCGGCATGGGAAGGGCGTGTTCAGACAGCGATGGATGATCAGTCGGTGAGCCTCATCGGTTGGAACGAGCTTCTGCGAAACAAGCAGGCTTCCGGTCGCCCAAAGGATCTCGCGGATATCGAAAAACTGCTCGCGATCGCAAAACGAAAGGGCGCTGACTGACTGCTGTTTATTGCTTCAGCGCGTGTTGTTCCTGCAGCGCGGCGAAGGTGCTGATTCCGGCTTTCAGTGATCGGATTCCTTCGACGCACGCAGTTGCCGCGGTGAGGGTGGTGATGCAGGGGACGTTCATTTGCAGCGCTGTGCGGCGGATGTAGGTGTCGTCGACGAAGGCGGATTTGCCGAAGGGGGTGTTGATGGCCAGGGCCACTTCGCCGTTGATGAGACGGTCGACGATGTTGGGGCGGGCTTCGTGGACTTTGGAGACGAGCTCGGAGTCGACGTTGTGTTTCATGAGGAATTCGCGCGTGCCGATGGTGGCCACGAGTCGGAATCCGAGGGCCACGAGCTCGCGCGCGAGATGCACGACGTGCGGGCGTTTGTCGTTGTCGTTGATGGAGATGAACGCCGTTCCTTCCAGCGGCAGCCGCGTGCCGGCGCCGAGGAGCGCCTTCGCGTAGGCCTCGCCGAAGGTCTGCGAGCTGCCCATCACTTCGCCGGTCGATTTCATTTCGGGGCCGAGCACCGTGTCTTCCTTCGGGAAACGATTGAACGGGAAGACGGGCGCTTTGACGAAGTAGCCATCGACGCGCGGCTCGCTGGTCAGGCCGAGCGAACGCAGCGAGTGGCCGGCCATGACCTTCGCGGCGATCTTGGCGAACGCCACGCCTGTTGCTTTGGAGACATAAGGCACGGTGCGCGACGCGCGCGGATTCACCTCGAGCACATACAGATCGCCGTGTTGAATCGCGTATTGCACGTTCATGAGGCCGATGACGTTGAGCGCTTTTGCCAACTCGACCGTGCGGCGGCGGATGCGATCCTGGTCGCGTGCGCCGATGATGTAGGGCGGAATGACGGTCGTCGAATCGCCGGAGTGAATGCCGGCCAGCTCGATGTGCTCCATGACGCCGGCCACGATGACGTCGGTGCCATCGGCGACCGCATCGACGTCGATCTCAATGGCGTCTTCGAGGAAGTGATCGACGAGGATGGGCTGATTCGGCGCCGCTTCGACCGCCTGCGCCATGTAGCGCGTGAGCGTCGCTTCGTCGTAGACGATGGCCATGGCCCGTCCGCCGAGAACGTAGGACGGACGAACGACCACCGGATAGCCGATGCGCTTCGCGATGGCCATCGCCTCGCGCTCGTTCATGGCCGTGCCGTGCGCCGGCACGAGAATGTGATGTTCGCGCGCGAGCTCTCCGAAACGCTCGCGGTCTTCGGCGACGTCGATGGAGTCGACCGACGTGCCCCACATCGGCACGCCCGCGTCGGCGAGCTGCTTGGCGAGCTTCAGCGGGGTCTGTCCGCCGAACTGCACGATCACGCCTTCCGGCTTTTCGAGATCGACGATCTCCAGCACATCTTCGAGCGTGAGCGGCTCGAAGTAGAGACGATCCGACGTGTCGTAATCCGTCGAGACCGTCTCCGGATTGCAGTTGATCATGATGGTCTCGAAGCCGATCTCGCGCAGCGCGAACGATGCATGCACGCAGCAGGTATCGAACTCGATGCCCTGGCCGATGCGGTTCGGGCCGGAGCCGAGGATGATCACCTTGCGGCGATCGGTCGGCGCGGCTTCGTTCTCGGTCTCGTACGTTGAATACATGTACGGCGTGGACGCTTCGAACTCGGCCGCGCAGGTGTCGACGCGTTTGTAGACCGGACGAATGCCGAGTGCGTGACGCTCTTCGCGGACCTGCTGTTCGGTGCGGCCGGTGAGTTTGGCGATCTGGCGGTCGGAGAAGCCGTTGCGTTTCCAGCGGAGGATGGCCGCGGCATCGGCCGAGCCTCCGGCGGCGATCTCCTTCTCCATCACGATGATCTTGCGCATCTCGCGCAGGAACCAGGGGTCGATGAACGTGAGCGCGTAGATCTCATCGACGCTCATGCCCTGGCGGAGTGCATCGCCGACGGCGAAGATCCGATCGGGAGTCGGTGTGCGCAGCATTTCGGGCAGGCGCTCGCCGCCGTGGCCTCCGCTCTCCAGTCCGGCCACGCCGATCTCGAGGGAACGAAGACCCTTCTGCAGCGCCTCGGTGAAGGTGCGTCCGATGGCCATCGCTTCACCAACGGACTGCATCGAAAAACTGAGGAGCTGCTGCGTGTTCGGAAACTTCTCGAACGAGAAGCGCGGGATCTTCACGACGACGTAATCGATCGACGGCTCAAACGAGGCGGGCGTTTTCTTGGTGATGTCGTTCGGGATCTCGTCGAGCGTGTAGCCGGCGGCCAGCAATGCCGCGAACTTGGCGATGGGGAAGCCTGTCGCTTTCGATGCAAGTGCTGAGGATCGAGAGACGCGCGGATTCATCTCGATGCAAATGCGGCGGCCTGTCTTCGGATGCACGGCGAACTGAATGTTCGAGCCGCCGGTCTCGACGCCGATGGCGCGGATGATCCGCTTCGCCTCGTCGCGCATGGCGTGATACTCGTCGTTCGTGAGCGTCTGCTGCGGTGCGACGGTGATGGAGTCGCCGGTGTGAACGCCCATCGGATCGAAGTTCTCGATCGAGCAGACGATGATCACGTTGTCGGCGCGATCGCGCATCACCTCCAGCTCGAACTCCTTCCAGCCGATCACCGACTCTTCCACGAGCACGCGATGAACGGGGGAGAGCTCCAGGCCGTGCTCGACGATCGAGCGCAGCTCTTCGACGTTGTACGCGATCCCGCCGCCCATTCCGCCAAGCGTGAAGGAGGGCCGGATGACCAGCGGATAACCGATCGTCGCCGCGAACTTCTCGGCGTCATCGGCGTTGGCCGCGTAAGTCGACTCCGGCACATCGACGCCGATCGACTTCATCTTTTCTTTGAAGAGCTGGCGGTCTTCGGCCGTGCGGATGGCCTCGTAGTTCGCGCCGATGAGCTGCACGCCGTGACGCTCCAGCGCGCCGTTCTCGTAAAGCGCCATGGCCAGGTTGATGCCGGTCTGCCCACCGACAGTCGGCAGGATCGCGTCCGGCTTCTCGCGCTCGATGATCCGCTCGAGAGTCTCCGGCGTGAGCGGCTCGATGTACGTGCGATCGGCGAACTCCGGATCGGTCATGATCGTGGCGGGATTCGAGTTCACCAGGATGATGCGATAGCCCTCATCCTTCAACGCCTTGCACGCCTGCGTGCCCGAGTAATCGAATTCGACGGCCTGCCCGATCACGATCGGACCGGAGCCAATGATGAGGATGCTGTGGAGGTCGGACCGCTTGGGCATTCGGAGGCGAATGATACATTCACGAGGCGAGTCGGCAGTCGGCAGTCGGCGGTCGGCAGAAGACCGGGGGGGGTCCACCGCCGACTGCCGACTGCCGACCGCCCGACTGGGTGGCATATGAAGCATTTCATCGAATGGGATTCCATTGATGTGCGCGTCGACGGCGAGAAGATTGCCGCGATGGCGCGGGAGATGGTGGCGCGCGATCCGATGATCGAACGGCTCGATCTGCGTTTTTCGAACGGCCTTCTGCGCGTGGAGGGTTCGGTGCGGAAGTTCATCAGCGTGCCGTTCACCGTCGAGATCAATCGCTTCGAGGCGAAGGGGACGAAGGTGCGCATTCCTTTGGCGCGCATCACGGCCGGGCCGCTGCCGGTTCCGACGCTGCTGGTCGGGTTGATTCGTCAGCGATTCCCGGCGGATGTGGGATTCGAGGAGCCGGCCACGCTCGTTCTTTCACTGGAGCGCTTTTTGCCAACGTTCGTCTCGGCCGACATCCAGAAGATCTGGATCATCGACGGCGGTCTCGCCGTGACCCTGGGCAGGGGCGGGGCCGATCTGCCCACCGGAGGTACTCATGGAACAGGAGCAGGATCACCAGAACGAATCGCCTGACAACGACTTAGAGTCGCCCGACAGCGAGTTCGAGGAGGTCATGCGCGAGAGCAGTGAGCTCGCGGTGCCGATCACCACCTCGCGCGCCGAGCGTTTCTATGACCGGATGCGCGAGAGGATTCGCGCCTATCTGGAAAAGAGAGGCACGCTCGCCGGCAAGACCGGCGAGCTCCTCATGATTGCCCCCGACGTGTTCGTCCTGCTCTGGCGTCTGGTGAACGACCCGCGTGTGAGCTCCAAGAGCAAGCTGGCTCTCGGCAGCGGACTGGCCTACTTCCTGTTCCCGCTCGACATCACCCCCGAAGCTTTCCTCGGGCCGATCGGATACATCGACGACCTCATTTTTGCCGTGCTGCTGCTCAAGAACGTGCTCGTTGATACCGAT
Organism: Acidobacteriota bacterium; assembly: GCA_030775085.1. GTDB lineage: Bacteria > Acidobacteriota > Thermoanaerobaculia > Gp7-AA8 > Gp7-AA8 > QHVT01. Next base: position 2,458 of record JALYJW010000050.1, on the reverse strand, counting down.
GTCTCGATCGTGCGAGGCCACTGGAGCGGGAGCGGGGACGTGCTGGCGATGATCGAGAAGGTGCTTGCCTCGGCCGAACAGCTCGTGGGAAGCGAGCTGTTCTCACGGTTCAAGAAAACGGCGAAGTAGGTTTTCGCGAGAGCGTGGTTGTGGACTGGTGGACTTGGTGGACTTGGTGGACGTCGTGGACCCCCGCCACCGGAAGTCCACCACGTCCACTCAGTCCACAAAGTCCACTTCGTCCACGTCCACAAATTCGTAAACTCCAAGCAAGCGCGGCCATTGGCTGCGTTTATTTTTAGCTCTTCAGTGGATTTTTGTGGACAGTAGTGGCTCTCGGTGGTACAAACAGCCACCGAAACAGCGGAAATCTACGAGCCGTGGAACTGACCGTACTGATGGGGCACAGCCCCGCGAAGATCGACGAGAAGGGACGGCTCAAGGTCCCGGCGACGTTCCGCAAGATCATTGAAGAGCGTTACGGCAGTGATTGCTTCATCACTTCGATGGACGGTGAGCGGGCTCTGGTCTACCCGCTGCCGGTCTGGTTCGAGTACCAGTCGCGCCTGGCCAAGGTGCCCTCCTCCTCGCCTTCGAAGATGAAGATGCTGGAGCGGGTGAACTACTTCGGGCAGGTCTCGGCTATCGATGCCCAGGGTCGCGTGCTGGTCCCGCAGGTTCTGCGCGACAAGGCCGGCATCAGCGACGACGTGGTGGTCCTCGGCAGTCAGGATCATCTGATCGTCTGGAACGACCAGCGGATCCAGAAGCGGTTCACGGATACGCCATTGACGATCGAAGATTTCAAGGAGCTGGAGCTCCACGGCGTGTGAGTGGCCAGGTCATCTGGCGATGAAGCACGAGCCTGTTCTTTTCAGCGAGGTCCTCGAGTTTCTCGAACCGAACCGCGGCGACGGCGTTCTCGTCGATGCCACGGTCGGTCTGGGCGGCCACTCGGAAGCGCTCCTGGAGCGCCATCCGGATGTCCGGCTGGTCGCGATCGATCGCGATCCGGAAGCGCTCGAGCGGTCACGGCAGCGGCTGAGCCGCTTCGGTGACCGAGTGACGTTCGTCCGCGGACGTCACGAATCGCTCATTGACATCCTGAAGCAGTTGGAAATCGCCAGCATCAGCGGTCTGCTCGCGGATCTCGGCGTCTCGTCGATGCAGTTGGACGACGCGGCGCGCGGGTTCTCGTTTCGTTTCGACGGACCGCTGGACATGCGCATGGCCGGCCACGGCGACGAGGGTCGCAGCGCGGCCGATCTCGTGAACCGGCTCGATGAGTACGAGCTCACGAAGATCATCCGCGAGTACGGCGAGGAGCCGATGGCGCGACGGATCGCGCGGGCCATCGTGGCAGCACGGGAGGAAGCGCCGATTACGACCACAACGCGTTTGACGGAGGTCATCCGCAGCGTGAAGAAGTCCCGGTTTCACGAGATCGATCCTTCGACGCTCACGTTCCAGGCGCTACGCATCGCCACGAATGAGGAGCTGATCGGACTGGACCGGTTCGTCGATGACGCGGTGAGCGTGCTCGAGACCGGCGCACGAGTGGCCGTGATCTCGTTTCACTCGCTCGAGGATCGCATCGTCAAGCGCGCGTTCCGGAGGCTGGCAGGCGAGTGTACCTGTCCGCCGAACATGCCGGTGTGCGGGTGCGGCGCGAAGGCGCTGGTGAACATCCTGACGGGACGTCCCGTCACTGCTTCAGAAGGGGAGATGCAAAGGAACCCGCGTTCGCGCAGTGCGAAGTTGCGGGTCGCGGAAAGGATCGAAAGATAGGAGTCGCAGTCGTTAGGTCGCAGTCTACGAGCAAGGGTGAAGGTTGGGGAAGGGTTGGGTGTGTGTGCGGAGGCGGGCTCGGGAGGGGTGGAGCGTGGGGCGTGGGTGCGTGTGGATGGCTCGTCGCATCGTGCTTGAAGGCAGATCTTCACCCTTGTTCGTTGGCTGCGGCGTAATGGCGCCCGAGTCACTCGTCGCAGGCGTCTCTCGAAACAACATCGCGTCCCCGTCATGTACACGCAAAAGAAACCGATCGACAACACACATATCGTCCGCGAGCGGGATCGCCGGCGAAACCGTGAACTGCTGGCCGTCCTGAGCCTCGGCGTACCGATCGGTCTGTTCCTCCTCCTCTTCGCCTGGCAGAACCTCGAAGTCATCCGCCTCGGCCGCGAGACCACGCGCCTGCAGAAAATCTACAAAGACACCGAAGCCGCGCACAAAGCGCTGGAAGCAGAACGCGACCGGCTCACGTCCTTCGATACGGTCGAGACCCAGGCCGCGAAGCTCGGCTTTTCCGCCGCGGATCCGAAGACGATCGTGATGGTGGAGAAGCAGTCGGCGGTCGGCGGTCGGCGGTCGGCGGACGAGTCGGCAGTCGGCAGTCGGCGGTCGGCAGTGGCCACCGCCCCACCCGCGACAGAGGCGGTTCCGGACGACTCTTCTACTG
>JALYJW010000049.1 GCA_030775085.1 Acidobacteriota bacterium | reverse complement strand
GAGCGGCACTGGCCACGCTACGAAAGCGGCGGCAAGCCGCAGCACTCCAAAGCGCGCGGCGCGGAGAGGCTGACAAACGTCACACCTTGCCGCTGACGAACCGCAATGGCTCCGGCGTCGACCCGGACCCATTGTGTGGTCATGTTGAAACGCATCGTTCTCCTGCTCTCGGTCGCCGTCGCCTGCGCCGCGCAACAACCGACGGTGGCGATCCGCAACGTTCGTCTGTTCGATGGCACACGCGTCGTCCCGAATGCCACGGTCGTTTTCCGTGACGGTCTCATCGTTGCCGCGGGCGCCAATGTCAAAACGCCGGAAGGCGCGCAGGTCGTCGACGGAACTGGCAAGACGCTGATGCCTGGCCTGATCGACGCGCACACGCACGTGTACGGGCCGGCGCTCGAGCGCGCGCTGCGGTTCGGCGTCACGACGGAGCTGGACATGTTCACCTCCGTAGCCACGCTGAAGGAGCAGAAGGCGGAGCAGGCCGCCGGCAACGTTGCCGCGCGTGCCGATATCTTCTCGGCCGGCACGCTTGTCACCGTCGCGGGCGGTCACGGCACCGAGTACTTCCCGATCCCGACGTTCACGCCGGGCGGCAATGCGCAGGCGTTCATCGACGAGCGCATCGCCGAGGGATCCGACTTCATCAAACTCGTCTACGAAGACGGCAAACCGTTCGGGCTCGACTTCCAGTCGCTGACGAAAGAAGACCTCCGCGCGTTGATCGAAGCGACGCACAAACGCGGCAAGCTGGCCGTCGTCCATATCAGCTCACTCACCGGAGCACGCACGGCCATCGAGGCCGGTGCCGACGCGCTCGTGCATCTCTTCGGCAATGTTCCGCCCGACGCGGAGCTCGGCAAGTTCATCGCCACGCATCGCGCGTTCGTCGTGCCGACGCTGACCGTCATCGAGAGCACGACCGGCGTCGCCAGCGGCGCCGCCCTGCTCGACGATGCGCGCCTGAAACCGTTCCTCGCTCCGGAAGAAGCGCGTCAGTTGCGCGCGGCGTTTCCGAAGCGCAGCACCTCGACGCTCAAGATGGCCAACGCTTTTGCCACGGTGAAGCAGCTCAAAATCGCCGGTGCGCCGATTCTCGCAGGCACCGACGCGCCGAATCCAGGCACAGCGCACGGCGTGAGCATGCATCGCGAGCTGGAGCTGCTCGTCGAGGCCGGTCTCACTCCGGTCGAAGCGCTCGTTGCCGCCACCTCGGCGCCGGCGGCGGCGTTCCGTCTGAAGGATCGCGGCCGCATCGCACCGGGATTGCGCGCCGATCTCCTGCTCGTCGACGGCGATCCCACGAAAGACATCGCGGCCACGCGGGGCATCGTCACGGTCTGGAAAGGCGGCGTCGCACTCGATCGCCGTCCGGAATCGGAACAGAAAGTGGAAGCGGCTCCGGTCATTACCGCCGCTGGCGATGGAACGATCAGCGACTTCGAATCGGGCCAGACCACGTCGACGTTCGGCGCCGGCTGGGCGCCGTCGGACGACGGCATGATGGGTGGCAAATCGAAAGCGACGATGGAAGTGGTGAGCGGCGGCGCAAACGGAACAGCGAAGTCATTGCTCGTGCGCAGCAACATCCAGCCCGGCTTCGCCTTCCCGTGGGCTGGCGCGATGTTCTTTCCGGGAGCAGAGCCGATGAAGGCCGTTGATGTATCGGCGCAGAAGGGCTTTCAGTTCCACGCCCGCGGCGACGTCGATCTCACCGTCATGGTCTTCGCCGCATCGCTCGGCCAGATCCCGGCCATGAAGGTCGTGCATGCCGGCGCGGACTGGACCGCCATCACGCTCTCGTGGAGCGACTTCGGCATCGACGGCAAAGACCTCACCGGCATCCTCATCGGCGGCGCGCAGAAAAGCGGCCCGATCGAGTTTCACATCGACGAGGTGAAGCTGAGGTGATGCCGAGAGCGCCCCTCATCCGCCTTCGGCAGCCTGCGGTGGGGAGGCTGTACCGCGTCAGCGGTACTGAGAGGGTAGCCGTGGGTTGCGCGCGCAGACGCGCTACCCACGGACAAGAACGGATTTGAAGTCGCACCGCGTAGCCGGTGCGGAGAATCGAAGCGAACGATCAGAGCAGGAAGCGCTCGTCGAAATCGATCGCATGGCCGCGAAGAAGACGCCTTGTAGACAGCTCTCCGCACCACTGACGTGGTGCGACTCGAGGATGCGCACCTTTTCCGGGGGTAGCGCGTCTGCGCGCGCGACCCCCGGCTACCTTCTCCGTACCGCTACGCGGTACTTCGCCGCCTGCGGCGGCCTGGCTACCAATTCAACACTGCGCAAGGTTGAGTAGCCTTCTCCCCTCCACGAGGGGAGAAGGTGCCGAAGGCGGATGAGGGGTCGCACTCGCGCAACACCGGCCTGCTTTTTCTTCTGCGTTCTACCCACTGCGCTCTGCCCTCTGCCTTACAATCTGCGCCGCCCGCGGCTCCGGCCGGGGAGGGAGGAACTACCCATGGAGTGGCTTTCTGATCCGCAAGCGTGGATTGCGCTGCTGACGCTGACCATCCTCGAAGTCGTTCTCGGCATCGACAATGTCATCTTCATTTCCATCCTCGCCGGCAAGCTGCCGCACGAGCAGCAGAAGAAGGCTCGCACGATCGGTCTGGCCATGGCCATGATCATGCGCGTGCTGTTGCTGTTGTCGCTGGCCTGGATCGTCAAGCTCACGGCGCCGCTCTTCACGATCGTCGGGCAGGAGATTTCCGGTCGCGATCTGATCCTTCTCTTCGGCGGACTGTTCCTGCTCGCAAAGGCCACGCACGAGATTCACGACAAGCTGGAAGGCGAGGAAGGGGATGTCGTCAAGCGCATTGCGCCTTCGTTCGTCTCGGTGATCGTGCAGATCTCGCTTCTCGACATGGTCTTCTCGCTCGATTCCGTGATCACCGCCGTCGGCATGGCTCAGGACCTCGGCGTGATGGTCACGGCCGTAATCGTGGCCGTGCTGATCATGCTCGTCTCCGCTGGCGCGATCAGTGATTTCGTCAATCGTCATCCGACGGTGAAGATGCTGGCGCTGAGCTTCCTCCTGCTGATCGGCATGTCACTCATCGCCGAGGGCCTCGACTTCCATATCCCGAAAGGCTACGTCTACTTTGCGATGGCCTTCTCGGTCTTCGTGGAAGTGCTGAACATCGTCCTGCGCCGCAAGGCGAAGCCGGTCAAGCTGCACGATTCGTATACGCCGCCGAGTGAGACAGCATGAAGCGGCTCCTGCTACTAACGCTCATGATCGCCGCCGGTTGCCGCACGGCGGCGCCGGCGCATCCGGGGGACGCGCTCTGGAGCGCTCTCGCGCCGCTGTGCGGCAAGGCCTTCGAGGGACGGATGGTCGAAGGGACCGAGCCGTCCGACGCGGAAATGGGCAAGCAGAAACTGGTCATGCACGTGCGCCAGTGCGGCGCGTCCGAGATCCGCATCCCGTTTCATGTCGGCGAGAACCGTTCGCGCACGTGGGTGCTGACGCGCACCGCGGACGGCGTGCGTCTCAAACACGATCATCGGCACGAAGACGGAAGCGAGGATCGCGTGACGCAGTACGGCGGCGACACGACCCCTGGCGCCGCGTCGCGCTCACTCGATTTTCATGCCGATGACTACACGGCCAAACTGCTTCCCGCCGCGGCCACGAACATCTGGACGGTGGCCGTCGACGAAAGCGGCCGCACGTTCACCTACGGACTGCGGCGCGAGGCGCAGGGAAGGCGTTTCCGCGTCGACTTCGATCTCACGAAGGAGATTTCTCCGCCGCCGGCACCGTGGTGATCGGTGCCGCAGCGGGGCCGACATCCTTCCCCTGAATCACGTACGTCCAGACGAAAGCCGCCATCGGCACGCCGAGGAGCAGGCCCCAGATGCCGAAGAGATGCTCGCCGACCATCAGGATCGCCAGGATGGCCACCGGGTGCATCTTCATGTGCCGGCCGTAGATGATCGGGTTGAGCATGTACGCCTCGACGGCATGCACCAGCAGCACCATCACCACGAGCCAGAACACGAGCACGATACCGCCGGCCTTGAATGCGAACAGTGCCGCGGGGAGCGTCGACAGCATCACGCCGACCACGGGAACGTACGAACAGAAGAAGACGATCGTGGCCAGCAGAGCGATCGAGGGGATGCCCAGGATCAGGAATCCGATCGACGTCAGGGCGGCATTGACCATCGCGATCAGCGTCTGCGCCTCGAAAGCTCGTCCGAGCATCACACCAAACGCAGTAATACTCGGCGCGATCTCCGCGTACACCTCAGAAGAGCGGCCGGTGGCCAGCGATTGCACGCCGCGCTCGAGCGACGGCAGATCCCACAGAATCAGGAACGAGAGCACGATCGACAAGAGGAACTGAACGAAGATCGAAAGCGATGCGTTCACGAACTCGCGCACGCCGGCGATCACCTTCGGCAGAAAAGCGCGGATCGAGTCCTCCACTCGCTGCATCAGTCCCGCGTAGGACTCTGAGCGCTCGAAGGAGTGGAACGTAGCCGGGCCGACCAGCCGCACCAGGATCGTGTCGACATAGCGGCGCGCCTGCCGGTCGATGGCGGTCTCACCATCTTCCTTCGGCTGTTCCGGCGTTTGCTGCGGCTGCGCGTTCGTTGCATGCGGCTTAGCGTTGGTTACCTGCGGCTGACCGTTCGTCGCATGCGGCTGCGCGTTGGCAGCATCGCGGACGATCGAGAACACCGCCAGTTGCCGGACCTCGCCGAACATCTTCGGCACGACCAGCACGCCGGCGCCGACCAGCACGGCCAGGAAGAGGACGAAGACGAGCGCGACGTTGAGGCGGCGGCGGTTCCATCGGCGCGTCATCGCCTTGATCAGCGTATTGGCGATGTAGGTCAGCACGAAAGTGAGGAAGATGACAGGGAAGAGATGCCGGAGCAGGATCAGCGCTGCCAGAAAGGTCAGCCAGATCGTCCACTTCTGCACTTTGAGAGTCCAAACGTTCTGCATTGCTTACTATTGTCAAACCTTTTCGCCTGAGATCGTATGAATTGATCACTATGTACGGAGCAACCTGAGATGGCCGAGTCGAAGCGTTCGCGCAAGAAGATCATCATTTGGAGCGCAATCGCGCTTTTGATTGCGGTGGCCGTGACGGCGAAAGTCGTGTCCGGCAAGCGCGAAAAACCGATCCTCATCACCACGGAGAAGGCCTTTCGGACGAACGTGACGGAGATCGTCACGGCCACCGGCAGGATCCAGCCCGAGGTCGAGGTGAAGATCGCGCCGGAAGTCTCGGGCGAGATCATCGAGCTGCCGGTCAAGGAAGGGCAGGTCGTCCGCAAAGGCCAGCTCCTGCTGCGCATCAAGCCGGACAGCTATCGCGCGCAGGTGGAATCGCAGCAGGCTTCGCTCAACGGCGCGCGCTCCGCGAGCGCCCGGAACCGCGCCGAGCTCTCGAAGGCGCAGACGGAGTACCAACGCATCCAGAAGCTCTTCGAAGGCGGCCTCATCTCCGATTCCGAACGGAACAGCGCCAAGACCACGTACGACAGCGCCAGAGCGGCACTCGACACTGCGCAGTTCGAGATCCAGCAGGCCGAGGGCGCGCTGCGCCAGATCAATGAGGCACTCTCGAAAACCACCATCTATTCGCCGACCACCGGCACGATCAGCTCCCTGACCAGCCGCCTCGGCGAGCGCGTAGTCGGAACCAGCCAGTTCGCCGGCACCGAAGTCATGCGCGTGGCCGATCTCGATTCGATGGAAGTGCGCGTCAACGTGAACGAGAACGACGTCGTCGACGTCAAGATCGGTGACACGGCGCGCATCAGCGTCGACGCCTATCCCGACCGCGACATCCGCGGCGTGGTGCGCGAGATCGCCAGCACGGCCCTGACGCGCAACGCCGGCACGCAGGAAGAAGTGACGAACTTCGAGGTCAAGATCGGCATCCCCGATCGTTCCGTGCGTCTCCGTCCCGGCATGAGCGCCACGGCCGACATCGAGACTGCCACGGTCCGCGACGTCGTGGCCGTGCCGATCCAGAGCGTCACCGTACGCACGCCGGACAGCACACTCTCCCCCGAGGAACAGGAGCGCCGGCGCGTCAAAGAAGCGGCCCGCGACAGCAGCGACAACCGCGCCGACGTCACGAACGAGACCGAACAGAAGCAGAAGGAACGCGCCCAACGCCGCACCATGCAGCGCGTCGTCTTCGTCAAGACCGGCGAGACCGTGCGCATGCAGAAAGTCGAGACCGGAATCGCCGACAACACCTTCATCGAGATCAAGAGCGGCCTCAAAGCAGGCGACGAAGTGGTGTCGGGCTCGTATACCGCGATCTCGCGCAGGCTGAAAGACGGCGTCAAAGTAGCCATCGAGAAAGAAGAAGGATCGAAGTAGGTCGCACATGTTCATCCGCGACATCACGATCGAGCTCGCCGATAGCGTCCGCATCGCCATGTCGGTGTTGCGCGCGCACAAGCTGCGCTCGGCGCTCACCGCCCTCGGCGTGATCATCGGCATCATCGCCGTCACGCTGATGGGATCGGCGATCGGCGGCATCGAGATCGGCTTCGAGCGCAGCCTCTCCGTCATCGGAGACGACATCCTGTACGTCGAGAAGTGGCCGTGGCATCACGTCGATGACTGGTGGAACTACCGCAACCGGCGCACGATGAACGTCCGCTATGCGGAGGATCTGAAGCGGATCATTCGCGACATCCCGAACTCGCAGCTCGTCACCGCAGTGCCGACCATCAACACGTCGCGCAGCGTGAAGTACGGCGACAATGAGGTGCGCGGTGTGTTCACGCAGGGCACCACCGAGGAGTTCCTGATCACGTCGACGTCCGCATTCAAGGAAGGGCGTTTCTTCAACGAGCCCGAATCGCGCGGCGGCCGCAACGTGGTGGTCCTCGGCTATGACGTGGCCGAAGCGCTCTTCCCGAACACGCCGGCGCTCGAAAAAACAGTGCTCATCAGCGGCATCCCCTTCCGCGTCATCGGCGTCTACGCCAAGCAAGGCACCTTCCTCGGACTCTTCAGCTTCGACACCTACGCCGTCGTGCCGCTGCAGGCCTTCATGAAAGCCTTCAGCGCGCGCCTCGATACCTCCATCCGTGTGAAAGTTCTCGACAAGAACCGCATGGCAGTGGCGAAGGACCAGCTCACAGGTGCCATGCGGCGCGTGCGCGGCCTGCAGCCCGAACAGAAAAACGACTTCGAGATCAACGAACAGCAAGCGCTGCGCAGCACCATCGGCCCGATCAAAGCAGGCATCGCCGGCGCGGGACTCTTCATCACCGGCCTGGCGCTGTTCGTCGGCGCCATCGGCATCATGAACATCACATATGTCAGTGTGAAAGAGCGCACGCGCGAGATCGGCACGCGCAAAGCCGTCGGCGCGCGGCGGCGCACGATCCTCCTGCAGTTCCTCGTCGAAGCCATCGCCATCTGCCTCGTCGGCGGCGTAATCGGCCTGGCACTGTCATGGCTTCTCTGCGTCGCCGTAGCCGCCGCCTTCCCCTCCTTCCCGATGCAATTCTCGGTAGGCCTCGTCATCACCGGCCTGATCGTCTCCACACTCACCGGCATCTTCTCCGGATTCGCCCCCGCCCTCAGCGCATCCAGGCTCGACCCGATCGAGGCGCTGCGCTATGAGTGACATCCATGCCGCTCGCTGAAGTCATCCGCATGGCGCTCAGCGCGCTCCGGACCAACAAGCTCCGTTCCGCCTTGACGATCCTCGGCGTGACCATCGGCGTCTTCTCCGTCATCGGCGTGATGACCGCGCTCAGCGTGATTCAGACCTCCATCGAGTCGGGACTCAGCTTCCTCGGCAGCAACATCTTCCAGTTCGCCAAATACCCGACCATGAGCACGAGCGACCCGGAAGACACGTACGCCAACCGCCGGAACATCACCCTTGACGAGGCGCGGGAGTTCGATCGTCTAATGGGCGGACAGGCCAACGCCATCTGCTTCAAGATTTTCGACGGCGGGAAGCCGGCCAGCTACGGCCGGGTGAAAGTCCAGGGGCTCACCCTGGTCGGGACGAACGAACACTTCCTCGTCGCCAACAGCTTCACGCTCGGCTACGGCCGCAACCTCTCCGCGGAAGACGTCGACCTGGCGCGCAACGTCACCGTCGTCGGTCCCGACATCCAGAAAAAACTTTTCCCCAATGAGACGCCCATCGGCAAGACCATCAAAGTCAACGAGAAGCCGTTCCAGATCATCGGCGTGCTCGCCGAAAAGGGCTCGTCGTTCGGGCAGAGTCAGGACGACATGGTGATCATGCCCATCACCCGATTCTCCGGCGACTTCGGCATCACCAACCGGTCCGTGAACATCGCCATCCAATCGACGTCCCAGGCCACGTACAACCAGACCCTCGACAAAGCAATCGGCGCCATGCGCTCCGCACGCGGCCTGAAGCTGAGCGAGGACAACGATTTCGAGATCTACTCCAACGACACCCTCGTCTCCGCCTTTGCCCAGATCGCCGGCACGATCCGCGTGGGCGCCTTCGTCGTCAGCGTCATCGCCCTGCTGGCGGCCGGCATCGGCATCATGAACATCATGCTCGTCAGCGTCACCGAGCGCACCCGCGAGATCGGCATCCGCAAAGCCATCGGCGCTCGCAAAGACGACATCGTCCGCCAATTCCTCCTCGAAGCCATCGTCCTCTCCGAGCTCGGCGGCCTGGCCGGCATCCTCCTCGGCGTCCTAGGCGGCAACGGCATCGCCCTCTGGCTCGACATCGCCATGGTCTTCCCCTGGGGCTGGGCGCTGGCGGGACTGATCGTCTGCTCGCTCATCGGGACGGGCTTCGGCTGGTACCCGGCGTGGAAAGCCGCGGCGCTGGATCCGATCGAGGCGTTACGGTTCGAGTAGGGTTTTCGGACTCAAGCCCGCTTCGAGCGAGTTCGCTTGGGCTTTGACAACAGCAGGCGACGTGTTTTCTCCGGCAGCTTTTGAAGGCGGCTCTCAATGCCGTCGTAGAAGATCTCAGCAGCGGCACGAATCTCGGGAGCGATGTTTTGCAAAGCACGGCGATCACCGAGATGATGCGCCCGCAGTGCCTCCACCCAAGGACGCAGCCGCGCCGTGTCGCCACGCTGATCGAGGAAGGCCAGCAGGGCGGCTCCGTAGTTTAGATGGAGCAGGACTGCACTGGCGCGAAGCCAATCGTCTGTGTTGTCCGGCCGAAAGCCATCGGCTCGGATGGTCAGAGCTTTCGCGAGGGCCTCTTGTGCAAAGCCCCAGTTTGCGTCGTAGGTGGCAAAGAGGGCTTCGTGGAGGTGCAGGGTGTCCGGGAACTCGTAGCTGGGAAATTCGAGGAGTTCGTCCATCAGAGGGCGAGCGGCTGACCCTTCGCCCATGAAGTCACGGCGCAGAAAGAGGCGGTTCTCGCAGAGGGCTTCGTTGGTGGGGTCGAGTTGCTGCACATGGTCGTAGGCTTCAGCAGCATCGGAGAAGCGTCCGAGATGATCGCAATAAAGATTGCCGAGGTTTCCCCAGGCCCAGAGGTGTTTCGGGTCACGTGCGATTGCCTCCCGGTAGGCTGACTCGGCTTCGACGTAGCGGGTGAGTTTGTGGCGGAGATCATTCCCCCAGTGCGACCATTGCCAAGCCGATGCTTTGGCGGCCGGCTGAAGTGCAGAGGTGATCTGCACAAGGCTGGAGTCTCCTAGGGAAGTGCCGAAGCCAGCAGGCAATGAGTCCACCATCAATCGAATAGTCTGCTTCCCTTTCGCTTGATGGAAGGCGCGGTTCCAGTCTTCGGCATCGTGCAGAGTTCGAATCTGGCCACTGGCCAGCCGGTGGAAGAACCAGGTAACAGCTTCAACCGAATAGCTCTGCTCGTCGGCGACGCGTGCCTTTCGCGTTGACTCCAGCACGCTCCGAATTTCGGCTTCGCTAAGTTTCCCGGGGCGGGAGGCGAGTTTCTCGCGTTCGCCGCGCAAGAACATCGACCGGTCGCTGAGCACGGCTTTCGCGAAGTCTTCAGGAGCCGTGTCGGCGTCATGCGGGACCAGGGACATGAGCTTCTTCCGCAGATCATCAAAGGCCAGCGTAGCCGGCGATAGACTGTCGAAGTCGATCAACTCGCGCAGCCGTGTCCGGGCCTCGCGGGCTTCCTCGCGCAGAGCCGTGAGCTCGGCGTGGCGGTTTAGTTCTTCCGCAGTCTCGCGCTCCGTGAGGCTGGCGGCCACTGCGCGGCTCCAGACATAGCGGTCGGGGCTGAAATGGTCTTCCCCTATTAGGTGGCGGGCAAGTCGGCTTCGATCGGTCGGCTCGTAGAAACTTTCGAGGAATCGCGTGAGGAACTCTACTTCGCGGCGCTGGCGGCGCGAAGCGCTGCGCATGAGGAACCAGATATTGAAAAAGCGTTCGGCGAGCTGGTACCCCGTACTCGTCTCGCCAAATAGCTCGGTGCGTTCGACGACGCCGGTTTTCTCGAGGCGGTCGAGTTGCGCGCTGATGGTGGTTGAGGGTAAGCCGGTAGCGCTAACCAGGTTCACGGCAGTGACAGGATCCCAATGGTTCGCAATGGCGCTAGCGATGACCTGCTGCTGGGTGGTGAGTTCTTCGAAGCGAGCCTTGTACAGCGGCGTGACGCGATCCAGCAATCCTTCCAAGTCGCCGAAGACGCTCGGGGCAAAGTCCTCGGCGTAGAGGAAAAAGAGTGTAAGCGCGGTGCGCGGATTGCCGCCCGTGAGCTGACGCAGCACTGTGAGCCGAGCGGGATGTTGCAGGACTCGCTGGCGTATGTCGTCGCGTTCCGCAGCGTTGGCGAGATGCACGAGCAGGGAGCGCATCTCGGATTCATCGAGTGGACGAAGGTAGTGGACCTTGAACTGATCGTAAAATGCCGCGCCGTAGTCCGTGGTTGGTGACGGAGGGCTGGGGCTTGCTCCGACGAGAATCGGGCTGCCTGGTCTCATGAGCAGCTCGCGCAAACTGTGCTGCTGGCCGTTGTCCAATCGCTCGAAGACGAGTTGTAGATTGTCCACCAGCAACACCGGCCTCTGGCCGCCTGTCTTCGCCAGATGCGCGAAGGCTTCGTAGACCTCATCGGCGAACGGTTGGTCGTCCTTGGCCGCTCGCATTCCGGCTGCTGTGAGGCGCGCGACCGCAGCATCGATCTCGTTGACACCCTCGGTGTCATTGGCGAGCTCGCGCGCATCGGCCAATGAGTCGAGGCAGTTCAGCCAGAATTTGGAAAGGCGATCCACGGCGTATTGCTCTTCGACAAACGCGAGCGGGATGAAGCGGGCCGAGAGTTTGGAATCTGTACGCAGTTCGGCAGCGATGCGTGCGAGCAGCATGGTCTTGCCCATTCCACGCTGTCCGACGATGAGGTGGTGCTGCGCCCGGCTTTTCGGCTTTTCCGAAGCAAGGTCGGCGACGATGCGGTCCAACTGTTGTCGTCGCGCCGCGAAGGCCGCGATGAGTTGGTCCGGCCCCATCCTTCCCGTGTTGTAGAGGGAAAGTTGGTGCAGCGAGAGCAGGGGTGTGGGTGCGATCGGTTTCATCGGACTTCCCGGCGATGCCAGTATTCGCGGAGGAGGAAGGAGCGAAAGGCGTAGCGGCCCTTGCTCTCCAGGAGATACCCGTCGCGCTGGAGCATGAGCAGCAGACGGGCGAGTTGGTCTTCGACCATTGCCGGATCGCTGCTCTTGCGAGTGCTCATCAGTGCGTTCAATACCTGGGCGCGTTTGCGTCCATTGGCGTGCGTGCAGAGATGGCTGAGGATGTCTTTGGCCACCGTGGCGTCGCTCCGGCTGAACTGTTCGTCCAAGCGATGCCGCCAGGTGTCGAATTGACTGAGGCTGTTGGGCAGCAATAGGTGAGCAAAGGCCGCGTCGACGGCGACGGCATTGCCCTCGGTCGCACCGGAATCGACGAGAGCGTGGAAGACGAGATGCAGGTGATGTGGCAGCGGCCAGCCAACACGTTCGATGATGAGGGCTCGCTGGGCGGCGGAGAGCGCTAGGCCGTTGCTCTTGCCCAATAGTGAGAGAAATTGATCGGCTTCCTCGGGATCCAATGCTTCAAGGTTCAGCGGAGTCAGGTCGTTGATCGCCTTGCGCAGTTGTCGATCATCGACAAACGTATCCAGCCCGATCGAGCCGAGGAAGATCCAGCGCACGTTCTTCCGATACGTCTGTCTCAATGCTCTAAGCCAATGGAGCAGCCGGCTGACTCGCTCAGTTCCGTGCTCGTCTCTACTCAGTGCCAGGAGCAGCTCCGGCATTTCATCGATGGCTAGGAGCATCGGTTTCCCGCCGCTTTCGATCTTCCGGAAAATGCTCTCGACCGCGCGGCCCAGGGTGCTGTGGTCGGGATCGTCGGCAGAGCCCATTTCCATATCGACGCCCGCGGCTCCCACCTTCAATCCGCTCAACGCTTGGCGCGCCTTACGAAAGACAAGCGAGACTCTGCTGAGCGGCTCCGGATGGAGCCCGCTCTCGCTCAGACCATCGACCAGTTTTTCGGCGAACGACAGTTCATCGTGGCAACCTTCGACGTTCATGAACACGGCGCATCGCTCGGCCTGATTCTCGAGCTCGCAAAGCCGGAGGACGAGGGAGGTCTTTCCAACCCGTCGCGGGGCAGTGAGCAGGAGGTTCGCGCCGTTGGCGATCTCCCGTTTCAGGCGAGCCAGATCCCGAGGGCGGTCGAAGAAGTCGTCATGCTCGACCGGGGAGCCCGTGATGTTCCGCATGGCTCAGCAAGATAGGTCTGGCTGGCATGGTTGTCAATATACAGAGTTGAATATATACAAATCTGTATTTATTGACCATCCACTCCATGGAGTCCCAAGGATCGGCGCCGTAGCTCGCGTTTTACTCGGTGGTCTTGCCGTCGAAGTGCTCGTGAGCTGCGTCGGCGTCGGCTTTGGTGACGTGGACGGTTCCGTCGATGTGCTCGGGCGGCGCATAGAGCGTGTAGAGCTTCAGCGGTTCGGTGCCGGTGTTGGTGACGTTGTGCCGCGCGCCGGCTGGGACGATGATGGCCATTTCGGCTTTGACGTTCGTGGTGCGGCCGTCGATCAGGACTTCGCCTTCTCCCTGCTCGATGCGAAAGAACTGGTCGCGATCCTCGTGGACTTCTTCGCCGATCTCGTCGCCGGGCTGGAGTGCCATGAGGACCAGTTGCATCTGCGCGCCGGTGTAGAGCACGCGGCGGAAGTGCGAGTTCTCCACGGTGCTCTCTTCGATATTGTCGACAAAACCATTCTTCATTTGCTCTCCTTCTCGAATGTCGCTTTCGCGGCATGGGCATTCACGGTCAGGACGGCGCACCCACTGCGTTGAACGACGCGTTCAGCAATCGTGCCGAGGACACTGTATGTGACCGGACGATCGGCTGCGACACCAAACGCGATCAGTTGCGCGTGCATCACTTTCGCGGTCTCCACGACCTGTTCGGCCTCATCGTCCGAGGAAACGCGCTCGAGATGACAGCGATCGATCAATTCCGGCGGCAACCATTCGTGGAGCCGGTGCAGCTCATCGACGCCGATTCGTTCCGCGGTGCGAAGGAGAAGGACCGGCCTTGCGCGCTGGCCGCCCAGGGCTGCCGCGTACAGGAGTGCTGCACGGCAGGCAGGAGTGAATGTGACGGGGCAGAGGATGTTCTCCATCTCCGCGGTTTCGGTGGTGGCCGGATTCACTGCAATGACGGGCACGGGGACCACGCGCATCGCCGCTTCGGTCACAGAGCCGTACATGAGCCGGTTCACACCGGCCCGGCCGTGTGTGCCCATGACCACGAGATCCGCGTGCGACGCATCCAACTGCGCCATGATCGACTCGAGCGGCTCACCGACGACGACGCGCAAATCGAACGAAACCCGCGAGCGCACGTTCTCTTCGACGTGCTTCCGCAGCTCTTCGCGCGCGGTGGCCATCATGGCATCGCGCGAGAGCTCGAACACGCCCGCGGTCGTGGCCGTGAAGTCGGTGGGCGGGATGAACGGATCGGCGTAGATCACGAGCAGGCGGGCTCCGAACCGTGCGCCGAGCGCGCTTGCGTAGCGCAGCGCGTGCGCAGCCGGCTCGCTCCGGTCGGTGGGGACCAGGATGAGTTTCGGTTCGAGCGGTTCCATCGGTACCTCCCGGCGATGCTCGCGCCTTCGGCGAGCGAGACGCCGTCATGGAACAAGTTGCGTCCAAGCGGGTGGGACGCATATGACGCGCGTCATCCAGCACGGTGACGCCGGAATCGCGGCTCGTTGCCTTCTTACTTCACCCCGGTGCGAACGTCGGTCACGTGCAGTCTCTTCACCGATGTCGAGCCGATGACGAGCGTGGGATCGGTGAATACGAGTGCCGGGAGGCCGAGAGATGTTCGGGCCGCGGTCAGGCCGCTCCGGAGCTCGTCGATGTGCGTTTTTTGGATCAGGGTGGCGGTGGTGAGCGGAGTATCCGTGAACGAAAGCGGCGACAGCAGCGCGCAGGCGCGGATCGAGTTGACGGCGGTTCTCAGTTCGGTCACGTGGGCCGCCTTGATCGCGGTCGTGCCACTGACGATCGGGTCGTCGGTGAAGACGATCGTCGTGGCCGCGTCAGGAGTGCTGAACGGCGACGGGTTTGTGCTGGCGTCGCGCGCGAGCACTTTGTATGCGTAGACCGTGTTGGCGGAGACGGCGGTGTCGAGATACGTGGTGTCCGAGGTCTGCACCAGGAAGGCGTAGCCTGACGAGGTGGGCGAGGCACGATAGACGTGGTAGTGATCGGCGCCCGAGGAGGGGTTCCAGGCCAGGAACACGTTTGCGCCGGAGCGATTCGCCGAGAAGGATGTTGGCACCGGCGGACCGACGGTGACATTCACTGTCCCGGTGATCGCGCCGTCGACCGTATCCGTTGCCGTGACGCTTTGCGATCCGGCCGTTTGGAGCGTGACGCCGAGGGGAAAGGTGTGGATGCCTTCCTCCGCGAAGAGGAATGTGTAGTTCGACGGCAACGTGGCTGCGCCGTCGGAGCTCGTGAAGTGAACGGTGCCGAGATAGCCGCTGGCGACATTGTCGAATTCGTCTTTCGCCGTGACCGTGACGTTGACGGGCGTCCCTGATCCGACCGGCGAGGCGATGCTGACCGTGAGCTCGGATGCCTCGGCAGGAGTGACGAACATCGTTACGGCTCCGGTGATGGAGCTGTTGACGGTGTCGGTCGCCGTCACGGATTGCAAACCTGACTTGCGCAACGTGACGTTGAAGTTCTGCGCTCCGTGGTCGCCGGGCAGGAACGTGTAATTGCCCGGGAGCGTTGCGATGCCGTCGCTCGACGTGAAGTGCGCCGTCCCTGTGTATCCGTCTGCGATGTTTCCCCACGGATCTCTTGCCGCGACCGAGATAGCGAATTCGTCTCCGGCGTTGATCGAAGTGGAAATGCCGACCGAGAACGTGGTTGCGGGATCGTTGCCGTTGAGGACCACCGTGCTGATGCTCGATCCGCTGGCGCTGGTGGCCTTGCAGCGGAAGACATACATGTCGGGTACGTCAGGCGTGAACGTGGGATTGCGAATGGTGGCCGACGAGAGTGTGGCCGTAGAGCCGTGCGGCCTGCGGATGACAGTCCATTCCCACGACGTCGCGGTCTGCGGCGATGTGTCGAGTTGACTCGGCGTGCCGACGAGCCGCGCGGCGGAATCGATGACGGCGCGATCGGCGATCTCCGGGATACCGTAGCGAATGGTGTGTCCCTCGGCGATCACGATTCTGTTGAGGCCGACCGTGGCGATGCGCGATGCGGCGTTGAAGCGGGCGAACGTTCCGGTGCCGTCGGACGTCCCTTTCACGTTCGCTTTTCCGCCGGCTGTTCCCACCGCGGCGGTGCTGACGTCGATCGTGCGCATGAGGTGCGCTTGAGGGTCGGCGACGAATGCGCCGGCGATCGACGTCGGTCCCGGATATCCGAAGCGCGCCGCCGTACCGATGCCATCAATAGGACCGCAACAGGAGGTGTTGCCGGCGATCGTCGTGACATCACCGTCAGTCTCGATTTTCCGAATGGTTCCTGTCGCGGACTCGGCGACGTAGACGTTCTCGAAGGAGTCGACGGAGATTCCGGTCATGATTCCAAAGCTGGCAGAGGTGCCATTGGCGTCGGTGCTTCCGAACGACCCTGAACCGGCCAGCGTCGTCACCGCACCCGTGCCGAGGGTGATCTTGCGAACTCGGAAATTGCCGGTGTCGGCGATGTAGAGCGCATTGCCGACGGCGTTGAGCGCCACCGCGCGCGGCGAGTTGAAGCCGGCCGTCGTGAGCCGGTCGCCGTTCGCGCTTCCGGGTACGGTCGCCTGCCCGGCATAGAGCGTCACCACTCCGGTGTACGTGACGTTGCGGATGCAGTGATTGTCACGATCGGCGACGAAGACGGAAAGATCACTGAATCGCAGCGCCATTCCTTCCGGATTGCGGAACTGCGCGGCGGCGCCGGTGCCATTGGCGTATCCGAACGATCCTCCTGCTACGAATTCCACAACGCCATCACCGAAGACCCGCCGGATGGCGTGGTTCCCGGCATCCGAGACATAGATGTAGGTCGAACCGGGACTCGGCCCGGGATAGGAAGCCATTCCGGTAGGACTATTGAACCGCGCGGCGCTGCCCGTTGCGTTGGCGATGCCGCCAGGAGCATTGGCCAGGCCGGCGAACGTCGATGAGTTGCCGCCGAGGGCCAGCTTCCGGACCGTGTGATTACCTGTATCGGCGACAAAGAGCGTCGTGGTTCCGGACGCGGCGATCCCCGCCGGCGAACGGAAACGCGCTCCGAAGGGGAGTACGCCGTCGTCCGGTCCAGGATAGAGAATCAAGCCGGCCGTCGTTCCCACCGTTCCACCGCTCGTGATCGAGCGGATCGTGTGATCGGTCGCATCGCTGACGTAGAACGTCCCGGCGCTGTCGACCGTGATTCCGCTCGGCGTGTAGAAAAGGCCGGGAACGCCATCGGCGTGTCCCGGCGTGCTCATGGTTCCGGCGAACGTCGTCACGACCGCGCCCGGCAGTGTGATTCGGCGGACGACACCATTGCCTGCGTCGGCAACGTAGAGAGCATTCGAATTCGATTCGTACACGATCCCGTTCGGACTGCTGAAAGAAGCGGCGGTGCCCGTGCCGTTGGCGCTTCCGAACGTTCCGGTTCCGGCCAGCGTCGTGACCGCTCCGCCCGACGTGATCATGCGGATCGAGTGATTGCCGGTGTCGGCCACATACAGGTTTCCCGACCCGTCGGTCGCGATTCCTCGGGGGTTGCGAAAGCGCGCCGCGGCGCCTGTGTTGTTCACGAAACCGAAGAAGCCGGGGTAACCGGCGAGCGTGCTCGCCACACCGGAGCTGATCTTGCGGATGGTGTGATTGCCGGTGTCGGCGACGTAGATCGCACCGGAGTTGGCGAAGTGGATTCCGCCGGGAGCGTTGAAGAGCGCGTGTGCTCCACGGCCGTCGGTGACTCCGGAAGTCTCGGCGATGCCGGCCAGCGTCGTCACTTCTCCGGCCGGCGAGATGACGCGGATGGTGTGATTGCCGGAGTCGGCTACGTAGACGTTGCCTGAACCATCGACGGCGATCGCCGCGTCGGAGTTGAAGCGCGCGTCCGTGGCCAGGCCATCCTCGAAACCAGGTCCGCCGAACGAGCCGGCCAGGTGCGTGAACGTCAGCGAGAACGCGCCGAGTGCGCAGCCGAAGGCGAGAAGAAACAGTGGCGCACGAGCGAGACGAGGACTGCGCACAGGAGCCTCCGTTCGAGAGATCCGTGACTGCGCGAGAGTGAGAGCGTCACGATTCTATACTGTGGCCATGGATCTGGCTCTCGCGGCGATGGTGGGAATCGCCGCGCTTTGGGTGCCCGGAGCGATTGCCACGCGCATCCTGAGGATCGGAAGCCGCGACGGCGTGATCCGATTCGCGCAGGAGATCGCGATCGGGCTTTCCTTCTGGCCGATCCTCTTTCTCTTCACGACGCTCGCACAGGTGTCATGGAATGCGAATGGTGCGCGCGTCTTCTTCGTCGTTCTTGTTCTGGTTCTGATCGCGATCGTCGTCAGGAAACGCGATCTTCGTCCGCCCGATCTCATCGAAAGTATTGCGATCGTTCTGATCGCGATCGTTGCCTTCACGCGGATCCGCCAGATCGAGAACATCGTGTTGCCGCTGTGGGTCGACTCGGTCCATCACACGATGATCGTTCGGCTGCTCGCCGACCATGGCCGCCTGCCGGACAGCTACGCGCCGTTCATCCCACAGAGCTCGTTCTATTACCACTGGGGATTTCACGCGGTCGCTGCCTTCGTGGCCTGGATCTCCGGACTCACGTCCGCGATTCAGGTGCCGCGGTTGATCCTGGCGTTCGGTCAACTCCTGAACGTGCTGATCTTCGTTGCGGTCTATTGCGCGGGAGCCGCGCTATTCCGCAACCGCCGGACCGCTCTGCTCGCGGCCACTCTGGCCACACTGGTTTCGTTCTTTCCCGCGTACTACGTTTCCTGGGGACGCTATACGCAGCTCTGCGGTCTGCTGGTGCTGCCAGCATTGGCGTCGAGTTTCTGGAAGCTGGGTCGCCATCCAAACGCGAGGCGTGCCATCGAAGTGGGCCTGCTCGGCGCCGGTCTCGTGCTGATTCATGTTCGGGTAGCGATCTTCTTTGCGATTCTGGCCGCCATTCTCAGCGCGATTCTCATCCTGCAGCGGCGGTGGAAGGGTCTGGCGTGGTGTGCCGCCGGGGGTGCTGCCGCTCTACTCATCACGGCTCCCTGGATCGTGCACGTCGTCCGCGCTCCGCAGGTGCGGAAGATCGTTGCTCCTGCCGGCGCTGAGCTGGCGCAATGGGAAACGTCGAACGCTGCTCCGAACGACATCGTGTGGGCTCCTCACAACACGTTTCTGTTCTCTCTCTCCAGCGGTGGACTGTTCGGCTTCGCTCCGTTTCGGATCAGCACGGCGACGCGGATTGCGGCGATTGCATGGTGGATCTTGCTGGTCGTGCTGCTGCAGCGAAAAGCGACGCGAAAGCGGCGCGGGCCCGATCGCCGCGATGGATGGCGAATGGCCGTCGTTTGCGGATGGATTGTCATCACTGCGTTGCTGATCAACCTCGACCGCATCGGCTTGCCGAGGATGCGCATCCTTACCAACATCGCCGCGATCATCACGCTCTTTCTGCCGCTTTCGATTCTGGGCGCGCATCTCATCCGGTTTGTCTGCGATGAGGTTCTGCCGCCGTCGCGCAGGAGGAGTGTCCTGCTTGCCGCGACGCTGGTCATCGCACTTGCCGGAGCGTCGCGAATGCTGCACATCGTGAATCCCGACACGGTGCTGGCCACCTCCGCCGACGTTCGTGCGCTCGAGTGGATTCGCACGCACACGCCGCCGGACGCGCGATTCGCCGTCGGCGTTCAACCGTGGATCGGCGGGTCGTATATCGGGATCGACGGCGGCTATTGGATTCCGCTCATCGCGGCGCGGGAATCGATTCTTCCTCCCGGACTCTATCCGTGGGTCATGCCGCCCGATCGCGTGGACACGATCACGCGGCTGCTCGGTGCCTGGTATCGGGACGGAAATGTCGTCGATGCCGGGATTCTCGACGAACTACGGCGGAGCGGCGTCACGCACTTCTACTTCGGACCGCACAATCGGATGGCCATCCGTCACGCCATGGGCGGTTTGCCCGGCGTCCTTCGCGTTTACTCCGCGGAGAACGTCGAGATCTATGCAATACGCTGACGCTTCGGGTGTACTCTCCCGCGCCATGGAATACGTCGATCCAAATCTCCCGCGCCGCATCGAGGAATGGCACAGCCCCGCCCTCGGCATGAACATGCCGATCGTGACCTACGGCGATCGCGGGCATCCGCTGCTTCTGTTTCCGACTGCCGCGGCTGATTTTCTCGAGAACGAGCGCTTCTTCCTGATCAAGTCCGTCGAGCCGGCGATCTTTGCGGGACGCATTCGCGTCTTCTCCATCGAGAGCATCAACCGCTGGGCGTGGATGGATCGGCAACTTCCCGTCGCGGAGCAGGCCCGCCGTCAGGCGTTGTACACGCAGTACATCGAGAGTGAGGTCGTCCCGTACATCCGCCGGGCCGTGGGAAACGACGCCGCACGCATCGCCACTTCAGGTGCGAGCTTCGGAGCGTTCCATGCGGCGAACTCGCTGTTCCGCCGGCCGGACCTTTTCGACGCCACCATCGCCATGAGCGGCTTCTACGACCTCGGCCCCGACTATCTCAAAGGCTTCAGCGACGGCAATTGCTACTTCAACAATCCCGCGGACTATCTGCCTTCGCTCGACGGGCAATACCTCGATCTGCTGCGCAATCACAGCAAGATCATCCTGTCCACGGGACAGGGAGCGTACGAAGCCCCCGACGCATCGCGCCGCATGGCCGCGATTCTGGAGTCGAAAGAAATCCCGCACTGGATCGATGTCTGGGGCCACGACGTGGACCACGACTGGCCGTGGTGGCGCAAGATGCTGCCGTACTACGTCGAGAAGATCGGCTGGTAGGGCTCCACTGGGTTGTGACACGGCGGAGTGTGAGTATTTGCGGGTGATCGGAGCATCATGCGTACGACGGTAACGATTGATGACGATGTCTATGAAGCGGCGCTGGCCCGCTCCCGCGCAACCGGCCGGCGACTTGGACGGGTGCTTTCGGACATGGCGCGCGTTGCCCTTCAATCGGGGCTCCCCGCTCCTTCCCGGAAACGCACTCGTTTTGCCGCTTTCGATGTTCCTCAGGGAAGCCGCGTGATTTCGGCCGCGAGGATACGGAAAAATCTGGACGAAGATGACATCATCTGAGGGCCGGCCTTCCTCCTTAACCTTCTCGTACTCCCGGGCCTTCACGCGTCGCTATCGACATTTTCAGCAGAATGACGGAGAGAAGTTTTGGCGCGCAACGCTGCCAGAAATAACTCCCGCTGTACGCCAGTAAGTTGCACGTTTACATAGAGTTACATCTTCGCGTTTGCCTTCTCTATCGTACAATCCGCGCGATTCCCAAACCAGAGAGAGGGCAGCGTTGATGAATTTCGATCGGGCCACGATCAGCTATCCGGATGGCCGCATTGCGCAGTTCACGCCGGAGCAGTTTTACGCCATCCCGCTTGGCGAGCGCATCGAGCTGCTCACGCGCGGGCGGATGAAGTTCGAGAAGGACAAGGTCCCGATTTCTCCTCTGGAGGCGCTGAGGAAGAAATGAAGCGCCGCGGAATCATCATCGGAGTGATCTCGATGGCCGCCCTCATCTGGGTGGGGACCGTGGCGGCGGCGGTTCAGTCCATTCGCCGGTTCGAGAGCACGCCCGGACTCGCGGCCATCGCGCCGCCAGCATGGCCGGTTCGCAGCGCCCTTCCGCGTGCCGGAGGAGCCTGGACTCTGGTCATGCTCGTCCATCCGCACTGCTCCTGCAGCCGCGCCAGCGTGAAAGAGCTGGAAGCTGTGCTGGAGGGCGCTCCGCGATCGGTGCAGCCGTACGTCCTGGTATACCGGCCGCGCGAGTTTGCGGCGGGGTGGGAGCAAACGGATGTCTACGCCTCAGCAAAGCGATTGCGCCGGACGCGCGTCGTGATCGATGAGGACGGGCGGGAGGCGGCTCTGTTCGGCGGGTTCACCTCGGGGCAGACGTTTCTCTACGACGGCGATGGACAGCTCCGCTTCGAGGGGGGCATCACGATGCTGAGGGGACATGCCGGTCTGAACAGCGGCCGAGCCGGCATCATCCGAATCGCCAGCACGAATGACGGCGAGGGATCGCATCCGGTGTTTGGTTGCGCCATCAGCGCGAAACCCTCTGTCGTGGCCGGAGTGCGAGAGCCAGAAGGAGAGATCAAATGAGCGACAACACTACCGCCATGCGTGCCGAAGCGATCCGCAAGGAGCAGATGCAGACCCGCTACGTCCGGGTCGACCGGATGCTCGCCGTGCTCCTCGCCGTGCAATATGTGGCCGGCATCATAGCCGCGCTCCTCGTCTCGCCATACGCATGGGCGGGCAAGGACCGCGTGCTGCACATGCACGTCTGGGTGGCCGTCCTCGGCGGCGCCGGCATCATCATCCTGCCGATTCTCCTGGCCATTTTTCGTCCGGGCACGGTGCTGACGCGTCATGTCATCGCTGCTTCGCAAATGCTCTCGTCGGCGCTGCTGATTCATCTCACCGGCGGCCGCATCGAGACGCACTTTCACGTGTTCGGCTCGCTGGCGTTCCTGGCGTTCTATCTCGACTGGAAGGTTCTGATCACCGCCACCACGGTCGTGGCCGCCGATCATTTCCTTCGCGGTGTTTATTGGCCGGAGTCGGTCTACGGCGTCAGCAATGCCGAGTGGTGGCGCTTCCTCGAGCACGCCGGATGGGTGGTGTTCGAGGATGTCTTCCTGATCTGGTCGTGCGTTCTCGGGAGTCGAGAGACAGCCGCCACGGCGGCGCGACAGGCGGAAGTCGAGTATCTCTCCGAGCAGGAACAGCTCAAGAGTGCGGCGCTGGAAATGGCCATTGCGGAGATGCAGGCGACGGCCTGATTTTTCGCGAGCGCCGCGAGCGCGGTACAGCTCTGCTATCGTCGAGGCACGTTCTACTACTCGCTGCAGCAGCGCCTGCTCGCGTCGGATTGCGAGCTCCCGTTCCTCGCGCCGCGTCTTGCGGACGGCGAGACGAAGATCGTTCTGCGGCTGGCCGTGCGTGAGGCGATGCCGCGTGGAGCGGCGACGAGCTGGTATCGCGGTCCTTCGCTCGCCATCGACCGCACCGGCGATGGCGAACTGATCGTCCGTTTCACTGATGGCACGTCGTTCCTCATCGGCGGCGACGGGCGTTCGATCGCGCTGTTGTCCGCGCCTTCCGAATACACGCGCGACGATCTCGCCGCGTACGCCCTCGGGCCGGTGGTCGCCATCGCGTTGCACCTGCAGGGCGCGGTTTTGCTGCATGCTTCGGCGGTGGTGTTGCGCGGGAAGGCGATCGTGTTTTCAGGCGATGCGGGCAGCGGGAAGTCGACCACCGCCGCGATCCTGCACCGCCACGGGTACGCGGTCCTCGCGGACGACGTCACCGAGCTGGCCGGCCCGAGCCCGTATCGCGCGCTCGCTTCGCTGCCTGCCGTCCGTCTCTGGCCCGACGTCGTTCACGCGCTGTTCGGCGAGGCGGCGGTGTTTGCGGACCGTGCGCCGTCGTGGGACAAGAAGCTCGTGGTCATCGAACAGGCGCCGCCCGCGGAAATCGCCGCCGTACTGTTTCTCGATGCGCGTGAATCCTCGCCGAGGCTGGTGCGATTGGCGCCGCGAGACGCGTGGCGCCGTTTGATCGCCAACGTCCACACGCGAATGCTGCCGGGCGATGCGATGTCGCAACGGATCTTCGAAGTGACGTCGGCTCTCGCTGACGATATCCCGATGTATTCGTTCATTTCGCCGACGCTGGAGAACGCCGATACGCTCGGAACGTTCCTGGAGCGCGAGCTCGAGGCGTCGCTGCGATGAGATCGTTCGCCGGTGTGTTGCAGATCGACGGTTCCTCACCCGATCCGAATCTGCTGCTGCACCTCGGCGGAATCCTCCGGCTCGACACCTCTTCCGAGCCCGTGCTGACGATCGATGATCGCTGCGGAATCGTCGTCGTGACGCACGATCGAAAAGCGGGAACCGGAGCGACGCCATCGACATGCTTTGGCCATGTCCCGGCATCACTTGCGCAGATCCACACCGAATTCTCCTTCGCAGTCTGGGATGCTCCGCGGAGAGAGCTCTTCTGCGCGCGCGACCGATTCGGCGTGCGGCCGTTCTATTACGCGCTCACGGCGCGGGCGTTTGTTTTTTCAGATTCGCTCGATGCCGTGATCGCGCATCCCGAAGTGCGGATCGACGAACTCAATGAACGTTCGGTCGCGGATTACCTGAGCAGCGGCGTCAGCGAGGACGCGGAGGCCACGATCTACGCGCACGTGCGCCGCCTCCCGCCGGCGCATGTCCTTCGTTGTGACGAGGGTGGGCGTGTCACGCGGGAGCGCTATTGGACGCTGCCGGCGCGCGAGACTCGTCCGCGCCGCGATGCGGTGGAACATCTGGAAGCGGCTCTGAAGAGCGCCATCGCCGATCGCGTGACCGATCCGGCCGCGGTCGTGTTCATGAGTGGGGGACTCGACTCGACGCTGCTGGCCGCGCTGACGCGTGAAGTGAGACCGGAGACGCGGCTGCTGGCCGGCACGTCCGTCTATCGAAGGCGCATCGCGGACGTCGAAGAGCCGTTCGCGGCGGAAGCGGCGCAGTCGATCGGGATTCCCATGCGCACGTTCCCTCTCGACGACTATCCGCCGCTGCAGGCGCTCGACGCGGACATCTGGACCGCCGAGCCGGGCCCGCTGCTCACGGCGCCGATGACGCGCGATATCTATCGTGCCGCCGCGGAGCACGCGCCGATCGCGCTCCATGGTCATCCCGCGGATGCGGTGCTCGCCGCCGATTTGACGTCCTATCTGCGCGGACTTCCGTGGGCGCAGCGAGCCGCGCAACTGATCCGCTACACGTTGTTCCGGCGCCGGCCGCCGTATTTTTTCTTCCGGCCGCGTCGCGCCGCTGTGCGCAGGACTCCTCCCGATTGGTTGCTGGCGCGAAGAGAACCGGGGTCTTCCGTTGAAGCGCTGGCATCCCCGATCTGGTCCAGCTACTTCGAGTGGGCGCATCCTCTCTTCACGCGAGCGCCGATCGAGCTCGTGTACCCGTGGTGCGATGCGCGCGTCATCGAGGCGGCGTTCGCGCTGGAGCCGATTCCGTGGCTCGTCGACAAGCATGTCGTCCGGGAGATGCTCCGCGGCCGCGTGAGCGAGCGCATTCGCAGGCGTCGCAAGTCATGGGTTACGGGCGACGCTTGGCGTGCCGAGCCGCCCGAGGACGATCTCGACATCGTGGCTGCGTCGCAATACATCGAGCCACACCGGTTTCGCGAGGCCTGCCGCGCGGCCGGTTTCGTGTCGGATCAGACCCTGCGCGCCCTGGCGTTCGAGTCCTGGCTCCGCAAACTCCCACGCGCGGTGAAACGGCTCCGGCGCGCCGCATGGTGAGCTTTGTGCTTCAATGCCCGCATGGCACAGCACGACGAGGGTCTGACCGTCACACCGCCTGTTCCAGAATCGGAGAGGCGGCAGTACATCGCGCCGAAGCTCGAGCGCCTCGGCACCATCGGGGAATTGACGCAGGGGCTGGGCATGGACGGCGCCCAAGACAGCGAACACCCTCCGGGACAAAACAAGAGCATCGTGTGACGCACGGACCGGAGGGTTGATGTATCGACTCATCGACTACGGATCGATGTTGCGCGATCGCCGCCGGGTCGACGCGTATCGTCGCGCGCTGGCTGCCTGCATCTCTCCCACTTCCGTCGTGCTCGATCTCGGTGCCGGCCTCGGCACGTTCGGCGTGATGGCTTGCCAGCTCGGCGCGGCGCGTGTTTACGCCGCGGACTCTGCCGACATCGTCACGGTCGCCGAGCAGATCGCACGGGCGAATGGTGTCGAGGAGCGGATGCATTTTCTGCAGATGCGTGCGTCGGAGCTTGCACTGCCGGAGCAGGTGGACGTCATCGTCTCCGATCTCGCCGGCGCGCTGCCGTTGTTCGAAGAGCACATCCCCGCGCTTGCTCACGCGCGCGAGCATTTTTTGAAACCCGGTGGCCTGCTGATTCCGCAGCGCGCCCGTCTCTTCTGCGCGCCGATCTCGAGCAAAGAGCTTTACGCGCGCATCGTCGAGCCCTGGAGCTCCGTGGACGGCATCGACTTTTCTCCCGCCGTAACGATGGCGCTGCATACCGCTTACGCTCTCCCGGTGGAACCGCAGCATCTTGCCGCGGAGCCGTATTGCTGGGCGGAGCTCGACTACGCGACCATCGTCTCGCCGAACGTCCATGGCACAGCCATGTGGACGATGACCGTGCCGCAGGTCATTCACGGAGTGGCGCTCTGGTTCGAGAGCATCCTGCACGATGACATCGCATACGCGTCAGGACCGTGGTTTCCGGACAGCATCCACGCCACGATGGTGCTGCCGATGCGCGAGCCGCTGGAGATGCGTGCGAACGAAACGCTGCGATTCACGATCGACGCGACGCTCGTCTCCGGTCGCTACGTCGTGACATGGCAGGCCGGAGATCGCGAGCGCCAGAGTACGTTCCTCGGCGAGCCGCGCAGCGGCGGTTCGCTCAGCGCGCGTGAAGCCGAGGTTGCCGGTGCGCGCGCGGAAGTCTCAGGCGATGCCGCGTTTTGCGTATCGGATCGCGTCCTCAGCCGCCGCGTGGGAGACGAGGTGTTGCTGCTCCATCTCTCCTCGGGCGTGTATCACGTGCTCAACGAAACCGGCGCGCGGATCTGGGCGCTGCTGGAGAACGGCAGCGGCGCGACGAGCATCGCCGCTGCAGTAGCGGCCGAGTACGACATCGATTCGGAATCCGCGATCGCTGATGTGCAGAGTCTCATCGCCAGCCTGCTGGAAGGGAATCTCATCCGCCCTGCGCTGGCAACCCATGAGCTTTCGTCGTAGAGTCGGCGGAGATCCACCCCGGGAGGAACGAATGCTCCGTATCGCCATCTTTTCTGCAGCTCTCACACTCTTGATCCCCCTCGATGCCAGCGCGCGGGGCAATGACCTCACCGTCAACCTGAAGTTCGTTCCGCAGGAAGGTGTTCACTCGGAATCGCCGGACATCCCGCCGTCGATGCTGGAGCGGTCGTACGAGCTGCGAGTCGAAGACGGCCGCAGCGCCGCCGACGCGCAGAGAATCGGCAAAGGGACGGATGACGATGACGACGTCTTCACCATCACCGCCGGCAGCGACGTGATCGCCTACACCAGAGAAACGCTGCAGGGAATCGGCGCGGATTGGGGTCTCTTGTCATCGGATCCGAAAGCACGAATCCTCACCGTGAAGGTGTCCCGCTTCTTCGTCGAGGAAAGCAACAAGGCGCTCGGATCGATGTACGCATCGGAGGTGAAGCTTTCCTGGATCCTTTCCGGTGCCGATGGGACGAAGCTTGCCGAAGGCGCCGGCTCCGGCTCTGCCCATCGCTACGGTCGCGCCCGAAGCGCCGACAACTGCAGTGAAGTTTTGAGTGACGCGCTCAAGGAAGCGTTCACCGACGTTCTCGCCAGCCAGAGTCTCCAGACCGCATGGACCTCGGGCAAGGCCGCCGCAGGCAGCGCCGCCGCCGCACCGCCCGAAGACAAAGGCTCCGTCGAGGATCGCCTGCGCAAGCTCGACGATCTGTACAAGAAGGGCCTGATCACGAAGGAAGACTACGAGACGAGAAAAGCCGAGATTCTGAAGGACGTCTGAGCGCCAGCTACACTCGCTCCATGCAGGATTTCATCGCAGGTCTTCCGAAGGCCGAGCTCCACCTCCACATCGAAGGCACGCTCGAGCCCGAGCTGATGTTCGAGCTGGCGCGGCGCAACGGCATCGCTCTTCCGCACGAGTCGGTGGACGCTCTTCGCGGCGCTTACGACTTCCGCGATCTGCAGTCATTCCTCGACCTTTACTATCAAGGCGCGGGAGTGCTGCAGACGAGGCAGGACTTCCACGACATGACCGCTGCGTACTTTCGCAAGGCGGTCTCGCAGAACGTGCGGCATGCGGAGATCTTCTTCGATCCGCAAACGCATACCGATCGCGGAATCGCATTCGAGACCGTGATCTCCGGCATCCACGAGGCGCAGACCGACGCAGAGCGCGACCTCGGCATCACGTCGAAGCTGATCCTCTGCTTTCTCCGCCATCTCAGCGAAGACGAGGCCATGAAGACGCTCGACGAAGCGCTGCCGTATCGCGAATGGCTCGTCGCTGTCGGACTCGATTCTTCCGAGCGCGGCCATCCGCCTTCCAAGTTCGCGCGCGTGTTCGCTCGTGCCAGAGAGGCAGGCCTGCTCACCGTCGCCCATGCCGGCGAAGAAGGGCCGCCCGAGTACATCCGCGAAGCGTTGGACATCCTCAAAGTCAGCCGCATCGATCACGGCGTCCGCTGTCTCGAGGACCCGGAGCTCGTCGACCGGCTGGTCGCCGAACAGATCCCGCTCACCGTTTGCCCGCTCTCCAATATCCGCCTGCGCGTCTTCGACACCATGCGCGAGCATCCGCTGCGAGCGATGCTCGCCCGCGGCCTCAAAGTCACGATCAACTCCGACGACCCGGCCTACTTCGGCGGCTACATCAACGAAAACTACAACGCTGCCGCGGACGCGCTCGGCCTCACCCGAGAAGAACTGGAGCAACTCGCGAAAAACTCGTTCGACGCCAGTTTCTGAGCACCGACTCGGCGATACTTGCACCGTGGAAGACGCCCGTTACTGCTCGAACTGCCGCGCCGAGCTGCCGCGCGACGCCGATTCCTGCCCGGCCTGCGGCGTCTACGCCGGCGATCTTTTCGATGAACGTTCCCTGCGTCCTCGGACGCGACGCGGCTTCGCCGTCGCACTCATCGTGGTCATCGCACTTGCTGTCGCCACGGCGGTGTGGCTCACGCTGCCCGAGCCGCCAAGACTTCCGTTCCAGAAAAGCGAGCCCGCGCGCGTGAAGCAGACACCGCCCGACGTGCGCGTCGTCGGCGATCGTCCCGGTAGAGCCCGCCGCGCGGCCGGCGCGAAGATCAACGAAGCGGAAGCGATCCGCCTCGTCCGGCGGCATCTCGTCGCCACCACCACCATCGCCAACGCCTGCCTCGTCGTCATGAGCAACGGCCCGCGCAAGAGCGACTACTACTTCACCGCCTTCAACCGCTGCGACTCCCTGCGCATGGGCCAGTTCCGCGTCGATGGGAAGACGGGCGCGGTCGCGCTCGCAAAGTGAGCGTGAATCACCCTTTTGCGCCTCCCGGCCTCGATCAGATCTCGAACGCAGGCGTACTCACGGCGTACGACGATCTCTCGTCGGCTGCACGGTTGCCGGTCTTCATCGCCATGACCTGCACCATCAATCGCTTCGAGAACGGCTACGTCGACCCTCTCGGCACCGCGCTCACGAAGGACGCTGACGGCGGCGCCATCGCAGTCTGGTCCGCATCCGGCCTTTCCGTACATGCAAGAGCGAGCGATATCCAACGCACATTCATCCGGCTGGCCGCGCAGAAACCATCGCAACGCCTCGGCGACCTCATCGTAGAAGCACTCGCGCAATACCCCGGCGACACATCGAGCGTCTACCTGCTCCTCGGCGACCCCGCCATCAAACTCGACCTGCCGGCAGAACTGGACCACGGAGGAAATCCGGGCACACCGGGAGAGTGAGGATCGGCAACTGAACTTCGTATGTTTTACGCGCCGCTTGCCGAGTGCATCCGCGCTTCGCACGAGCCGCGGAGCGGCGATATCCGGAGAGCGCGTGCGTAGCACGCTGAAAGAAAGTAGACCCCGGCTTCAGCCGGGGGGTTGCAGCGCCCCATCTCCAGCCCGTGTAGCGGGCGGCAGATCTGTCGCCCGCTACACGGGCTGGATTTACGACAACGCAATTTCCCCCGGCTGAAGCCGGGGTCTATTGCCTGTTGTCCGCTACGCGGACTCACACAATCGCCCCACGGCTTAACGTAAGACCGTTTGGGCTCCGGTCGGCGTCAATACGGCGCGTGCCGTTGCAGTTCTTCCCATTGAGAAGGCTCGACATCCTCGAAGTGGAAGAGCACTTCGCTCGTCACTCGGACGGGATGGCCATCGATCTCGTATGGCGTGAACTTCCACTGTCGTGCGGCAGCGAGCGCGGCTTCGCGGATTCCGAACGGAAGACGTGTGGCGCGCGCGCAGATCACATCGCCGGACTCCGAGATGAGCATCTCGACCCATACCCGTCCGCGGATTCGTGCTTTCACGGCGACGACCGGGAACGGCGGGAGCGGTCGCTGGATCGCTCGCGCAACGAGCTGGCTCGAGGCGATGCGCGCTGCTCCTTCAAAGCAGGCGTCGTTTAGCACGTCGTCGAAGCGATCGCGAGGCGGTGATTCTCGGGTCGAGCTTGCGTAAACGCGTGGCGCTGGAAGCAGATCGCGCAGCGGCTCTACCAGCGTTCCGTCGGCGGTGCGAACGCGCACCGTTGCGAGATTGCCAATGGAGATCGCGACGATCTCGCCTTCCTCGTCGTCAATCTGCAGGGAAAGGTCCGGTGGGTACGCGTTGCGGATGAGGACCGTAATGTCAGTCGAAGTGAAGACATCGGATGGCAGGAGCGTTCGGATCAGTGTGCCGCGAACGTCGTAGATCTCCAGCAGCGGGTCAGTCGCCGTCCGGTAATCAGGCCAGTCAACCGGGCCATTGACGATGATTCGATCGCCCGCATCCGAGATCAGCGGGCTCCAGCCGTGCTGCGGAATCTTCAAAATCGAAACGAGCATTCGTCCGCGCGGTGTGACTTCGTACAGTGCAGCAGTCTCGGTCTCCGGATCGCCGTCGCTCGGAAGCTCCAGGCCATCTTCCGAATCGAAATCCGTCACCGTGTCCACGCGCACCGACGCGAAATCGCCAACGACCGGATAGTGCCGAACGACCAGCACGAACCTTCCGTTGGCTGACTGGTATCGCGAGTTCTCAAGGAGATCGTCGCGTTGCCATGCCCGCAGAGAGCTCGCGTTCACGCCCATTGCCGCGCACAGCAGCGCAAGCGCAAGCCAACAGCGGATCGTCATTGAACGAGCGTAAGTCGCGCAGCACGGCCCGGCAGCGAACGAATTAGCAAACTACCTCTACCTTCCAACCTCATCTTTACTGGCGCCTGAGTTGCATTCCGCCTCGGCCTAGACTTGCCGCGCGTCTGTTCGGACACGCGGCCGTCCGCCTTAACTCGTTTCAGCACAACTGATTCGCTGCGTGTAGCTCCTGATGGAGGGAGACCGGGCTCATGACGACCATTGGTGTCGAGAAGGCTACCGAACTGGGGCCGAAGGATTTTGAGAGGCTTCTGTTGCGGGCGCTCACTTCGATGAAGAAGGGCGATTTTTCCGTGCGGATGCCGGTGGAGGTTGTCGGGGTGCAGGGAAAGATCTCCGACACGCTGAATGACATCCTGGAATTGCAGGAACGGACGGCGTCCGAGATCGAGCGGATCTCGAATGTGGTCGGCAAGGAAGGGAAGCTCAATCAGCGCGCGCAGGTGCCGGCAGTGGGTGGTCAGTGGGGCGTGATGGCGGATTCCGTCAACGCTCTGATCACGGACCTGGTGCAGCCGACCAACGAGATCGCGCGTGTGATCGGCGCGGTGGCCAAGGGCGATCTGACGCGGACGATGGCCATCGAGTTCGATGGCCGGCCTCTGAAGGGCGAGTTCCTCCGCACCGCGAAGACTGTGAACACGATGGTGGCGCAGCTCGCTTCGTTTGCTTCCGAGGTCACACGCGTGGCGCGTGAGGTCGGCACCGAGGGCAAGCTGGGCGGGCAGGCGGATGTGAAGGGCGTGGCCGGTACGTGGAAGGATCTGACCGACTCGGTCAACTCCATGGCCTCGAATCTGACGGGTCAGGTCCGCAACATCGCGGAAGTCACGACGGCAGTTGCGCGCGGCGATCTGTCGAAGAAGATCTCCGCGGAAGCACGCGGCGAGATCCTCGAGCTGAAGAACACGATCAACACGATGGTCGACCAGCTCCGGTCGTTCGCATCGGAAGTGACGCGCGTGGCGCGCGAAGTGGGCAGCGAAGGAAAGCTCGGCGGTCAGGCGGATGTGCAGGGCGTTTCGGGGACGTGGCGCGATCTGACCGACTCGGTCAATTACATGGCGGCCAACCTGACCAATCAGGTGCGCAACATCGCCGCCGTCACCACCGCCGTCGCGAACGGCGATCTCTCGAAGCAAATCACGGTCGATGCACGCGGCGAGATCCTGGAGCTGAAGGAAACCACGAACACGATGGTCGACCAGTTGCGGTCGTTCGCATCGGAAGTCACGCGCGTCGCGCGCGAAGTGGGAACGGAAGGGAAGCTGGGCGGTCAGGCCGAGGTCAAGGGCGTGGCCGGAACGTGGAAGGATCTCACCGACTCGGTGAACTCGATGGCCTCGAACCTGACGGGCCAGGTGCGCAACATCGCCGAGGTCACGACCGCCGTCGCATACGGCGACCTGTCCAAGAAGATCACCGCCGAGGCGCTCGGCGAAGTGCTGGAGCTGAAGAACACGATCAATACGATGGTCGATCAGCTCCGCGGCTTCGCATCGGAAGTGACGCGCGTGGCGCGCGAGGTCGGTACGGAAGGGCGGCTGGGCGGTCAGGCCGAAGTGCCGGGCGTGGCTGGTACGTGGAAGGACCTGACGGACTCGGTCAACGCCATGGCGTCGAATCTCACCGGCCAGGTGCGCAACATCGCCGACGTCACGACCGCAGTGGCCATGGGCGACCTGTCGAAGAAGATCACCGCGGAAGCACTCGGCGAAGTGCTGGAGCTGAAAAACACGATCAACACGATGGTCGATCAGCTTCGCGCGTTCGCCTCGGAAGTCACGCGCGTGGCGCGTGAAGTCGGAACGGAAGGTCGTCTGGGCGGTCAGGCTGAAGTGCCAGGCGTTGCCGGTACGTGGAAAGACTTGACGGACTCGGTCAACTCGATGGCCGGCAATCTGACCGGTCAGGTGCGCAACATCGCCGAGGTCACGACCGCCGTCGCGCTCGGCGATCTGTCGAAGAAGATCACCGCCGAAGCGCAGGGCGAGATTCTCGAGCTGAAGAACACGATCAACACGATGGTCGATCAGCTCAACTCCTTCGCCGCAGAAGTCACGCGTGTAGCGCGGGAAGTCGGTACGGACGGACGGCTGGGCGGACAAGCTGAGGTTCCTGGTGTGGCCGGAACGTGGAAAGACCTGACGGACTCGGTGAACGCGATGGCCGGCAATCTGACGGGCCAGGTGCGCAACATCGCCGAGGTCACGACGGCCGTCGCACTCGGCGACCTGTCGAAGAAGATCACCGTCGACGTTCGCGGCGAGCTGCTCGAGCTGAAGAACACGATCAACACGATGGTCGATCAGCTCAGCGCGTTCGCCTCGGAAGTGACGCGCGTGGCGCGCGAGGTCGGCACGGAAGGGAAGCTCGGCGTTCAGGCGGAAGTGAAAGGTGTGGCCGGCACGTGGAAGGATCTCACTGACTCGGTGAACGCGATGGCCGGCAATCTGACGGGCCAGGTGCGCAACATCGCCGAGGTGACCACTGCCGTCGCACTCGGCGATCTTTCGAAGAAGATTACCGCGGAGGCGAAGGGCGAGATTCTCGAGCTGAAGAACACGATCAACACGATGGTCGATCAGCTCGGCGCGTTCGCCTCGGAAGTGACGCGCGTGGCGCGCGAGGTCGGCACCGAGGGACAACTCGGCGGCCAGGCGCAGGTCAAAGGCGTGGCCGGAACGTGGAAGGATCTGACCGACTCCGTCAACTCGATGGCCTCGAACCTCACCGGCCAGGTGCGCAACATCGCCGAGGTCACCACAGCGGTGGCCATGGGCGATCTGTCGAAGAAGATCAGCGCGGAGGCGCGCGGCGAGATCCTCGAGCTGAAGAACACGATCAACACGATGGTCGATCAACTCCGGTCGTTCGCCGCGGAAGTCACGCGTGTGGCGCGCGAAGTCGGCACGGAAGGAAAGCTCGGCGGCCAGGCCGAAGTACGAGGCGTGGCCGGCACGTGGAAGGACCTCACGGATTCCGTCAACTCGATGGCCGGCAATCTGACGGGCCAGGTGCGCAACATCGCCGAGGTCACGACCGCCGTCGCTCTCGGCGACCTCTCGAAGAAAATCACCGCCGAAGCGCAGGGAGAGATCCTCGAGCTGAAAAACACCATCAACTCGATGGTCGATCAGCTCAACTCCTTCGCGGCGGAAGTGACGCGCGTGGCGCGCGAAGTCGGCACGGAAGGAAAGCTCGGCGGGCAGGCCGAAGTGCGAGGCGTGGCCGGTACGTGGAAAGACCTCACCGACAACGTCAACTCGATGGCGTCGAACCTCACCAACCAGGTGCGCAACATCGCGCAGGTCACGACGGCCGTGGCCATGGGCGACCTCTCGAAGAAGATCACGGTCGAAGCGCTGGGCGAGGTGCTCGAGTTGAAGAACACCATCAACTCGATGGTGGATCAGCTCAACTCCTTCGCCGCCGAGGTCACGCGCGTCGCGACCGAAGTCGGCACGGAAGGAAAGCTCGGCGGTCAGGCGCAGGTCAAAGGCGTGGCCGGTACGTGGAAGGACCTCACCGACTCGGTGAACTCGATGGCCGGCAACCTCACTGGCCAGGTCCGCAACATCGCCGAGGTCACGACCGCGGTTGCGAACGGCGACCTCTCCAAGAAGATCACCGCCGATGCGCGGGGCGAGATCCTGCAGCTCAAGAACACCATCAACACGATGGTCGATCAGCTCAACACATTCGCCGGCGAGGTCACGCGCGTGGCGCGCGAAGTCGGCACCGAAGGACGTTTGGGTGGGCAGGCGCAGGTCAAGGGCGTGTCGGGCACTTGGAAAGATCTGACCGACTCGGTCAACTACATGGCCTCGAACCTGACCAATCAGGTGCGCAACATCGCGCAGGTGACGACGGCCGTCGCGAACGGCGATCTGTCGAAGAAGATCACGGTCGACGTCAAGGGCGAGATGCTCGAGCTGAAGGACACCGTCAACACGATGGTCGATCAGCTCAACTCCTTCGCCGCCGAGGTCACGCGCGTGGCGCGCGAAGTCGGCACGGAAGGAAAACTCGGCGGCCAGGCGCAGGTCAAAGGCGTGGCCGGCACGTGGAAAGACCTGACCGACAACGTCAACATGATGGCCTCGAACCTCACCAACCAGGTGCGCGGCATCGCCAAGGTTGTGACCGCGGTTGCCCGCGGCGTGCTGAAGCAGAAACTGAACGTCGAGTCGCGCGGTGAGATCGCCGAGCTGGCGGACACCATCAACGACATGATCGACACGCTGGCGACGTTCGCCGATCAGGTCACGACTGTGGCTCGCGAAGTCGGCGTGGAAGGAAAACTCGGCGGACAGGCCAACGTGCCCGGCGCATCGGGAACGTGGCGCGATCTGACGGACAACGTCAATCAGCTCGCCGCGAATCTCACCACGCAGGTGCGCGCCATCGCCGACGTGGCCACGGCCGTGGCCAAGGGCGATCTCAGCCGGAACATCACCGTGCAGGCGGAAGGGGAGCTGGCCGCGCTCAAGGGCAACATCAACGAGATGATCCGCAACCTCCGCGAGACGACTGCGCGGAACACGGAGCAGGACTGGTTGAAGACGAACCTGGCCAAGTTCACGCGGATGATGCAGGGGCAGAAGAACCTGAACGCGGTGTCGCAGCTGATCCTGAGCGAGCTCGCTCCGGTGGTCAGTGCCGCGCACGGCGTCTTCTACACGATGGATCAGACGAATGGTGGCGATGACGCGCGCCTGAAGCTGACTGCGAGCTACGCGTACAAGGAGCGCAAACACCTCAACAAGGAGTTCCGCATCGGCGAGTCGCTGGTCGGGCAGGCCGCGTTCGAGAAGCAGCGCATTCTCATCACTGATGCGCCGGATGACTACGTGCAGATCAACTCCGGGCTCGGCGAATCGCGGCCGCTGAACATCATCGTGCTGCCGATCGTCTTCGAGGGTCAGGTGCTGGCGGTGATGGAGCTGGCCAGCTTCACCAAGTTCACCGAGACTTACCAGTCGTTCCTCGATCAGCTCACCGAATCGATCGGCGTCGTGCTCAATACGATCCAGGCGAACATGCGGACGGAAGAGCTGCTGACGCAGTCGCAGTCGCTCGCCGAAGAGCTGCAGGCGCAGCAGGAAGAGCTCACCGAGACGAACAAGCGGCTCGAACAGCAGGCCAAATCCCTGCAGACATCCGAGGAACTGCTGCGGCAGCAACAGGAAGAGCTGCAGCAGACGAACGAAGAGCTGGAAGAGAAAGCGCGTCTTCTCACGGCGCAGAACGAAGAGGTCGAGCAGAAGAATCGCGAGGTCGAACAGGCCAAGCGGCAGCTCGAAGAGAAAGCCCGGCAGCTCGCGCTCACGTCGAAATACAAGAGCGAGTTCCTGGCGAACATGTCGCACGAGCTGCGTACGCCGCTCAACTCGCTGCTCATCCTGGCCAAGCTGCTGGCCGACAATCCCGAGCAGAATCTTTCGGAGAAGCAGGTCGAGTTCGCGAAGACGATCCATGGCTCCGGCCAGGATCTGCTCACGCTCATCAACGACATCCTCGATCTGTCGAAGATCGAGAGCGGCATGATGACGGTCTCGCTGAGCGATGTTCCGTTCCGCGAGATCGCCGACCTCACCGAGCGGACGTTCCGTCAGGTGGCCAACGACAAGAGCATCACGTTCGAGATCCAGCAGGGCGAGGAATTGCCGCGCGCGATCCACACCGATCCGACGCGCCTCCAGCAGGTGCTGAAGAATCTCCTCGGCAATGCATTCAAGTTCACCGAAAAAGGTGGCGTGACGCTGAGGATGGAGACCGTTACGAGCGGCTGGTCCAGGGGCCACGACGTTCTCGACCGCGCAGCGGGCGTGATCGCGTTCAGCGTGGTCGATACCGGCATCGGCATCCCGGACGAGAAGCAGCGCATCATTTTCGAAGCTTTCCAGCAGGCCGATGCATCGACGACACGGAAGTTCGGCGGCACCGGTCTCGGTCTTTCGATCAGCCGTGAGATCGCCCGCCTGCTCGGCGGCGAGATCGGCGTAGCGAGCGAGCTGGGCATGGGCTCCACCTTCACGCTCTATCTGCCGCAGACCTACGCCGAAGCGCAGAGACTCCGCGATTCCGAGCGGCGTGATTCCGAGCGTCTCCCCGAACAGCAGACCTGGTCGGACGACGGAGAGCAAACGGTCGAGCGGAGCGCACTGCTGCGTCAGATCGACATCCCGTTGGATGGCGCGGAGTTGCCGACGGTGATCATCGAGGAGCAAGTGCCGGATGATCGCGACACGATCGTCACGGGCGACCGCACGGTTCTCATCGTCGAAGACGATCTGAACTTCGCGCGCATCCTCATCGATATGGCCCGCGACAAAGGCTTCAAGGCCATCGCCGCCACGCGCGGCGAGTCGGCCATCCAGCTGGCGCAACGCTATCGTCCCGACGCCATCACGCTCGACATCGCACTGCCCGACATGGAAGGGTGGACGGTGCTCGACCGTCTCAAGCATGACCGCATCACGCGCCACATTCCGGTCCACATCATCTCCGCCGAGGATGAAACGAGCCGCGGACTGCGGGCGGGCGCTTTCGCGCAGATGCAGAAGCCGGTCACGAAGGAATCGATCGACGATGCCTTCGCGAAGATCCAGGGTTTCCTGGAGCGGCAGAACAAGTCGCTCCTGGTGGTGGAGGACAACGAGCAGCAGCGCGGCGCGATCGTCGAGCTGATCGGTGACAACGACATCGAGATCGTGGCCGTCGGCTCGGGTGAAGAGGCGTTGCAAATCCTCTCGCAGCGGCGTTTCGACTGCATGGTTCTCGACCTCGGGTTGCCCGACATGAGCGGTTTCGAGTTCATCAACCGGATGAAGAACGACCTCGGTGTGACCGATGTGCCGGTCGTGGTTTACACCGGACGCGAGCTGTCGCGGAAGGAAGAGAACGAGCTCAAACGGATCGCCGACGCGATCATCGTCAAAGACGTCCGCTCGCCGGACCGTCTCCTCGACGAGACCGCGCTGTTCCTGCACCGCGTCGAAGAGAACCTGCCCGAGCAGAAGCGAAAAATGCTCGAGCAACTGCACGAGTCCGATCCCGTGCTGGCCGGCAAGAAGGCCCTCATCGTCGACGACGACATGCGCAACATCTACGCGCTCACCAGCCTGCTCGAACGACACAAAATGAAAGTGCTGTATGCGGAAAGCGGCGCCGAAGGGATCGGCATTCTGAAACAGACGCCGGACATCGACGTCGTACTGATGGACGTGATGATGCCGGAGATGGACGGCTACGAAGCCATGCGCCGCATCCGCGCGATGGAAGAGTACAAAA
The DNA here is from genome assembly GCA_030775085.1 of Acidobacteriota bacterium. Classification (GTDB taxonomy): domain Bacteria; phylum Acidobacteriota; class Thermoanaerobaculia; order Gp7-AA8; family Gp7-AA8; genus QHVT01. Next base: position 1,911 of record JALYJW010000049.1, on the reverse strand, counting down.
ACCTGCCGATGATCGCGCTCACGGCCAAGGCGATGAAAGGCGACCGCGAGAAATGCATGGAAGCGGGAGCCAGCGACTACATCACGAAGCCGATCGACGCACAGCAGTTGGTGAGCTTGCTTCGCGTGTGGCTTTATCGTTAAATACCGACTGCGGCGGTGAATCCATCGCTTCAACGAACGGCGGCGTAATGCCGCCGTTTTTTTGTTTCAGGGCGGCGTATGCCGCCCTCTTCTCTTTTCAGGAGGTTTGCATGCGCGCTGTTGTCCTTGTATTGATCCTTGCAGCTAGCTTTTCGGTATTTGCTCTTCCGGCCGCGGTCTACAACGTTCAAACCTATGGAGCCGTCGGGGATGGGGTTACCGACGACACCCTCGCGATTCGTGCGGCAGCGGCTGCGTTGCAGACCGCCGCAATCGCGTCGGGTGTCGGCGGGAAGCTTCTGTTCCCGCCGGGCAAATACCTGGTCTTCAGCCCTGGCGTCAGTCCAGGAAACAACAATCTGGCCGTGTTCACGAGCCTGAAGGGGGTGAATGTCATTTCCGACGGCGCCACGATCATCATCGGACGGCAACTGGCCACGAATGAGAGCGGCTTGATCTTCGGCTTCTACTACTGCAACAACATCACCGTCGACGGATTCACGGTCTCGGGACCGAGCCTCAACATCGGCGCCGGCGTGCCGCACGGTCTCAATTTCGTGATGCTGTATCAGGGGAACATCAACGTCTCGATGCCGAACAACAAGGTCCAGGGCGTGATGGCGGGCATGAACTGCGGACGGGAGCTGACGAGCCAGCCGAAATCGCAGAACGTCGTCATCGGAACCATGGATGCATTCGACTCCATCTACGGACTCACCACCGGCTACGGGTGTGACGATCTCGTCGTTCATGCCCTATACACGAAGGACGTTGGGCGTTCTTACGTCGCGTACGGCGTCAAGAACCACACGGTGAACGTTACCAGTTTGGGCTCATTCAGCGAGGACGTTGCCCTCGGCGCGCCTCTCGAGAACATAAAGTTGAGCTACACCAGTCCGGCCGAATACACCACCGGCACCAGCGGAAGCGGACACGCCCGCATCCGCATGAGCTTCACCGAGGTTGCGTCGGCGATCCGCAACGTCGACATCCGCCTGAACGTCGTCTATGACACGAATACGGCAGGTGGCCCGCCGTTCCGACTGCTCAAGTACTACAACGTGTCCGGACAAATCCTCGAAAATCTGAAGATCTCCGGCTACGTGAAGGGAAAACCGAACAACTGGCCGCTCGGCGATCCGAATGGACCGATCATCGGCACGGTCGACTCGCCGAATTACTGGTCGGGCGATGACCATTTTCGCAATATCGAGCTCTCGAATCTGCGCATCGAGAACAGCAAGCCGGTGAGGTTCATCCTCAACGGCTTGAAAGGGCCGTTCCTCATCGAGAACGTCACCAGCGACAACTCCGTTCAGCTCGTGCAGTCTCCCGTCGGGCGTCCGCCAGATAACGGTCTCTACACGGTCAGCAATTCTTCGTTTCCCAATCTGGCCACGTACTACCCGACCGAGGGCGCCGAGCCGCTCGAACCGATCAATGGCGCCGCCACGCTCAATGTACCGGTGGGTTGGCAAGGACACATGGTTTCCAGTGAGTGGGTCGGGACCACCGTTACGTACACGCTGCCCTCGGCAACGAAGGGTCTGGAGTACAGTTTCATTCGCGCGAATGGCCAGGTGCTGGTGCGGCCGCAAGCCGGTCAGAGCATTCGCGGCGGTGCTGCCGGACACGCACTCTTCCTCGATACCCTCGGCGATGGAGTCAAGCTTCGCTGTGTGATGACGGGGATTTGGGACATCATTTCCAGCAACGGCTCAATGCCATTTGTGCCCTGACTGCAACCGGAAGCGCCGCCGGTAACGGC